>CAYHZL010000015.1:0-34267 GCA_964361075.1 uncultured Chitinophagaceae bacterium
CGTCCCAAAGGGATCCCTTCGGGACATGTTTTTGGCGGGAATCTATTTGTGGATGTTCGCCGCGGCGAACATGACGAAGATACCCCGCTGTCACAAAGTGATCCCTTCGGGACTTGCGGCGGGGAGTTTTCCTCTCGTTCCCAACGTCCTCGTTGGGAACGCAAGTTGATAAGTGAAACGGAGTTTCGCATAAACCTCGTTCCCAAACAGAGTTTGGGAACGAGAGGACCTCTTTTTAGCCCGAATTCAGCGCATTTGTTCGCCTCTGGCGAAAAAAAGTCCGTCTAACCGTTTCGTAACTCTGTCTGACTGTTTAGAAAGTTCGTCCCACCATTTTGCAAGTCTGTCTGACCGTTTTCAAAGTCCGTCCAATCATTTTGTAAATCCGTCCGACTGTTTCGTAAGTCTGTCTGGCTCTTTAAAAACTCTGTCCCACCATTTTGTAAGTCTGTCCGGCTGTTTCGAAAGTTCGTCTGACCGTTTTGTAACTCTGTCTCGCCGCTGTGAAACTTCATCGCTAAAGATCGCGGTGACTACAATACTTTTAGAGATACCCATTCCATGATAACAAAAAAAACCTGTTACGCTGATTTCAGCCTAACAGGTTTAAAAAACATCAAGCGAAAAATTTTTAGTCCATAATTCTTCGCAAAAATGCCGGTCGATCTAAATCACCGCGGTCATGCTGTTCCATCGGAAGAACGCGACGTTCTTCTGATGGTGCACTTGCTGCGGGAATTTGAATTCCTTTGCGTTCATAAGCCGGCGCATTAAACTTCGCCAAATCCGAATAGCCGCTCGGAATATAATCAATCGGTTTGCTTGCCGTACGCGGCGTGCGTTCCTGCACTGCAGCCGGTTTTTTGTTGAAGCCGGTCGCAATCACAGTAACCATTAATTCTTCCGTCATGTTTTCATCGATGACAACACCGGCGATTACTTCAACATCGCCGCCGGCTGCTTCGTGTATCACTTCCGTCGCTTCGTTGTATTCGTACATGGAAAGATTTTTTCCGCCCGTTACATTCACCAAAAGTTTTTGCGCACCCGCAATTGAAACACCTTCCAACAGCGGAGAAGAAATAGCGAGGTTCGCTGCTTCCACTGCGCGGTTTTCGCCTGTTGCAATTCCGGTTCCCATCAACGCATCGCCCATCTCGCGCATCACACGCCGCACATCGGCAAAATCAACATTGATTAAACCTGCAACAGTAATTATTTCTGAAATACCGCGCGTTGCGCTGTAGAGCACACCATTGGCAACTTCGAATGCTTCCGTAATTGGCGTTGCTCGTTCAACAACATTCAACAAACGCTGATTCGGAATAACGATGAGCGTATCAACTTGCTTGCGCAATTCTTCAATTCCGTAGTCCGCTTGTGCTGAACGTTTTTTTCCTTCATGGTTGAACGGCTTTGTTACAATGCCGACAACCAGCGCACCAAGACTTTTTGCAATACTTGCAATCACCGGTGATGCGCCTGTACCGGTACCGCCGCCCATACCGGCTGTAATAAAAACCATGTCGCTGCCGCCAAGGATGCGCGCAATTTCTTCTTTATCTTCTTCTGCTGCTCGCTGTCCGATAGAAGGATCGGCGCCGGCACCAAGTCCGCGAGTTAAATTTTTTCCAATGCGAATTTTATTCGATGCCGCATTACGATCGAGTGCTTGTAAATCTGTGTTGATGCAAACGAAATCAACACCATTCAGTCCGCGGCTAATCATGCTGTGTACTGCATTGCTTCCACCGCCGCCGACACCAACGATGCGAATCTTCGCGCCGTTTTCTGCAGGTCTGTCGAGTTCTATCATAGGCATAAATATCTCCTTTAGTTATAAAGTGAATGTAGGTTATTGTTAATTATTTTTTGAAATTTTTTCATCGATATATTTTTTTGTATCTACTCAGTCATGCCATGAGTTTGTCTCATGTTTTGGTGAATGTTGTGGGAATCCATCCCTTCGGGACAAATTTTATTCGCCGCGGCGAATCAAAAAGTAACTCATGGCATGACTTTAAATGCACGGTGAGTAATTACTATTTTTTTTACTAATCGCCATTTTACAGCTCGTCGAACCATCCGCGCATTCGTGTAAAAATTGTTTTTGCTTTGCCATCCATTTTTTCTTGCGCCGGTGTTTTTCCGGACACATCGCGTGCTGAAAGTTGTCGTGTTTTAATTGCATGATGGACAAGACCGACACCTGTTGCAAACATCGGATTTTCAATCTCTCGTACAAAGCCGCCATGGAAACCGCGCGGAATACCAATCTTCACCGGCATTCCCAATACTTCGCGCGCAAGATCAGATGTTCCTTTTACAAGCGAGCCGCCGCCCGTTAAAACAACGCCGGCAGACAAATGTTTTTGGTAACCGGATCGCTTAATTTCCAGAGAAGCGATTTCTAAAATCTCTTCCATGCGCGGTTGAATAATCTGACACAATATTTTTTTATCAAATTGAAGCGGATCTCTTCCGCCAATTCCCGGAACAGTGATTGGTTCGTTATCAACGAGCGAAGGAAGATGCGTATGACCGTAATGCACTTTCAATTGTTCAGCTTGGTCTGTTAAAATTCCTAAACCGCGGCGCACATCGTCTGTTACTTTACTGCCGGCAATGCCGATGACAGCCGTGTGTCGAATTGTGCGATCTTCAAACACCGCAAGGTCTGTTGTTCCGCCGCCGATATCAATCAATGCAACGCCAACTTCTTTTTCTTCTTTATCGAGCACGGCATCGCTCGACGCGATTGGTTCGAGAACGATGTCGCTGACCGAAACACCGGCGCGCTGCACACAACGCAAAATATTTTGCGCCGCAGAAACAAGCCCCGTAATAATATGCACGCTTGCTTCCATACGCACACCGGACATGCCGACCGGATCGTACACACCGTCTTGTCCATCAACAATAAATTCTTGCGGAATAACGTGAAGAATTTTTCTGTCGGATGGCAGAGCAACTTTTTTTGTATCATCAATTAAACGATTCACATCAGCTTGCGTAATTTCCTGTTCCGCTCCGCTGATGGCAACAACGCCGCGGCTTTGAAAACTTTGCACGTGGTCTCCGGCAATGCCGACAACAACCGATTGAATTTTTGTTCCCGACTGTTGTTCTGCTTCTTGTATTGCAGCTCTAATTGATGCAGTGGTTTTATCAATATGAGTGATAACGCCGCGTGTCAATCCTTCGGATTTACATTTGCCAATGCCGAGAATGTTAATTTCATTATTGCTGTTTACCGATGCAACAATGGCACACACTTTTGTTGTACCGATATCTAGCCCGACGTAAATATTTTCCATAATTTTTTTTGCTTCCGTAGCGTTTATATTTTCTTTTCTGCGACAACAACTTGATCTTCAAACCGTAAATCGATGTACTCTACATTTTCTGCATGTACATCATTGACAAATTGTTTCCAAAATGAATCGAACTTTATTAATTTTTTTACAGCATCGCCTTGCCCGAAAATAATCGGCAGACCGGAATCGAATGAATACATCACCATATCATGTCCGTTGCGCACACGGATTTCAGAAATTAAATGAAATAATTCCGTGTTGATGCGCTCGGCTGTTTTCAACACTTCCACAGCGGCAAGCACATCAAAATTATTTGTCCGAGCACCAACTTTTAATGTCTGCACACTGTCGAGTCCCGAAATAACAGGAATATCATAAATTGACTGCGACATTAAATGCGGCAGAATATATCCTTCATCATCTACATAATAAATTTCTGTGCGACCGTGCAGCAGGACAATTGCAATTGGTTTCCGTTCTTGTATTGTGAGCCGCAATGTTGAAGGAGCGTCGCGGTTTGCAATAACTTGTTTCACAAACGTATGCGATTGAATGTTACGCTGTACATCATACAGATTCATTTCGCGCATCATTTGTGAAGGAGAAAGCTTTGCCAGTTGTACAATTTCTTCCTTCGTTAATATTTTTTCACCTTCAACAATCACCTGACGAACGAGCAAATGATTTTTCCATTGCAACGAACTTATCAAGGCAAAGAGACTGAATAAAAAAATCGCAATGAGCCATACATAGACACTTCTGCCGTACTGCAGTTCTTCTTGCTCTTGTATGTTTGTATCCTGTTCCGACATTTTATTTTATATTTTTGTAACTCCTAAGTAACTCACATCGTGAGTTACTCTATTTGAAAAAAATACGCCGCAGGCGCACTAAACGCGCTACTCAGCGTGGAAAATTATAAATTCGTTCGCCGCGGCGAATCACTCACTCTTTGCTTTTCCACTTTTGTAAACACGACCCCCTCTCTTTCTCTCCCCCTGTTAGGGGGAGAGGACATATTCCCTCCCCTAAAAGGGGAGGGATAAAGGGTGGGGTTGTTTTCGCTGAGCAATTACATATTTTTTAATTGCTTCAAAAAATCTTCGCCAAACTTCCACACATCACCGGCACCCATGGTAATAACAATATCGCCGGTGCGTGTAGTCTTCAATAAATATTCCGGCAAATCTTTTTTATCTTTCACATAGTGAACATCTTTATGTCCGAATTGTTTTGCGGCATTCACAATCAATTCTCCGTTCACACCCTGAATCGGTTCTTCGCGCGCCGGATAGACATCCGTTACCACCAACACATCGGCGAGTAAGAATGCTTTACCAAACTCTTCATAGAAATCGCGCGTGCGGGAAAACAAATGTGGTTGAAACACACACACAACGCGCCGGCGCCAACCGGCTTTTACGCCGCTTAATGTTGCTTTGCATTCCGTCGGATGATGTGCGTAATCATCGTACACTGTAATGCCGCGTGCCTCGCCTTTCTTTTCCCAACGGCGATAGACACCGCTGAATTTTTCAATTCCGGATTTTACTTTTTCAAACGGCACGCCAAGTTCTAACCCGACCGCGATTGCAGCAAGCGCGTTCTGCACATTATGCTTGCCTGGAATTTGCAGTGTTACATCGCCGAGATCAGTAAAATTTTGCACAACAGTAAATGTTGTGATGCTTTCTTTGTGGCGCATATCCACCGCTTGAATATCTGCTTGCGGTGTAACGCCATACGAAATAATTTTTTTCTTGCTGAGCTGCGGCATAATATCTTGCAATGCCGGTTCATCCAAACACAACACAATAAATCCATAGAACGGCACTTTGTTTGCGAACTGTACGAATGCACTTTTGATATCTTCCAGATCGCGATAGCAATCGAGATGGTCTGTTTCGAGAGTCGTCATCACAGCAACCGTTGGTGTAATAGAGAGAAACGAACGATCAAATTCATCCGCTTCAACAACAATAAAATCACCCTTGCCAAGACGTGCGTTGGTGCCGCCGAGCCCGCTCAGTTTTCCGCCGACAATAACAGTCGGATCAAGTCCGCCTTCCATCAACACCAAACTCACCATCGAAGTGGTCGTTGTTTTTCCGTGCGTACCGGCAATGCCGATGCCGTATTTTAATCGCATTACTTCTGCCAACATCTCTGCGCGGCGCACAATCGGAATTTTTCTGCGGACAGCTTCTATCACTTCGGGATTATCCGAAATCACGGCGGATGAATACACCAGCGTATCAACATCGCTCGTAATATTTTTCGCGCTGTGTCCTTCAAAAATTGTTGCGCCCAGCGATTGTAATCGTTCAGTTACTTCACTCAACGCTCTATCTGATCCACTCACCTTGAAACCTTGATCAATTAAAATTTCGGCAATGCCGCTCATGCCGATGCCGCCGATACCAACAAAATGAATTTTTTTAATACTACTGAACATGTTTCTTCCTTTTATTTTTTTCTACAACTACTCAACGTTATTGTTGATTCAAAAAATCCCCCTGTTTCCCCCTTTTCAAGGGGGATTTCCACGCTCTTATTCCCCCTTGAAAAGGGGGCGAGGGGGATTTCTTTATTTTCTTTCGAAACACAGAAATTATGCCGAAGGCATCCCTTCGGGACAAAAAACACGCTGAACAATTATTTTTTCCTTTTGAATCGAAATCGCCGGTGTTCGCCACGCGGAACTTTTGCCGCTATTTTTTCCATCGCGATTAGCAATTCTTTTTCTCGTTCATACCGCCCGATGCGAATGCGCAACATTCGTCGCCGCTGTGTTGTCTTAATAATAATGACTTGCATTCTGCCCGCAGTCCGCACGCTGCGCTCGTTGCCGATGTGCATCCACTCGATCTCATGAAATGCAACTTCGCGTTTCCCAAACCTATGCTGAAATTGAATTGCATGTTCTGTAATAACCATCTTGCGATTGCGTATTCTATTCAACAGCAACATCAAAAAAGCCAGCACAACAAAAAATGCGATGATGTAGAGAATCGGATCTTTCATCACCAGCGTAAAATTATTTTCGATGAGCGAACCTCTCACGCCGGCATACAACATCAACGTCAACAAGTACATCAACGCTTGTTGATAGTAAAAATCGAGTTTGTATTTAAATTCATTTGTCATGCACACATCGCTACAATTTTTTCTGCAATTTCTTTTCCTGCGTTCGGCTTGCCGATGTGCAAACTGTTGAGCGACATATTTTTTCTTATTGCATCATCGCTTAGTAAAGTTTGAATCGCATTCCATAGTTCTGATTCCAATTCTTTATCGTGTACCATCAACGCCGCGCCGGCATCTACCATCATCTGCGCATTTAATTCCTGATGATGTGCCGCCGCGTACGGGTAAGGAACTAAAATTGCGGGCTTACCGAGCCGCGTTAATTCTGCAAGCGTTGTAGCGCCGGACCTGCACAACACAACATCGGCTGCCGCGTACGCATATTCCATCTTATCAATGAACCGCCGCACTTTCACCATTTCATTTTCCTGCACGTTGAATAATAATTCTCCGGCGCGTTCTCCTGTTTGCCAAATCAACTGAATGTTATTCTTGTAGAATTCCGGTATATGTTTTTTCATCGCGTTGTTCAGTGAAGCGGCGCCAAGACTTCCGCCGAACACAAGCAGCGTTTTCTTCTTCGGGTCGAGTTGATAATATTTTAAACCATCTTTTCTCTTCACGGCGCTTAATTCTTCGCGCGTCGGATTGCCGACTAATTCAATGTCTGCATTTTTCGGTAACCACGTTCGTGTTACGTCAAACGAGATAAATATTTTTGAAACAATTCTCGCAAGCATCTTTGTTGTTGCACCCGGAAAACTATTGCTCTCATGCACAACCGTTGGAACGCCCAGCAACGAAGCAGCAAATAAAATCGGTCCGCACACGTAGCCGCCGGTACCAACAACAACTTTTGGTTTCAATTTCAGAATGAGAAAGAACGACTGCAATAACGAAACGACAACTTTCAACGGGAACAGCAAATTACCCAACGTCAACTTTCTTTGAAATCCGCTGATCCAAATCGTATGGAACTCAAATCCTTTTTGCGGAACAACGCGCGCTTCAATTTTATGTTTCGTACCAACAAAAGCGATATGCACTGTTTCTATTTTTTGTATTGCTTCCGCCATCGCAATTGCCGGATATAAATGTCCGCCGGTTCCGCCTCCGGCAAAAAGTATTGTTATGCGATGAGCATGTTTCATTTGTGCTAATATATTTTTCCAACAGCTGGTTCTGCTGTTATTGGCGACTGCGTTTTAATCACCTTTATTTCGCGTGGATGTAAATCTGTGTGCGAAGAAATATTCAACAGCACACCGACTGCAAACGCCGAAAAAATAATTGCAGTGCCGCCGTAACTCACAAACGGCATCGGCAAACCTGTTGTCGGAAAAATACCGAGTGTTACCAGCGCATTGCCCAACGCATACATAACTATCGTGCTTGTAATTCCGATAGCAAGAAATTTTCCCATTTCATCCGGCGCGTGTTTGGCAATACGCAACCCGCGCAGTAAAATGGTGAGGAACAATGTCATAAACAGTATCGTACCGATAAACCCGTATTCTTCACCAACAATTGAAAAAATAAAATCGCCGTACGATTCCGGCAAAAACAAATCGCGCTGCTTGCTCTGTCCCATGCCGACGCCAAAAATTCCACCATTGCCAAATCCGATAATACCCTGCACAAGCTGATAATTTTCTTTTGTTACCTTCACTTCGCTTCCGCCAAAACCGACATAACTCATAATGCGATCCATGCGATACCGTGCGCTCATCATATAAATAATCAACACGGGAATTAATGCCGAGAGTGAAAGCAACACATGTGTAATCCGCGCGCCGCCGACAAACATCATCACCATGCCGAGCGCAAATATCATTGAGCCAGTGCTGAAGTTCGGCTGCACCATCACCAGCAGCACAACCAATCCGACCCAAAACATGAGCGGCATAAAACCTTTTTTGAAATCTTCTATATTTTCTTTTTTGTACGAAAGCAGCACGCTCAGATGAAAGATGAGCGCAAACTTTGCAATTTCCGACGGCTGCAAACTGAACCCGCTAACATGAAACCAACGCACCGCGCCTTTTACTTCACCGCCGGTAACGCGCGTTACAACAAGCAGCATGACTGCTGCAATCAGAACAAATTTTGTTACAGGTTTATATTTTTTGTAATCAATATTCATTCCTATAAACATGGCAACCATGCCGATAAGAACTTTTACAATGTGCTTATTCACCAAGCCGCTTGCCGATTGCATTTTTTGCATCGCCCATGTTGATGACGCACTGTACACGAGAATAATACTCAGCACCATCAGCGCCAGCACCACAAGCAAAATTACTCTATCAATATGGTTTCGTTGTGTAGCCATGATACTTTATAAACTCATCAGGACATCTCTAAAAACTAGTTACGAAACCTTCAAGGTTTTTATTTTTGCGATGTGCCATAAAATTTTAACATCACAAAATTTGGTCAAGATAAACCTTGAAGGTTTTTAGAGATGCCCATCACTAATTGCTTGAACACTCTTCCGCGCTCTTCGTAATCCTTAAACCAATCGAACGATGTGCATGCGGGCGAAAGCAAAACGATGTCGCCTTTGTGTGCCAGCGAGGTTGCAACATCAATTGTTTTTTTCATCGAAGTTAGATTGGGAAATTCATTTCCTATTGTTTCAACTTTTACCACACGCACTTTGTCTGAAAATTTTTTTACGATGGTCTCTGCCGAATATCCTGTTGCAACTATCGCCCGCACTTTCTTTTGTACTAAATCGAAAATCGGTTCGTAATTATTTCCTTTGTCTTTGCCCCCCATGATCAGCACAATCGGTTCATCGTAACTTTTCAATGCGGATTCTACCGCTTCTACCGTTGTTGCTTTCGAGTTGTTAATATATTTGATACCGTTCACTTCACGGACAAATTCCTGTCGATGTTCAACTCCTTTAAATTTTTTCAATGTTGCTCGAATCGAAGCAACATCCACGTGCATCAGTTGTGCTGCAAGTGTTGCCGCCATTGCATTCTGAAGATTGTGTTCACCTTTGATACTGATTTCATGAATACTTAGAATCGAGTCATCATCATTGTGTATTTTTGTTTTCAGTACAGCATTTTCACAAAATGCGCCATGCTCTACCATCACCTTCGTACTAAATGGAATACATTGTGATTGTGCGCTTTCAATTTTTTCAACAGAGAGTGCATCATCAGCATTATAGATCAACAGATCATTGCCGCGCTGATTCATAAATATTCTCGACTTTGCTTCTGCATACAATTCCATTGATTGATGATACCGATCCAAATGATTCTGTGTGATGTTCAGAAGAATCGCAATCTTCGGCCGGAATGTGTCAATATGTTCCAATTGAAAACTGCTCACTTCCAAAACGACAATATCCGTTTCAGTAACGTCCAGAACGATTGACGAGAATGCTGTTCCAATGTTACCCGCAACAACATGTTTTTTCTTTGCATCGCTCAATATCCTTCCGATAAGTGTTGTTGTTGTTGTTTTACCGTTACTGCCGGTGATGGCAATAATCGGTGCTGAACAGAACCACGACGCGACTTCAATTTCCGAAACGATTTTTATTCCGCGCTGTTGCGCTTCAAGAACCACCGGCGCATAATGCGGCACGCCGGGACTGATTACAATCAAAGAACAATCAAAAACTTTTTCTGTGTGTGCATCTGTTTCAAAAGATATTCCTGCACGTTGTAACTCTGCACTATTTTCTTTCAACTTCTCTGCCGAACCGCTGTCGCTGACAAATGGAATGGCATTCTTTTTTTTCAACAACAGAGCAACTGCGATACCGCTGCGTTCAGCGCCAAGAATTGAAATTTTTTTTCCGCCGACATCCATCGCTGCTTATCGAACCTTGAATGTTGTTAAACTTAAAATCATCAGCAGAATGGCAATGATGTAAAAACGCATAACAATTTTCGGTTCAGTCCAGCCAAGCAATTCAAAGTGATGATGAATCGGCGCCATCTTAAAAACGCGCCGTCCTGTGCCGTATCGTTTTTTTGTGTATTTGAAATACAAGCGCTGCACTATCACCGAAACAGTTTCCATAAAAAATATGCCGCCGAGAATCGGCAAAATTAATTCTTTCTTTGCCATCACCGTTAACGCACCGATTGCACCGCCAAGCGCGAGCGATGCTGTATCGCCCATAAACACTTGCGCCGGATAAGAATTGTACCATAAAAAACCGAGTGCGGCACCGACAAGTGCAATACAAAATACAACAAGCTCTCCGTTGCCTCGCAGATAAATAATATTGAGGTAGTTACTGTATTCGATGTTACCCGAAATATAGACGATGATGCCGAGCGTCATCGCAACAATGCCAACCGTACCGATTGCAAGTCCGTCAAGTCCGTCTGTTAAATTTACTGCGTTCGATGTTGCAGTGATGATGAAGACCACAAGCGGAATATAGAGAAGACCAAAATCGAAATTTAGATTTTTGAAAAACGGTACGGTTGTTACCGTGTTCGCATGAATCGCGCGCAACTCCGGCATAGTATAGAGCACGTAGCCGAGTATCGTTCCCACCGTCACTTGTCCGATAATTTTGTACCAACCAACTAAACCTTCTTTTTTCTTCGCCACTACTTTCAAATAATCATCCATGAACCCGACGAAACCGAGCCCTGCCGTAACAAATAAAATCATTTGCACGTACGTGTTGCGCAAATCGCCCCACAATAATGTTGGAATAAGAGCTGACGCAAGCACGATCACGCCGCCCATCATCGGTGTGCCGGCTTTTTCTTTGTGCCGCTCCGGCGCACCTTCGCGATATGTGGAAACAATACCTTTCGCTTTCAACATCTTGATTACTTTTCCGCCGATGATGAAACTAATAAACAATGCTGTAAGAGCGGCAGCGGCTGAACGAAATGTTAAATATCGTACCACGCCAAACCCCGGCGGATGATATAACTGTTCAAGTACGTTGAATAAGTAATAAAGCATCTGTATAAATTTTAATTTTTCTGTAACTCCTAAGTAACTCGTTGTAACCTCAAATAAATCAAGAGGTTAAAAATTGAAAATTTCGAGTTACTTTCTTTGAAAAAAATTCGCCGAAGGCGTACTGAACGCGCTACTCAGCGTGTTTTCTGTAATTTCATTACTGGACAACGTCTGACACGTTTTTTGTGTCTGACGTTTTACCTAACAAGATGTCAGACGGTTGGAAAACACCGTCAGACATCATTCCAGTGATTCAGTTTCGATGGTTGAGTAGTTACGTTCTTCTTTGTATTACACATTATAACTGCGCAACAACATCTTCCATTTTCATTCCGCGCGAACCTTTTACTAACACCACATCGCCTTGCTTCACAATTTGTTTGAGCGATGATGCAAGCTCTTCTTTCGTTTCAAAATACTTTGCCGCGGGAAGCTGCGCCGCATCGTGCGTATATTTTGAAAAATGTCCAGTCGTGAAGAGATGATCGAACTTCATCTCGGCTACAGCAACGCCGATATTTATATGTTCACGTTTCGATGCATCGCCAAGTTCGCGCATATCACCGAGCACCACAATTTTTTTTCCACTCGTTTGAATGGCGCGCAATGTTTCCAGCGCAACAATTACTGAATCAGGATTTGCATTGTACGTATCGTTCAAAATGATAATGCCGTTGCGATGAATAATTTCCATTCGCTTTGAGGTTGAAGAAAATTTTCCAAGTGCGCCGGAAATTTTTTTCGCAGACACACGAAAAGTTGAACCGACTGCCGCTGCCGCAAGTGCGTTACTCACATTGTGCATGCCTGCTGATGCAAGCTGTACAGCAAATTTTCTGCGCTTGCCTTTTTGAAGAACATCAAATCTCGGTTGTCCGGAAGCATTCATCATGATGCGTGTTCCTTTGAAACTGCTGCGTGTTGATGTACCATAAGTAATTTTTTTTCGTACAACTTTTCCCGCCTTACGTAAAAATAAATCATCTGTATTCACAAATGCGAAACCGTTATTCTGTGCGATGTACCGAAACAACGCTGTCTCTTCTTGCGCAACGCCATGTTCATCACCAAAAAATTCCAGATGCTCTTTGCCAATATTGGTGATCAATGCGTGCGTCGGCTCTACCAGTTCGCACAAATATTGTAATTCGCCAAAATGATTAGTGCCGAGTTCCAGCACCGCGATGTCGTGTTTCGATGTTAATCGAAACAACATCTGCGGTACACCGATATGGTTATTCAAATTTCCTTCTGTTGCCAAGATGGTGAACTTCGTCTGCAACACAGCGCTTATCATTTCTTTCGTCGTTGTTTTGCCGTTGCTTCCGCCAATTGCCAGTACCGGAATCTTAAATTTACGGCGATACTCGCGAGCCAATTCGCCAAACGCCAGCGTCGTATCCGGCACGACAACAATTGCTGCTTTCAGCAAAGAAAGTTTCTGCGCAGTACTTGCTTTCCATTGTGCATCCACAACTACGGCACATGCGCCATTCAGAATAACTGTGTCAATGAACTGGTGCGCGTCAAACTTTTCACCACGCAGCGCAATAAAAATATTTCCTTGCTGCACCGAGCGCGAATCGGTTGAAACGCCTGTTACTTTTTTCTTCGTCAGAAATTCAGTATTGAATATTTCAACACCGGAAAGTTTTCGGATATCATTCAGTGTCAGCTTCATTTACTTTCCGGCGCGAATCAATTCCTGAACTATTTCCTTGTCACTAAAATGATGCTTCTCTTTCCCGATCACTTGATACTCTTCGTGACCTTTTCCTGCGAGCAACACAACATCGCCGGTGCGGGCAAGCGCAATGCCTTGTTCTATTGCGAGGCGGCGGTCTGCTTCAACAATTATTTTTTTGATGCGCAACATTCCTGCAAGCACATCATCAATAATTTTTTGCGCATCTTCCGTGCGCGGATTATCCGATGTAACAATCACCACATCGCTCAATGTCTCAGCAATTTTTCCCATCAACGGACGCTTTGTTGTATCTCGATCGCCGCCACAACCAAAAATAGTGATGATGGTATTTGTTCTCTCTTTCGGCAGCACATCGTGAATTGTTTGCAAGCAATTTTCCAACGCGTCCGGCGTATGTGCATAATCAATAATTGCAGTCCAGCCTTTCGGCGATTGAATTTGTTCGAATCGTCCCGGCGCTGGTTGCAACTGTTCAATATCAATAATTGAAGCGCCGATTTTTAATGTACTATCAAGCGCCATCACAGTTGTGTACGCCGCAAGAAAATTATAGACATTAAATTTTCCGACAAGCGCGCTTTGGAAATTTTTCTCTGCAACACCAATTGAAAAACCATTCACACTCAATTCCACATCGTTCGCTTGTACATCGGCGCGCGCTGTTATTCCATACGTTACAGTTTTCGCTTTGCAATCAGCAACAATCTTGTTGCCGTATTCAGAATCGGCGTTTACCACAGCAACTGCGTCTGCTTGCAATCCATCAAATAAAATTTTCTTTGCCTTGAAATATTCCGGCATTGTTTTGTGATAATCGAGATGATCTTGCGTCAAGTTGGTGAAAACTGCCGCTGCAAAATTAATTCCATACACACGATGCTGGTGCAGCGAATGCGACGATACTTCCATAACAACATGCGAGCAATTTTTTTCTACCATTTTTGCAAATAGCTGATGCAATTCCAGCGATTCGGGTGTTGTGTGTGTTGCCGGAAATTTTTCTTCACCGATAACATATTCTACCGTACCAATCATTCCCACTTTGATATTTGAATTTTTTTCCAACAGTTGCTTGATAAGATACGTTGTTGTTGTTTTGCCGTTCGTTCCTGTTACGCCGATAACTTTTAATTTGTCTGCGGGGTGTCCATAATAATTCGCCGTCATTTGTGCCATCGCTTTGCGCGTGTCGCCGACAACAATTTTAATAACTCCGGCGTGCATAAAAAAAGAATCGGGCAGCACAGTATCATCTTCAAGAACCACAACTGTTGCGCCGTTGGCAATCGCATCACCGATAAATTTATGTCCATCGGAAGCAACACCACGCAGCGCAATAAACATACTTCCTCTCTGCACCGCACGCGAGTCGTAATGTATGCTGGCAACTTTCGCATCATGCGTTGTAACCATACGCCCAAACATTGTTTGAAACATTTTGGTAACACGCACACCGTTAAGAACTTCAGAAAGATTCATTGTTTAATAGAGTTGCGCTGTTGTCAGTTGTTTCGGTTCACACAGTAATGTTATTTTGCTTCCGCGATTTGCTGCTATGCCTGCTTCGGGAAATTGGCGCATCACCACACCCGAACCGACAACCGCAATATCAAATTTTTCATTTGTCAATTTGTTGATGGCACGCCGCAAACTCATTCCGCATACATTCGGAATTCCAACGCCAATATTTGCACCAACATTTTCATTCGCAGAATTTTGCGAGACATTTTCATTCATAATGAATTGTATGATATCGCCTTGCTCAATTTTTTTCCCTGCATCGGGAAATTGTGCGCGAACTATTTCTCCGCTGCCAACAACTTTATATTTCAATCCGAGTTTTTCTATTCGCTCTTCCGCAATATCGAGTTCGCTGTTACACACATCCGGCATCATCAGCGCAGTTTGTTTTGACGTTGCAGAAGATCTATTGTGTGCAATCGTCGTTTTCGAAATCAATCCGTTATTGTTAATGATGCGTTCGGCAATACCTTTGAAAATCGGCGCACTGGCAACAGCACCCGTGTATCCGCCCGCTTTTGGTTTTTCAATAATCACCAAACACACAATCTCCGGTTTTTCAACCGGGAAAAATCCGACGAACGATGCGTTGTAACTTCCCTCTTCATATTTTCCATTCACATGCTTGCGCGATGTTCCTGTTTTTCCTGCAATGGCAACACCGGGTATTTTCACAATACTTCCCGTTCCATGCTCAACAACACTTGTAAACATTTTTTTTAATAGCTCAGCAGTTTCTTCCGACATCACACGACGAATCATTTGCGGTTCACCAACACGCACTTCTTTTCCCATCGCATCAACTTCTTTTTGAATGATGTACGGTCTCATCAACACGCCGTTATTTGCCAGCGCACCGTACGCTGCCACAATCTGCAATGGTGTAACGCCAACTTCATACCCGTACGCCATTGTGTTCAATGTGGTGCCGGACCAATCAACGGGCTTCTTCACATCGCCGCTAATTTCACCCGGGAGTTCAATTCCTGTCGGCATACCAAATCCGAAATTACGCGCCTGGGTGTACAATTTTTCCGGACCGATTTTATCGCTCACTTTTGCCATTACAATATTACTGGAAACCGCCATCGCTTCTTCAAACGAAATTACACCGTGTGGATGCGTATCGCTGATAACACGAAATTTATTTCCGGCAAGTTTCACTTGATACTTACCGTTCTCAGCATAAAATTGTTGATTGAGTGTTACTAATTTATTTTGCAGCGCTGCTGTTGCCGTTACAATTTTAAAAACGGAACCGGGTTCGAACATGTCGGAAATAATTCTGTTCTTCAGCGCATCGGCATTAATAACTTTGTTCGGATTCACGGTTGGATAATTTGCCATCGCCAACACTTCACCGGTGTGCGGGCGCAACATGACAACTAACCCGGCTTCTGCCTGTGTCCGCTCAATTCCTTTTTTTAATTCTTCTTCAGCAAGAGATTGATAATTTAAATCAATCGTCAGCGTCAATGAATTTCCATTCACCGGTTCTTCACGAGGATAATCAACAGACGGACGGCGGCGACCAAGTCCATCTTTTTGCATCACCACATATCCGTCTTTGCCTCGCAATATCTTTTCAAAAAAATATTCCAGCCCGCTGACACCGATATTTTCCGCGTTGGTTACACCAACAACTTGTCCGCAGAGTTCATCGTAATGGTACAAGCGTGTTGTTTCATTCACCTTTAACACGCCATCCATTTGTTTCAGCGGAATTTGTTCAGCAAGATCGGGACGAACATGGCGTTCAACATACACAAAACGTTTGTCGCTGTTTAATTTGTTGAGATATTCCTGTTCCGGTTTTCCTGTGATGCGAGAAAATTGCTCTGCAATAAATTTTGCATCGTCGCCGGCAATGGTCGGATCGGCGGTGAACGATGCAAACGTTGAATTTGAAACCAACACATTGCCGTTGCGATCAAATATATTGCCGCGTGAAGCCGGCAGTGGTACCGTTGCTTCGTACTGTTGACGCGCAATTTTCTCGTATTTATTTCTTTCGAGAATTTGAATTTGCACTAACCGAGCTGCCGCCACAATAAAAAAAAGAAGAAAGCCAACCTTCAGAATTAGCAAACGATGGTTGTACGTTTTCACTTCCGGTGTGAGTGAGTTTTCTTCTTTTTTATTTTTTTTGAAAAGGGACATTGCAACAAACAAAGTGATCTATGAAATTTCTACTTCTTATTTTTTACTGAGTGTTTCAATTTTTTCTTGATCAATTTCGAACCACACCGGCGCTTCTTTAGGATTGATTAATCCGACTTTTTCTTGCGCCAGAACATTAATGCGATCCAAACTTGATTTGCGATTAATTTCTGCTTTCAATACTTCGTTTGTACTAAGTGCGGAATTATACCGTGTCGTTAAATCTCCAATTTCTTTCGCAAGTTGATTGACAGCGATAACGTTGCTTACATACAAAAGTCCTAAAATTGCCAGACTAAACATCAATCCGACAATGTTCGTCGTAGAATGTTTGCGCACAGCCGGCGTTCTTTTCGGTTGACGAATCGCATATCCCGGCGATACTGCTTGTGGATCGGCGAATTGTTGCACATTTGAATCGTTGTAGATTCTTCTATCGTTGTATGTTGGTAATTCAACACTGCCGATATCGGTGACAATATTTCGATTTGTTTTTGCCATTACATTTTTTCAGCAACTCTCATTTTAGCGCTGCGCGAACGCGGATTTCTTTTTTGTTCTTCCTCTGATGCAAGCACCGGTTTTTTTGTAAGAATGCGAAGCGACGGTACGAGTTCTGTATCCGGCATATATTTATTGCCGGAGCGAATAACTGTTGCCGCATGTTGAGCAAAAAAGTTTTTTACAATTCTATCTTCCAGCGAATGGTATGAAATAACAACAATGCGTCCGCCGCGAGCAAGAAAGCCGAGTGAATCATTTAGAATTGTCTGCAGTCGTTCCAATTCATTGTTCACTTCAATGCGCAATGCTTGAAAAATTCTTGCCAAAGTTTTAATTGCGTACGGCGGATGTACTTTCGATTCGATGAGCGCCGCTAAATCACCGGTTGTGTCAATCGGTTGCAGCATTCGTCGTTCGGCAACCATTCTCGCAATACGCCGCGAAAATTTTTCTTCTCCATAATGAAAAAAAATATTTGCTAATTGTTCTTCCGAGTATGAATTGATAATAGTGTGTGCATCTAATGTTTGTCTATTATCCATTCGCATATCCAAGCGATCGTTTCCTCGAAAAGAAAATCCTTTGCTCCCTTCGTCAATTTGAAATGACGATACCCCAAGGTCTAACAGCAATCCGTGAATTGATTGGATGTGTAGTGATTGAAGAATTGACGAAATGTGAGAAGTGTTGTTGTGCACGAAAATTACATTAGTGTGAAAACGATTCAGTCGTTGTCGCGCTTCGTTCTGCGCATCGGCATCGGCATCAATACCGATAAGCGTTCCACTCGGGTATATTTTTTCTAAAATTTTTTCTGCATGTCCGCCGCCGCCAAGCGTACCATCAACATATCGTCCTTCGCGTACCGTAACCAAATATTCAATTATTTCATCCAGCAATACGGGAATGTGGTACGCATCATCCACGCTTATCCTTCATTCGAATTTTTCCATACGGTCGCGGCAATATCTTCATAACTTTGTTGTTGAGCAGATTTGTAAGCCGAATACAAATTCGGATTCCACACTTCAATGCGCTCCAACACGCCAACTATTTGTACTTCATTTTCAATTTTTACAAACTGCATTAATTCCTTCGGCAACATTATGCGCGATGACGAATCTATTTGCACATCGGTTGCCATTTCCAACAGCGTGCGCATAAAGTAACGATGTTTCGGATCGGAGCTTGAAAGTTTACGAATTGATTCCTCTAACTTTATCCATTCGTCGTTCGGATATAAAAAAATACATTCGTCCAAACCGCGCGTAATGATAAAAGTATCGCCAGCTTCCGGCGAAATATTTTTTCTCATCTTCGCAGGAAGATTAACGCGCCCTTTGTTATCAACTGTGTAAAGAAACGAGCCTTTAAATGAAGACATAATTCAACATTTTTTATAACAATTGGTGAATACTGCATATTTTTAACACACATTCCACCCACTTTCACCCACTTTACTGCACGAAATTTACGCAATAATAAATGAAAGTCAAGTTAAATTGTTGAATTTTTGAGGATTTTTTGGCGAAGGGATTACATCAAAAAAGAAATATCGACGCGAAACTGTTCAATGTTTTTAAATACAACCCCTTGCATACCAACAGCATTTGCACCGTCAATATTTTCTTGCAAATCATCAACAAAAAGAATTTGATTGGCGGGAATGTTGAGATCGCGAAGAATGTGCCCGTACACTTCACGTGCAGGTTTCATATAACCGATTTGATAGGAAAGATAATTTTTAGAAAAAAGGTTGGCGTTCTCTGTTGTTGCTTGCGCTTTGTGGAAGTGAGATAAACATGTATTGCTTAACATTGCAGTTGAATATTTTTTTTGAAGTTGCAACACAAGTTCGTTAATTCCCACAACATCGTTCTGGATAATTTCATTCCACGCAGTCAACAATTGCTCTTTCGAAAATTGATGATTGAAAATTTTTTCAAGCTGCGATGTAAATTCATCGGTAGAAAGTTTTCCTGTTTCATACAGCCGAGATGTTTCTGCAACCGACAGCCGAAACGGCGCGCGTTCTTCTTGTGTAAACAATCCGAGCGCGTGAGGAAATGCATCAAAATCTATATTGACAAGCACTCTGCCAAGATCGAAAATAATAGTAGAGATGGTATTCATAGTGGAATGTGTAGGAAATGTCTCAGTGCTTATGTTGAAAGTTGTTCAATAATTTTTTTCGCTTCATCAACTCGTTCCACGCCCTCTGCTTTTGAAAACAGCGTTGATAGGAATAATGTTTTTTCAATTTGCTTCAGTTCAATTTTTTGCTTCGTTATTTTTCCAACACGTTCCATCAACGTTTGAAAGATGCCGCCTTCATAAAATTGTGTATCAGTTTCGGGCGGCAGATATAAACGGAGCGTTCGTTTATTCAATTCAACTTTTCTGAAACCAAGATCGTTTCCGGCAATACGCAGCATTGCAAGAGAAAATAAATTTTCTACTTCTTCCATTGCTTCACCAAAACGGTCGATAAGTTCCAATCGCATGTCGTCCGCTTCGCGCACTGTTGTTGTCTTATAGAGACGACGATAAATATCCAATCGCTCCGTGTCATTTTCGATATACACTTCGGGAATGTATGCATCAATGTCCGCCTCAATTTGTGTTTCGGTTCTTTGCTTGTGTGCCGGTGTTTGATGTGCAAATAATTCTGAAAACTCCTGTTCTTTTAATTCCGCAACAGCTTCTTCTAAAATTTTTGTATACATCTCAAAACCCATTTCCAAAATATATCCGCTTTGTTCTGCGCCAAGCATGTTGCCCGAACCCCGAATTTCCAAATCGCGCATTGCAAGATTAAAACCGGAACCAAGTTCCGTAAATTCTTCTATCGCTTGTAAACGGTGGAGCGTCTGTTTCGGCAAGATGGCAATCGGCGGCACCAACAAATAGGCATACGCTTGCACATTGGAACGACCAACTCGTCCACGCAATTGGTACAACTCCGCGAGACCAAAATGATCGGCTCGATTAATAATAATGGTGTTGACGCTCGGAATATCAACTCCTGATTCAATAATTTTTGTTGTTACTAATACATCAAATTTTTTTTCAAGAAAACCCATGATCACATTTTCTAACTCATGTCCGTGCATTTGTCCGTGCGCCACACGGAATCGCGCTTCAGGAATATGTTGCTGCAGCACCGATGTGAACATGTCAATATTATGTACACGATCATTGACAACAAACACTTGCCCGCCGCGATGTAATTCTTTCAGAATAGCTTCGCGGATAATTTTTTTATCAAACGTTGCAATCTCCGTGTGAATCGGCAGACGGTTGCGCGGCGGTGTGTTGATGATGGAAAGATCGCGCGCACCCATCAACGAAAAATGCAGCGTGCGCGGAATTGGTGTTGCAGTGAGCGTTAATGTGTCAACTGTAATTCTCATCGCGCGAAGTTTTTCTTTTGCGGCAACACCGAATCGCTGCTCTTCATCAACAACAAGCAAACCCAAATCTTTAAATTCAACATCTTTCGAAAGCAAACGGTGCGTGCCGATAATGATATCGAGAGTTCCATCTTTCAACGCAGCGAGAATTGTTTTTTGTTCTTTCGCTGATTTAAACCGTGACAGCAATCCGATGCGAACAGGATAGCGGCTAAGCCGATCTGAAAAAGTATTAAAATGTTGCTGCGCAAGAATTGTTGTGGGAACAAGCACGACCGCTTGTTTATTATTCATCACCGCTTTAAATGCAGCACGCACTGCCACTTCCGTTTTCCCGAATCCAACATCGCCGCACACAAGCCGGTCCATCGGATTTATATTTTCCATATCAACTTTTACATCGGCAGTCGCTGTGTACTGGTCGGGCGTGTCTTCGTACATAAATGACGCTTCCATTTCCTTTTGCCAATGTGTGTCCGGCTGAAATGCAAATCCCTCCGAATGTTTTCGCTGTGCGTAGAGTTTGATAAGATCGCGTGCGATATCTTTTACTTTTTTCTTCGTGCGCGATTTAAGTTTTTCCCAATCAGCGCTGCCAAGTCTATTGAGTTTGGGTGTGTGTCCTTCTGCTGAAGAATATTTTTGAATTCGTGTGATGAAATTCAAATTGACGAAAAGTGTTCCCGCTTCAGCATATTCCAACGCAGCAACTTCCTGTTCAACACCGCCGACTTTAATTTTTCTTAAGCCGATAAATTTTCCGATACCATGATCGACGTGAACAACAAAATCGCCGCGCCGCAGCGAATGTAATTCTTTCGCAGAAATTCCCTTAAAGCGTTTGTGCTTTACCGTGCCGCGGCGTTTGATACGTCCGAACACTTCGTGCTCAACAAAAAGCGCAATGCGTGCCGCAGGAAAAATAAATCCGGAATGAAATGTGTCGGTGAAATATTTGAGAATCCGAGTGATTGCATGCTGTTCTGCTTGATCACTGCTCGATGATTGCTGAGTCGTTTCCTCTATCAATTCCTGAATGCGTTTAGATTCTTCTTTTGTATCGGAAGCAATAATCACATCAAAATTTTTATCAGCACATCGCTGAATACTTTCTAGTAACACTTTTACGCTGCCGTTTGTTGCCGGCTGCTTTGATGCATTAAACTGCAGCGCGTCATTGTGCGTTGTAAATATCTCGTGAATAAAACGCGGAAACTTTTCGAAAGATGTTTGCACGCTGTCGAAAGTGCAATCGCATTCGACGCCTTCCGATTCTATTTCCAGAAATTCTTTTTCGAGGAGCTGCGTATCTTCCAAAAAAAGAATTGTGTTGCTGGAAAAATATTCTAACAGCGAAACCCCAGTTGTGATATTTTCTTTTTCTTCGTTTTCACTTTTAATTTTTTTCATCTCCGGCACAATGCTCACTTGTTGCAACTCACGAATCGAGCGCTGCGAGAGAACATCAAACTCCCGAATTGATTCAATCATATCGCCCCAAAATTCCAGCCGCACGGGATTGTCGCCGATGAATGGAAAAATATCTATGATGCCGCCTCGCACAGCAACATCGCCGTACGTTTCAACCAAGGGCTTGCGTTCAAAGCCGCGCTCTTCCAGCTTCAACAACAACGATTGAAAATTATATTCACCATTCGCCGAAAGTTCAATGACCGAACTAACAAATTCTTTTTTCTCCGGCACAAAAAATCCGAGTGCGAGTGCGTGCGTAATATAAATACCGGGAACATTCGCGCTCAACGCTTTCAATGTTTCCACTTGGCTGATGGAAGCTGACATATCAAGCGATTGCGATGCGTGCTGCGTTTCATATAAATAGAGACGCACATTTGCATCGCCAACCAACAACGCGCAATCATCGCGCATCTGTTCGGCAGTATCGTTTTCCGGAACAACGACGAGAACTTGTTGTTGAAATTCCTGCCACACATGCGCAGCAACAAACGCACGCAACGATCCGGCAATGCCGCGTACAAACTTCGGCGCATCGGGTGTCGGTTCTGTTGCAACAAGTTGTTGAAACGGTTCGGACGAAAATATGTTTTGTTTAAGTTGATCGAGCATTATTTTTTCATCACTGAAAGACAAAAGTTTTACTTTAAAACGCACTTTCCCCTACCGAAATAAGTTTTTCTACTTTTTCAGCAAGGGTTATAATAAGGTATAAAGAAAAAAATAAAGGGCAAAGTGAATAAAATTCCGACACAAAGAACTAACACACATTAGGACATCTCTAAAAACTTGTTACGAAACCTTCAAGGTTTTTTGTTTTTGCGATGTACCATAAAATTTTAACATCACAAAATTTGGTCAAGTTAAACCTTGAAGGTTTTTAGAGATGCACATTAGAACATTTTAACTATTACCGTTATGTAATTTTTGTTATATTTTTCCATTCACTTTTTAATACATCAATTATTTTGGGAGAATCTATGCTTATGGCATTACTTTTTGGGGTAACAATGTTGGTATCATCAGGAAACGGATTGCCTGTTGCCGATGACACACCTTTTTTTGCAAACATTCACACAGCCAATGATTTTACGAAGCGGCAGAATGAACGTCTGACGCGCGCGCAACAATTGCTGGATGAACTTGTCGCGGTAAAAGAAAAGCACTCCGTTGACAACACGCTGAAACTCTACGACAATATTCTTGTTGAACTTGACGCCGCTGCATCGCAAGCCGGATTGATTGAACAAGTTCACCCTGATTCTGCAATGCGCGCAACATCGGAAAAAATTGTGCAACAAGTGTCGGCTTTTTCAACTGAACTTTCATTAAATCGTACAGTGTACGATGCGCTTTTGGCAATGAATCTCGGTTCCGCAAATACCGAAACAAAGTTTTATGTTGAAAAAACTCTTCGTTCATTCCGGTTAAGCGGCGTTGATAAAGATGAAGCCATACGAAAAAAAGTGAAAGAATTAAACGATGAACTTGTGCTCATCGGACAAGATTTTTCGCGCAACATCCGCGAAGATGTGCGCACGGTGTATGCAAACAATGTTGCAGAACTTGACGGACTTCCGCAGGATTTTATTGCGTTGCATAAGCCGGAAGCTGATGGAAAAATTAAACTGACAATAAATTATCCCGATGCAATTCCGGTATTTACGTACGCAAAAAGTGAAGACCTTCGCAAACGGCTGTACATGGAATACAACAATCGAGCTTTCCCAAAAAATATAGATGTGTTGAATAAGCTGATTGCAAAACGGTACGAACTTGCACAACTGCTCGGCTTTCCAAATTATGCCGCGTTGGTTACTGCGGATAAAATGGTGGCGAACGAAAAAAACGCAAATGATTTTATCGAAAAAATTGCGAGCGCATCAAACGATCGAATGAAACGCGAATATCAGGTTCTTCTTGGGAGGAAAAAACAAGATGTGGCTGCTGCAACCGAAGTAACTCCGTGGGAATCAGGGTACTATTCCGAACTGGTGCGGAAATCGAAATATGATTTTGACGGACAGAAAGTGCGTCCGTATTTTCCGTACGATAAAGTAAAACAAGGCGTGCTGGATGTAACAAGTAAATTATTCGACGTACAATTCAAGCGCAACACAACCGCGCCGGTGTGGGATTCTTCTGTTGAGTGCTACGAGATGTACGAAAACGGAACAATGACCGGACGTTTTTATCTCGACATGCATCCGCGCGAAAATAAATACAACCATGCTGCACAATTTGCAATCCGAACCGGTGTGTCCGGAAAACAAATTCCCGAAGCCGCGCTCATCTGCAATTTTCCCGGCGGCATTAAAGGCGATGCAGGATTGATGGAACACGGCGATGTGGAAACATTTTTCCACGAGTTCGGACATTTGCTCCATCATCTTTTTGCAGGCAAGCAACAATGGATCGGACTTTCCGGCATCAGTACGGAATGGGATTTTGTCGAAGCGCCGTCGCAAATGCTGGAAGAATGGGCATGGGATGCTGCAACATTGCAATCGTTCGCAAAACATTATCAAACCGGTGAAGCGATTCCGGCAGAACTTGTGCAGCAGATGCGTAACGCGGATGAATTCGGAAAAGGGATGCAAGTGCGTAACCAAATGTACTACGCAAAACTTTCGCTTTCATGTTACGACCGCAAAGCAAGCGAGGTGAACACAAATGAATTGGTAAAAACACTGCGCGAACGATATACGCCGTACAAATATATTGAAGGGACACACATGCAAACGTCGTTCGGACATCTGGATGGATACTCTGCAATCTATTATACGTACATGTGGTCGCTGGTTATTTCAAAAGACCTGTTCAGCAAATTTGATACAAAAAATATTATGGCTTCAGGCGCAGCTAAAAAATATCGCGAAACCATTCTTGCACCCGGCGGTTCGAAACCGGCAGCAGTATTAGTGAAAAATTTTCTCGGACGCGAGTTTAGTTTTGAAAGCTGGAAAAAATGGTTGGATGAGGGCGAGTAGTTTTTAATTTCGATTCAATCAAACAAGGCAAGTTTTTATGACTTGTCTTGTTTTTTATTACTAAGGCGCAGTTTTCTGCGCCTTTTTATTTCTCTTGTTTCCGTTCATCAGACATGTCAAGTTTTAAAAACTTGCCATGTCTGAATAAAAAAAATCCAACACACAGAGGAGTACGGTAATAATTCAGGAACAGGCGACTTGCCCACTTTCTCGGAAAATCCGTTTCCATACAATACGTCAACAATCTTGTTGACAATAAGTTGTCAACAAGATACATTAACAATGTTAGCAAAGTCGTAAACATCCATTAGGTTGTCGGTTGGTTGACAACTTATATTCTGCACGCAGACAATAAAGACGACAACAATTTATGGACACGAGATCATTCATCGAACGGGCAATACGCGGCAAAAAGGAAATACGGACGGCGGATATCGTAAAGGCGACCGGTGTTTCCAGACAATTTGCCAATAGAATACTTCAGGAATTCCAACACGAAAGAAAGCTTACGCGTATTGGAAAAAGTAATCGAGCCAGATATGTTGCCTCCTCAAAAAAAATAGTAGAAGCAACACAATTGAAGGAAACAGTATTCAATAGAACTTTTGTTAATAAACATCTTGAAGAAGATCAGGTTCTCGAACAAATTCACCGGCATACAGGAATTTTGCTTTCTCTTTCAAAAAATATCCAAAAAATAATTGAGTACGCATTCACAGAAATGCTGAATAATGCCATCGAGCATTCACAATCGAAAGAGATTCTCGTAAAGATGAAACGTTCAGATGACGGCATTACATTTACAGTGCTCGACCATGGGATTGGAATATTTCACAATATGATGATGACAAGAAAGTTAAAAAATGAATTCGAAGCCATTCAGGACATTCTTAAAGGAAAACAAACAACAATGCCGGACAAACACAGCGGCGAGGGAATATTTTTTACATCAAAACTTGCCGATATATTTTCAATTAAAAGTTTTAAAAAAACATTGTCTTTTGACAATACTATACACGATGTCTTTTTGACAAACAACACCACCTTACAAGGAACTCGAATTGATTTTTGGATCTCTTCATCTTCCAAAAAAAATATTTCCGATGTATTCCACCGGTATGCCGGAAATGAATTTGAATTTAGTACAACGGAAGTTGTTGTGGATTTGTATAAAATGAAGACGACGTTTGTTTCACGTTCACAAGCGCGGCGTATTCTCAGCGGTTTAGAAAGTTTCAAGAAAATTATTCTGGATTTTAAAAACACAGAGACGATTGGACAGGCATTTGCCGACGAAATATTCCGTGTGTGGAAAAACTACCATCCAGAGAAAGAAATAGAAGTCTGTAACGCAAACGAAAATGTTCAATTTATGATTGACCATGTGAAACATCTCAATACAATTGTTACATGAATTAAATATCCACGCCGCAAGCGGCGAGGTATTTGTCATGACCGCGAAGGCAGACATCCATTTCGTGGATTCAGGCTTTCGCCGGAATGACAATACGAGCGTGGGATATTAAAACCAAAAGAGAATAAATAATTTATGAACATTGTCGTTTTAGACGGTTACACAACGAATCCCGGTGACTTGGATTGGCAAGCGCTTCAATCGCTCGGTCGTTGCACCATTTATGATCGAACACCGAAAGAATTAATTGTAGCGCGCGCTGCCGATGCAGAAATTCTTCTCACAAATAAAACTCTTCTTTTTGAAAAGACACTTGCTCAACTTCCAAAATTACAGTACATCGGCTTGCTTTCCACTGGCGTGAACGCTGTTGATGTAACTGCCGCGTGGAAGAAAAATATTATTGTAACACATGTTCCGGCGTATGGTACGGATTCTGTCGCGCAGCATGTCTTTGCGTTGTTGTTCGAATTAACAAACCACGTTGGAGATCATGCGGCAAGCGTGCGCAACGGCGAATGGTCGCAGAGTGAAGATTTTTGTTACTGGCATTTTCCTCTTGTTGAACTTGCAGGAAAAAATTTTGGTATTATCGGATTTGGAAATACAGGGCAAGCCGTTGCAAAAATTGCAAGCGCACTGGGAATGAATGTTTTGGTTTTAACACGTTCTCCGGAAAAACACAAAA
This sequence comes from uncultured Chitinophagaceae bacterium, assembly GCA_964361075.1. Lineage (GTDB taxonomy): Bacteria > Bacteroidota > Ignavibacteria > UBA10030 > UBA8401 > CAYHZL01. The sequence continues at coordinate 27,235 of CAYHZL010000015.1, forward strand.
CTTCACAGGTTTTTAAAAACTGCGATGTTTCATTTGTTGATTCCCACACTCTTTTTTCAACATCAGATGTCATCTCGCTTCATTGTGCTTTAACTGAAGAAACAACACATCTCATCAATTCAGAGCGTCTTGCAATGATGAAACCGAACGCGTATCTCATCAACACCAGCCGCGGCGGAATTGTTGATGAAGATGCGCTTGCCGCGGCGTTGAATGCAGAAAAAATTGCCGGCGCCGGACTTGATGTGCTTTCAACCGAACCGCCAAAAATTACTAACCCGTTGCTCGCAGCAAAAAATTGTTTCATCACGCCGCATATTGCATGGGCAACTTTTTCTGCACGTCAGCGGCTGATGAACATCGTTGTTAAAAACGTACAAGCATTTTTGGAAAACAAACCAATTAATGTGGTACATACATAATTTTTGTTACAGGAGTATTGAATGAAAAACTCAATTCTATTTTTACTGTTCATCGTGTGCGCGCAACTGTACGCACAAAATCCTGACGGCAACAATGCATCGCTTCATATTACGCCGGCGTGGCTTTGGGGAAATGCAAATTATTCCCGCAATACATCTATCTACTATCCGCAATCAGAGACTATGTATCCACAACTTGTAACAACAAAAGATTCCGGAAAATTAGATTATCCGTTTGCTTTTGGAATTGATGTCATGCTTAAAATTCCAACAGCATCGTATCTCACGATGAGTGTTTCGTATTCATTCAATCAGAAATTTGAACAGTTTGATAAAACAACAATTGTGAATCCATATTTTTCACAATATTGGTCGCTCAATGGAAATGTTCACAAAATAAGTTTCACCGCAAGTATTTATAATCTGTTTTCCATTTACTAATCAACGCAATGCACAGAAATTTTCTCCTCGAAAAACTTCGCAGTCATACAACATCCGATGCTCATGAAGAAAAAATGCGTCGTAACACTATTGCATTTATTGAACAACATGGCAATTGTTTCGAGCGCTCGCTTTCCATCGGACATATTACCGGTTCCGCTCTGATTGTGAATGCAGAACGCACGCATACACTGTTAACCCATCATTTTAAATTGAATAAATGGCTGCAACTTGGCGGACATTCAGACGGCGACCCAAATACTGTGAATGTAGCGCTTCGCGAAGCGCAAGAAGAATCCGGCATTCAGAATATTAAAATCCTTTCTGAAAATATTTTTGATGTGGACATGCATCTCATTCCCGCACGCAAGAGTGATCCGGAACATTTTCATTATGACATTCGCTTTTTATTTGAAGCCGACAGTTCGCTTCCCTTCACCGTAAGCCGTGAATCGAACGAACTTGCATGGGTAGAGTTAAAAAAAATTGAAGACTATACACAGGAAGAATCTATCCTGCGGATGGTAAGAAAACTGTCCTCCAAATAAAATAATTTGCTTCTCTGCAGAGGCTTCGATACATTACAATGTGTAAACGAAAGCTTCCGAGATAAAACAAAAATGTATTTTCTGCACATCGAAATATATTCTACATGTTGCGACTTGCAGACGGCAGCACAAGCTCAAAAAAATTTAATTACCAAAAGGAGATTACAATGAACATTTTTGTCGGCAATTTATCGCGCGAAGCTACAGAAGATGATTTAAAGCAAGCGTTTGAAGCGTTTGGCAAGGTAGATACTGTTACGATTATCAAAGATAAATTCAGCGGCGAGGCAAAAGGTTTTGCTTTTGTCGAAATGCCGGTACTTACCGAAGCGCAGGCAGCAATGACCGGATTAAACGGTAAAGATTTAAAGAACCGCGCACTGACGGTGAATGAAGCAAAACCCCGCACTGAAAATAAAAGAAGCGGCGGACGTGGTGGTTTTGGCGGCGGTGGTGGTTATGGTGGCGGCGGTGGAAGAGATAATAGAAGCAGAGATCGCGGCGGAAAAGAACGTGGCGGAAACCGTTACTAATATTTTATAAAGTTACATTTTTATACAGGCGATGGCACACACCATCGCCTGTATTATTTTATGCCAAGCCGATGTGTGCTGGTATATTGATGCAGACACAATGTAAATGATTTGCATGAGTATGAAACGAAAAGTCATTGTCTATGTTGCCGCAAGCACCGATGGTCTCATCGTCAAAAAATTAAATAAATTTCTTGGAGTTCAACAATAAAAACACGATGCGCATGGTGCGGAAGCGATCCGCTGTACACAATGTATCACGATCTTGAGTGGGGCGTTCCCGTTCACGATGACAGAAAATTATTTGAGATGCTGATTCTTGAAGGGGCGCAAGCCGGATTAAGCTGGATTACCATACTGCGCAAACGTGATAATTATCGAAAAGCATTTGATAATTTTAATGTGAATAAAATCGCAAAGTATGATAAAAAGAAAATCAATCAGTTGTTGAACAACGAAGGCATCATTCGCAATCGTTTAAAAATTGCCGCAACAATTATCAATGCACAATTATTTTTAGAAGTGCAGAAAGAATTTGGAAGTTTCGACACATACATTTGGCAATTTGTCGGCGGCAAACCGATTGTCAATACCAGAAAATCAATAAAAGAAATTCCCCCGACAACACCCGAATCTGATACAATAAGCAAAGATTTGAAGAAACGCGGATTCAAATTTGTCGGCTCAACAATCTGCTATGCATTCATGCAGGCAGTCGGTATGGTGAACGACCACACGGCAGATTGTTTTCGGTATAAGAAATAATTATTACAATTTTTTTCATTACACAGCCGCAATTACTTTTTCTAATTTTGCGCGCACTTCTTTTGCAATTGGTTCTATTGCAGGATTGTCAATCAGCGCACCCATTGATAATGGATCGAATGCGGCGACAATTGTCTTTCCCTCTTTTTCATAGACAATAACATTGCATGGTAAGAGCAAGCCAATCTGTTCTTCTGCTTGCAAAACTTTATGAGCAAACAAAGGATTGCATGCACCGAGGATGATGTATTTCGTAAAATCTACATCAAGTTTTTTTTTCAATGTTTCTTTCACATCAATTGTAGTCAGAACACCGAATCCTTCGTTTTTTAATTCTGCAGTAACTTTTTCAATCGCTTGTTCGTACGAAAGCGGTACCGTTTTTGAAATGCCGTAATTCATAAGAGTATGTTATGATAAGTGAATTGTTGGTTCGATAACAATGCTGGTGGTCATTGAATTGCCGATCAGACAATGTTCGTGCGCTTTATGAAATAATTCTTCAACACGTTCGTTTGTCCAACTTGCATCAACAGTAACAACAGGTGTAATAATTATTTTAGTGAAACGATATTTGCCGTCAACAAATTCCAAAAATCCTTCTGCTGAACTTGCGTACGATTTCAACGGAAGCTGATTGCGTTCGCCAAACGAGAGAAATGTGGACATCGTGCACATTTCAACTGATGCAACAAAGAAATCTTCCGGAGTCCACTTGCCCGCAACTCCCTTAAATTCCGGAGGACTGGAAATGGCAATGGTCGGTTTTCCTTCTGCTGAAAGTGCGCCTTGGCGCGCTTCATTCCATTCAACCGATGTGTGATAAGTAAATGTTTTATATTTTCTTGCTGGTTCCATTTTATTTTTCCGTTTCTATTTTTTGAGTTTGAGATTGTGTATTGCTCGGCACAAGCAGCGCGCCCAGCATTGCACCATACACTGTGCTGATGTAGGGATTACTGGTGATTGCGCATGTACCCGATGCACATCCGACAAAGTAGTAATATGCAAATCCGCCGCACGCACCAAGTACCGGGAAAAGAATTCGTTTGAAATATTTTTTTGTTACGAGCGTTTGTAAAAATTCCATTCGGCAATTCCTCCGCGCAAATTTGCAACAGTGTAACCTGCTTTTTTCAATGTTGATGCCGCCGAAATACTTCTGCTTCCGGATTGGCAATAGCAAATAATTTCTTTTGAATTATGTTTTTTCAATTCATTCACGCGCGACGATAATTCGTGCAACGGAATATGAAATGAACCTTGTATCAAGCTCGATTTTCGTTCACCTGCCGTGCGAACATCAAGTAGCACACTTCGTCCCGACTTCATGCGTTCTTCAATATCTGCAGGAACATACTGTGTAATGGAACGTTGCAGTACCATTCTTTTGATATAAAAGAATGCAACAATACCCAGCATTGCATACATAAAAATTTCTGAACCACTCAAATTCTATTCTCCTTTTAAGGGCAGTTCTAAAAATTCATTGTTTCACCGCCGAGGCGCAAAGAAAACAACTATTAAAGCATAATAAAATCAATACTTTGCGACTTCGCGTCTTTGCGAGAAATTTTTTTTTCAATTTATAGAACCGTCCTTTAATTTACGTTGCACGACCCGCCGCAACATCCGCCGGTTTCGCATGTGTCGCTGCCGTACGATTTGTATTCTGATGAACTTCCGCCAATTGCAACGCTCGAAATAGACATTAATTTTTTTGCGTGCTTCGAACCGCATGAAGGACATACAATATCCTCTTCTTGTTCCCGCACTTTATGTAAAACATCGTACTTTGTTTTGCACTCTTCACAGCGATAATCATAAATTGGCATCGTTGTTCTCCGATATAATTAATTTGTTGAAACAGTTAACAGCTCTTGTTCGATGGCTTGCTTCAAACTTGTTTTTGGCAACGCACCAACTGCCATTTTTGGCTGACCGGTTTTGGGAATAAAAAGAAGTGACGGAATACTTTGAATACCAAAAGCTTGTGCAAGCTCTTGCTCGTCTTCGGTGTTCACTTTATAAAAATTAACTTTGCCGGCATACTCGGTGGAAAGCTCATCAATCACAGGACCAACCATGCGGCACGGACCGCACCATGGCGCCCAGAAATCAATCACCGCCGGTAATTCGCCTTCAAATTTCCAATCTTTATTTTTTTCAAAATTAAAAACTTTTTCTAGAAAAGCTTGTTTTGTTAAATGCTCTGCCATACTATGTATTTCCTTTTTTAAGATACAATGTTATTTACTGTTTAATTTTTCTGTTTCAATTTTTGGTTTTGTTGAAATACCCAGCGCAAAATATATTGGACAGAAATTTAAAAATGCTGTCGCAATAAAAATAATGCCTGTTAATCCCCACAAAGTTTGCGGACCAACAACTGTAAGCGAAAGCAAAACAACGCCAAGAATGATTCGCGCAATGCGATCTACTGAATGAATATTTTGTTTCATACTATACTCCTTTATGTATCGTGAAAATATATCTGTGGTTCCTTTGTGTATATGATGCAGGAACAATACAAAAGGATTCAGCTTTTTTTCTTTGTGGACGATTTTTTCAAGGCAGGTTTTAACGAAAGCACTGCAATTAATTTTTTTACAGATTTTGGAGATGACGGCAGCGTGGGATAGTGTTGGTAAAACGAGACTGTTTTTTTCAATGAGTCGAGATATGCGGTGCAATTATCGCACTGCTCGATATGTTTGCGAATTTCTTTACACGCCGGCGAATCCAACGTAGAATCTAAATTCTCGCAAATAAAATGGAATGCATCATTACAAGTAAGCGTATGTGTATGGTGATGTGTGCTCATAAATTACGTCAGATACGGATGAAGTTGTTCACGCAAAAAAACACGGGCGCGGCGCAAGCGCGATTTTACCGCCGGCACAGAAATTTTCAAAATTTGTGCAGTCTCTTCTGCTGTTTGATGTTCAATATCTCGCAACACAAATACTACACGATAGTCTGCCGGTAATTTTTGAATTGCTGTATCCAACACACCGCGAAGTTCTTTCGTCATTACTTTTTCAATCGGTGATTCATCCCACGATTGAATGAATGCATTTCCGTTCCCATTTTCATCCATGCGCGGGGCGTCAAGCGATTCCATTTCTGAATCTAACTTGCGCTTGCGATAGCTCATTAAACAATTGTTTGCCACGATGGAATACAGCCACGTCGAAAATTTCGATTTGCCGTCAAACTGATCCAGCTTCCGATAGACATTGATAAACGTATCCTGAAACGATTCGTCTGCCTTGTTTTTATCGCGGCACAATTTAAATGAAAAACCATGCACCATCGGTTCGTAGCGGCGCACTAAATGCGTAAATGCCCGCACATCTCCTGTGCGCGATTGCGCAATCAGTTCTTCATCTGAAATTTCTGAAATAGATATTTTTTCTTTCATTCTCTATGATGCAGTCAAATTAAAAATGATTCATCAACAAAAGTGTACAATATTTTATGTAGAATTACAAAAAAATACCATGATATTCTTACTGTCGTTTGACAAAGCATTCTAATCACGGATGGGCATCCGTGCCTACATGTATTTATATTGAATTATAATTTTTGTAGGAATGGACGCCCGTCCATTCCGCTTTTTCTATTTCGCGATTAATGCAGTTCGGTCTGTGCGGAAAAAATACTGATCGATTGTTTTAAAGAAGTGCTTTGTGCTTGCGAAGTTTTTTTCTTACAGAGAAACTTCTTTCCATTCTCCCGGTTTCATTCCGCCAATACTCCAGCCTGCAATTTTACTCCTCACTAATCGTAAAGTTGGAAAACCAACGGCAGCCGTCATTTTTCTTACCTGACGGTTTCGTCCTTCACGCAATGTTAATTCAATCCATGCTGTCGGTACATTTTTTCGAAATCGAATCGGTGGAATCCTTTCTGGAAGTTGCGGCTCTTCGTTCAATAAGTGTACGTCGGCAGGTTTTGTTTTTTGTCCTTCGATGAGAACACCGATACGCAATTGTTCTAATGCTTCTTCCGTTGGAATGCGTTCTACCTGCACAAGATATGTTCGCGGATGTTCGTACTTCGGCTCGAGCAAGCGATGCCGCACTTGATTATCGTTGGTGAGAAGCAACAAGCCCTCGCTGTCGTAATCCAATCTGCCAACCGGATACACATCGTTGGGAAATGGTCCGAAATCTTTCAAACATTTTTTTTCATCTTCGGAAGTAAATTGCGAAAGGACAAGGTAGGGTTTGTAGAAAAGGATATACTTCATTCTTTCGTAACTAATCAGCGTTATTGTTGATTCAACTAATCCCTCCGCCAAAAAGACGGCGGACTTACA
>CAYHZL010000016.1:0-34238 GCA_964361075.1 uncultured Chitinophagaceae bacterium
CGCCACAAAGACATCCCGCCAAAGAACGCGGGATAAACTCCGGCGCAAAGAAAAATAATATAAACAAATGGTAATAAACACTTTGCGTCTTAGCGACTTTGCGGTAAAATTTCTTTTTTTGAATTTTTAGAACTGCCCTTAATTTTTAGAACTGCCCTTAATTTTTAGAAGTGCCCTTAATTTTTAGAAGTGCCCTTAATTTATGTAATGATAATTTTCTTAACAAGATCCAAACATATTTATCCATAAAGTACTATTTTCCTAAATCCACAATTCATTAATTAATCTGCGAGGTGTGTTATGAAGAATGTTTTTACTATTTCCAAGTCGTTAGTCATAGTATTACTTGTTGCTGCTTTCCAAATTGTTACTGCGCAAACGACAATTTTTACAGAAACATTTGAATCGGGCACTGCAAACAGTTCTTGGGGAAGCAACTACAAAGGTGAAGAGACTGTTGTTGCAAAACCAATGGCAAATGCTCCAAAAGCTCTTGCAGGCGGCGGAAGTTTTGTTGGCTTGCTTCAAGATCTAGACGGTTCTTATACAGGTTCTGCAGTAGCTACGAATGGTACTATTGATTTAAAAGATTATTCAATAGAAGCAGATGTGTATTGTTATGTCGGCGGCACTCTTTCATCCTATTCCGGAATAGTTGTATATGCGGATAGTGCTAAAAAGGATTTTTATAAAATGCGTTCTGATTTTGACGCAAGCGCACGTATAAATTTTTCCGGACTTAAATCTAATCCTGATACATTCCTTCCTTTATTTAGTAAAGATTTTAAAACAGCAGATATTTCTGGAGGTATTCCAACAGTTGATAACTGGCACAAAATGAAAATTGAAGTTCGCACATTGTCTGCAACCAAAGTAGGATTCTGGGCATATTTTGATGGCGTGTTATTGAAAGGATGCCCCATTTATGATACTGCTGCGACTGTAACTTCGGGAAAATTTGGATTGTATTCTTTCCAGCAAAGTGCAACCGGACTGGCAACGTATGTTGACAACATCATCGTGAAAACACTCCCTGCACTTTCCGTTCATGATAATGGAAATTCTGTAACACCAAATAACTTCAACCTATCACAAAATTATCCCAACCCATTTAATCCAGAAACAAAAATTTCGTACAGATTATTAGAGAATGGATTTACTACATTGACCATTTACGATCCATTAGGACGAACAATAAATACACTTGCTTCGCAACATCAATCGGTTGGTGATCATGTGGCTGTATGGAATGGCAAAGATGAAGCTGGAAATGTTGTTCCATCCGGAGTGTATTTCTATTCATTGAAATCCGGTAACAGCATGCAAAGTAAAAAAATGATTTTGATGAAATAGCCATCAGAACTTTTCCTGTCTTTTTTGAAGATCTGTATTTGAAAGCATTAAATTTTTATCGCTCTATCGAAAAAGTTTTGCTCGAAAATATAGATCTTCGACAGGATTTGCATAGTACCACAAATTTCTCCAATGATTATTAGCAAACGAGGAAAGTTCTTGTGAAAATTTTTTTCATAAAGAATCATATTTTTTATTTGTTCATCATGCTTTTAGCGATACCTTCATCGCTTATGGCAGGAACCACTGGAAAGATTGCCGGCGTTGTGAAAGACGCGTCAACCGGAGAACTTCTTTCGGGATGTACCATGATGATTGAAGGAACTACATTGGGAGGAGCAAGTAATGCACAAGGGGAATTTTTTATTATTAATGTTCGCCCCGGTCGTTACACCGTTCGCGCAACGATGATTGGATATAAAGATTACAGAGTTACGAATATTCAAGTTGTTGTTGACCTTACAACACACGTTGATTTTTTAATGAAAGCAACAACGCTGGGCGTAGAAGAAATTATTGTTACGGCAGATCGCCCGCTTGTTGAAAAAGATGTTACATCAAAATTATCAGTTATTAGTTCTGATGAAATCATTAATATGCCGGTTGCCAACATTCAAGATATTATTGCTACCAAAGCGGGATTTACGACCGATGCGGAAGGAGAGATACATGTGCGAGGAGGAAGAACCGGTGAAATAGCCTACATGATTGATGGAATGTATGTTGAAGATCCTTTATATGGCGGTAACAATAGCATGATGAATAAAGATGCGATTGAGGAAATTATGGTTCTCAGCGGCACGTTCAATGCCGAGTATGGTGATGCGATGTCGAGCATTGTAAATATTGTTACCAAAGAAGGGGGTGAAAAATATCACGGAAAAGTTGAATATACATCACCTATGTTAAACCAATCTCCTTACCGACAAAAAGATGCTTTTGGCAAAGGAGTTGATAGTTATCTTTATACATCAAAAAGTGAAACGGATAGTATGAAATTTGATCCGCTGAACTTAAAAATTCCATTGAATGGAATGCTGAACCTATCATTAAACGGTCCATTTCCCCTCATCCCCGATTTAACTTTTTTTGTTTCAGGACGGTATAAAAATGAAGATAGTTATTTGCCGCACGGATACAATTGGGAAAGAGATGGTTTTGCTAAATTGACGTATCGGTACAGCCCGATGATAAAACTGTCCTTATCAAGTCAGATGACCGGAAATACATATCAAAAATACAATCATAAGTGGAAATATTTGAGTGATCATCAAAGTCATACCGAAAAAAATACAAATCGTTTTGGTGTAACAGTAACACACACCGTTAGCAGCAGTTTGTTTTATACAGCGCAGATTTCTCAATTTGTGAATACATTGAAAGTTCAAGTGGGAAATAAACGACCCCAAGAGTATGTGCGCAGACAAACCGGGAAAACAGTGGATTTTTATGTGAGCGGCGATGATGCTCAATATACAGATGATAAATCAACTACAGTGAGCGGAAAGGTTGATGCAACATTCCAGGCAAATCAGAACAATCAATTTAAAAGTGGATTTGAAATTAAAAGTTACCGCATTCAGGTGCATGAAGAAGAAGAGCCGTGGCCTTCCGGCAAACAATACAAAGATAGGTATGATCGATCACCAATAGAAGGCGCTGCGTATCTTCAAGACAAAATTGAATATGATTATCTCATCATCAATCTCGGTTTGCGATATGATTATGTGGATCCCAAAGCTACCATGTGGCCGAATATCCGAAGGTTCGGAAGTTTTGACAGCACCAATAATTGGATTCCTGCAAAAGAAGAAAAAGTTTCTCCAAAAACACAATTGAGTCCTCGCATTGGTTTGGCTCATCCAATTACCGATCGTGCAGTATTGCACTTTTCATACGGACATTTTTTTCAAAATCCTGATTTCAATTCTCTCTATTATAATCAGAACAAAGATTTAAGTACTTCAATGCCTCTTGTCGGCAATCCGGGTGTGAAAGCTCAAAAAACAGTAGCATACGAAATAGGAATTAAAAACAAACTAAGTGAAAATTGGAGTTTGGATGTTTCCGCATGGTATAAAGATATCACCGATCTTCTGTCTACTTTTCAAGTAACCTATTTATCTCAAGATTATGTTGTATTCTATAATTCAGATTATGCAGGCATTAAAGGAATTGATGTAACACTGAATAAGCGCTACAGTAATTATTTTTCAACTTCCATTGATTACACTTTAAGTGTTGCAAAGGGAAATAATTCTCAGCCTCGCGGTGGATATTTTAGCGCATTAGATAAAGAAGAAATACCTCATCAAGAATATTATTTAGATTTTGATCAGCGCCACGATGTTGCTGTCAATCTCAACTTGAATATTCCCAAAGAACAGGGACCGGAAATTGCCGGTATGAAACCACTTTCAGATTGCAATGTCAATTTTTTGTTTCAAGCAGGAAGCGGACTTCCGTATACACCGTATGTAGATCCGACAGTTCGTATTGATGTCAACTCAGCACGGATGCCGTGGACATCTACGGTTGGTCTTCGTATGATTAAGAAAATATGGTTTTCTGATATTGCAACCTCTGTCTTTCTGGAAATAACGAACCTGCTGAATATGCAAAATGTTCGTTATGTGAATTCACGAACAGGAAAACCTTTTGATACAGGACAATCGGGACTTGTCGGTTCAACACCCGACGCAGATCATAATCCCAATTCTGTAGGACCGCCGCGAATGATAACAGCGGGAGTGCAAATTATTTGGTAATCGGAGATACAGTTCATGATTAAATTTTTGATGAGAAATATTATTTTTTTTGTAATGCTTTCTCTCCATTCTTTTTCGCCTCTTCCTGCGCAAAACCAAAACTGTAACAATTGCCATAAAGATATTACACCCGAACAAATCAATCGTTTTTTGAAAACACATTCTGCTATCGAACGCGGTATTGGAATTATGGATAAAGGCCAAGTTGCAAACTATCTCGGAAACTACGGAGTGCTTTCAAATTACCACGAATATTTTAACAACGCAATTCACTGGCCCACAGCGGCAAACGCTTCTACACAATACAGTTTCGGATTGGGATTAATTGTTGCAGTGAAGGGAAATGTTATTACATCAGTGATTAGCGGTCCATCGGAAAAAGTTGACTGGTCTCCCAAAACAGGTTCGCGTGGTAAAATATATTCCGGCGATGTTGTCGCTCCTCCGCCGGATGAAACTCCTTTTCTTGCTTCAAGCGATAATCCTGAAACATGGCCGCAAGGATATTTTGACAACACAGGTTCGTGGGTAAGCACTCCGGGGAAACGGCATTGGCCCGGTCATTATCGAATAGAAATTGATAAAGCATCAACAAATTATGGTAAAGAAGTTCCCGGACAATTTGTTTCAGATCGAGATATTTATTCTGTCTTTGATGATAATGATAATTCGAATGCCAAAGGAAAAATTGGAATCGAAGTGGAAGAAACTGCGTTTACCTACGGCAGACCGTACGCCGAAGATATGTTGTTTTGGGATTTTATTATTCATAATAAAAGTGGTCATCAGCTCGACAGTGTGTATGTTGGGTATATTGCTATCTTTCGACCGGATTATGACAATAAAGATTTGGTCAATATTATTGACAGTAATCCGAACGATGCAAACAACAACGGCGATTTTGTGTACGTGTGGGATGCGAACAACACAAAAGATGGGGCGTGGGCAGACAATACAGCTCCGTTAGGAATTGTCGGATTGGATGTGCTGGAAACGCCGAAAAATATGGGAGTAACAGATTTCCATTTCTTCAGCCGCGATATTACTCCGAAAGTTGATGAAGAGATGTGGCCGATTATTTCAAGCAATCCAAACGATCCGAACTTAACCAATGCAAAAGCTATTTTTCACGGCTCAAATCGTAGAATGGACACCACGCATCCGGACAGTTTGAAAAAATATTATACTGATGGTGCGCCGATTAATTTTTTTATTATGACCGGACCATTCAGTGTATCAGCCGATTCCACTGTGAAATCTTCAGTGGCAGTTATCATGGGCAACTCTGGTGCTGTTCCCAACAAACCGGATACAACCGATTTGATGAAGAATTTAAAAATCGCACAGCAAATGTATCAGCGAAAGTTTCAGGGTTCTGGCGCACCGCAAATACCGAAAGTTACTGCCACTGCCGGTGATAAACAGGTGCGTTTAGCGTGGGATTCGGATGCGGAAAGTTCGAAAGATGTTTTAACAGGGAAAGAAAATTTTGAAGGATACAAAATTTACCGCAGCGACGATCTTGGAAAGACATGGGGAACACCGATTACCGATGCTTTTGGAAATGTCATCGGATATAAGCCGCTGAAAATTTTTGATCTGATTGACGGCATCAAAGGAAATGATCCTGTGTTCAACCAGACACTCGGCGATGACAGCGGTATTAAGCACAGCTTTGTTGATGACAATCTTATCAACGGAGTTACATATTGGTATTGTGTAACTTCATATACAAAAGGAAATCAAAAGACGGATAGTCTTGAACAATCATACCAATCGGCGCTCGGACATGATACGTTGCAATCGAATACGGTTTCTGTTATTCCGGGAGTGCAAGCACAAAATTACATTCCTCCGAAATATGGTCTACAAATAGACACAGTAGGCGCCATTGCTGCAAAAGGGGGTGTTTCGCAGGGTCTTGTCAAGGTTGATATTGTGAAGCCGAAGTTGATTACAGGAGATAATTATTTTATTACCTTTGTTGATTCTGCAAAACAAGTTGTAGGAAATAAAACATCGTATGTGCTTGGTTTCAATTTATACAGAGTTTCCCCAACAACGCATGATACAACTCTTCTGTTATATCGTCACTTGTTTACGGATATCTCCGGAGATAATCTTCCTATTGTCGATGGATTCCGATTAACGGTTCAAAATAGTCCATCGGGTGCTGAATCGATCGGTTGGACAAAAGTAAAAAATAATACATGCACTTTTGACTGGCGAACGAGTCCTGTCGATAAATATAAAAACCGCCTTGATATCGTTCCTGAAACAATTTACACAATAGATGATTTTCGTATCACCATTGATACAACTCTTTCAGGCGGACTATCGGCGCAATGGTATGATTTCTTCACCAATAAAAAACAAGATTCTTTGCAGCATCTTCCGTTGAAAGTTGAAATTATTACCGACCCTCTAAATCCGATCGATGTCAGCTCGACTACATGGCTTTTTGAATTTTCAGTAAAAGCTCCGTGGGATACCTATAGGAAGGATTTTTATAGTCCATTAGGATGGGATATTGTTCCGGGAGGTAAAGGATATACGCCCGGTAGTTCAGGGTACTACGAAAAATATCCTGATGTGTTGGATCTGGAACGGAGGCAGATTAATCCGATTACTCACGATACGATGTATACAGGACTCTATTTATTTACCAACAATCTTCCCGATACATCCTATGATGCCGACGGAAACAAAAGAGTAAAAAAAGCAGTCGCACCATCGCACGGAGACCAGTTTACAATAAAAACATACAAACCGTTTCGAAAAGGAATTTGGTATGAATTCACCACAAAGAAAGCAGACTACTCTTCGTATCAAAATGTTGACCTCAAAAAAATTCGTGTTGTTCCCGATCCGTACATTGTTTCCAATGTGTGGGAAACAACTCAGTTCGGAAAAAAATTAATGTTTAACCATCTTCCGAATAGATGTAAGATTTCTATTTTTACTGTTGCTGGAGATCATGTCGCAGACATCGATCATAGCGATAACAATGGGTATGCATTTTGGGATATGCGAACATATAATGATCAATATATTGCGTACGGGCTTTACATCTATGTCGTGTCGCTTCCCGATGGACAGAAAAAAGTAGGAAAATTTTTAGTGATCAAATAATCGTCCCTTAAAAAAGAGGTAACCCTTCCAGCGTTATGTTGTTGAAGTATGAGAATTCTTCGATTTTATGCTACAACGAAAGAAAAACGCTGGAAGGGTTGTACCGCTACGATACTATTAAGGTTCAACAAAATAATCACTCCTGATCCAATGGAGGGTAAAGCCGATGAAAAAAATATTTTTAGTACTGATCATTCTCTCTCTTCCGGCAACCAGTTTTAGCGGCGATTTTTCTAAAGTTGGTACGGCTGCAGCACAGTTTCTTAAAATAGGTGTTGGTGCAAGAGCAATGGGTATGGGAGAAACGTTTGTCGCCGTTGCCAATGATGCAAGTTCTTTGTATTGGAATCCTTCGGGTATGACGAATATATCTGCACTGTCGGTGAATGTAAGTCACTCACAATGGTTTGCCGAACTCTTTCACAACTATGCAGGCATCGTTATTCCATTCGGCGAACACGATGCAATTGGTGTTTCTGTAATTTCGTTAACAACACATGAACAAGAAGTAACAACGGTTGAAAAACCGGATGGGACAGGAATTTTTTATAATGTGAACGATATCGCAATTGGTATATCGTACGCTCGCCCGCTCACCGATCGTTTTTCCGTCGGGGTAACGGCAAAATATATTCAACAGGATGCGTACAATGAGTCGGCAAATACACTGGCACTCGATGTTGGAACCTATCTGCGCACAGGGTTTCACGATTTAGTTATTGGAATGTGTGTTTCAAATTTTGGCGGCAATATGCAGCTTGAAGGCCGCGATCTTATTGCTCTTGCGGATATCAACAAACAAATTTCCGGAGAATATAATCCTGATTCACGATTAAAAACTGAGCCATGGACGCTTCCTTTAAATTTTCGCGTAGGCATTGCGATGAATATTGTTGGTGGATCGGATCCTTTCTTCCAATCTGAATCTCATCGTTTTCAACTGGCGCTCGATGGCAATCATCCGAATGATAATAATGAAAGAATCAATGTGGGCGGCGAATACTCGTGGAGTGAATCCATTTATGCGCGGCTTGGCTATAAAATAAATTACGATATTGAAAAATGGACGTACGGTGCTGGTGTAAAATTAAATATCGGCACACAACAAGTTGGTTTTGATTATGCTTTGGTCGATTACAATGACCTGGGAAAAGTGTCGCGATTGTCAGTTGAATTAGGGTTTTAACATTTTCCTCTACAATTTTTTAAATGTTTCTGCCGTGCATTTCAATAAACGCCACAATCTTACGATTAAGGGCGGCTCTAAAAATTAAGGGCAGTTCTAAAAATACAAATAAACGTCATTGCGAGGGAGGAACGACCGAAGCAATCTCCTTATATCTACAGAAATGGGGATTGCTTCGCTTCCTGCCGGCAGGCACGGCGCTCGCAATGACGAGACTAATTTTTGGAACCGCCCTTAATAAATCAATGTCATTCCGATCCGCCTTCGGAGGAACTGCCCTTAAATAATAGATATGCTTTCTCACCAAAATATCGTTCGTCAATTATGCCGTTTCTGATAATATGGAGATACTACTATGAAAAAACTTTGCTCTGATGTTCTCATGGTTCTGTTTTTTGTTACTATAGCGTTCCACGGTTCTTTT
Source organism: uncultured Chitinophagaceae bacterium (assembly GCA_964361075.1). Lineage (GTDB taxonomy): Bacteria > Bacteroidota > Ignavibacteria > UBA10030 > UBA8401 > CAYHZL01. The sequence continues at coordinate 8,864 of CAYHZL010000016.1, forward strand.
GCATCGGCATTGGAGAAAGGGGGCGCGGTGGAAAATGTTCCCAAAATAGAATCACTTCCCAAAGGTGTATCCATCTACCAATTAAATAATGGAATGAGCGTACTGTTGATAGAAAATCCTTCCTTGCCGATGATTGGTGTGAACGTGATCGTGAAAGTTGGTTCTGCGTACGAAACTTTTTCTACAAGCGGCATGAGCCACATGCTGGAGCATTTGCTGTTTAACGGAACCACATCGCGCATACAAAAACAATTGTATGATGATGTTGATCGTATCGGGGGATACAACAATGCAAGCACGGCAGAATTCTATACAAATTACATGATGGTAACTCCGACTGACAATATTAAAAAGGGAATGGAAATACAAGCCGATATGCTTTTCAACTCAACACTTCCGGCAGATAAATTTGAAAAAGAAAAAGGAATTGTCTTAGAAGAAATTTCGAAAAGTCTTGCAGATCCGCAGGAACAATTGGAAAGGAATACACTTTCCATTCTGTATCATGGTCATGCGCTTTCACTGCCGACACTCGGAACATATTCAACCATTCAGTCAATGGCTCGAGAAAATGTAAATTCATTTTACAAAAATAATTATGTACCAAACAATATGATTCTGAGTATGATTGGAAATTTTAAAACACAAACGATGCTGCCGCTCATAAAAGAAATCTATGGAAAAGCGAATCCCAGACAAGTGCACCGCGAAGATGATCCTGAATGGGCGACCGGTTTTCAAGTGCCCAAAATAGAAGCGAAAGAGAAAACGGTAACGTACAATCGTTTTTACGATGGAGAAGATAAAGTTCTGCAAATCTTTTACCGGCTGCCGGATAACGCTTCGTCGGAATATTTTTCTTTGTTGAGCATGGTAATCGAAAAAAACAAAGTTGCAATTCAATCCGCACTGAAAACCGAATTTCACCAAAATGTAAAATCGATAAAATTTTCGACAAGACTGTCGCATCTGGGTAATTATCTGGAAGCGGCGATCACGCTTGATAAGGAGGTTGAATACAACACTCTCGTCACTTCAGTATCAAAAAAAATGACGGCGATGAATTTCAAATTGCCGGCGGAAACGGTGAAGTCTGAGGTTACAAAAACTCGCACGGAATTTGCAAAGAATATTGAAAAGCCACACATGTTTGGTATTTATAATTCAAGTGCCATTGTAAACAACGGCATCGAAGCCGTTCTTTCTTCGTACAACGGAAATGAATATTATACCGCGGCAAAGGAACTGGAAAAACTTACCATAGCTTCGCATCCGATTGTTATCATTCAATCGCCCTCGGCAAAAAAGGAAAAAGAGAAAACAGAAGCATCAACATCGGTGAAATTATTTAAAGATGAAGCGGTCGGAAAAAATATTGTCATTCTTCAAAATGATGCAAACAATCTTCTCGCTATTCATTATTTGGTAAAACACAAAGCGTTCTTTGAATCGAAATATGGAAAAGATGCTTCAAGAATTGTACACGATTGTTTTGAACAGCGTTTAAAATCCGATGCGAACCAAAAAATCAGCAGTCACTATGGATTTAGTTTTACCGTGAACGACAATCCGTCTATTCCCATGGATGATATTTATTTGCATCCGGATTTTGGATACATCAGAGTTGAAGGATTGGCGGATGATCTTTCCGGTGCGGTGAACTATATGAACACACAGTTCAAAGATTTTGCACCAACGGAAGATGAATTTAAAAAAGCGGTGGAGAAATTTAAAAACGTTTCTATGATGTCGATGGGCGGAAACAAAACAAAAAAAATGTTTGACGAAAACTACAAGACCTTGGTGTTTGAACCGGATTCATTTAGTCAAAACAAAATGGAACTAACGTACGGAAATTTGCTTGCCTTCACGAAAGAATATCTTAAACTATCAAACATGATTATTTCTGTCGTCTCTCCGGGAAACCCCGATAGTATCAATATGCTCTTTCAACAATGGTACACCACGCCACTACAAAATGAACCGGCAGTTTTTACCCCAACATTTTTACTGCAGTCGAAACCCACCACGATCGATAAACAGGGTGCAGGCGGCGAACGCTCGTATATTTTTTGGGGATTCATGACAAAAATTGATTCGAAAGATGCGCCCGCACTGCAAGCTCTTTCGTTGGTGCTTTCGAGTGAAATTGTTTTTGATATTCGAGAAAAGCAAGGGATGGCGTACAACATGAGCGCAGGAATTGAAGTGATAAAAGATAAAGCGCTGTTCTATGTTTCACAGGGTACGCGTCCGCAGAATGTAGAGAAACTCGTACCGCAATATTCCGGATTCTTTCAGATGAAAACTATTGATTCGTTAACGCAAGATGGATTAGAAAAATCTATCAATATGTATCTTGGCAGAATGATGTTCCGCAGACTTTCAAGTATTAATCAGGCTTTCTATCTGGGAAATTCGCTTTATTTTAATAACGACTTTTTGTACGACGAACAATTTCTTGATGCGTTGAAAAATGTAAAAGTAACCGACGTAAAAAATGCAGCGCAAAAATATATGAGTATTCAAAATCCAATGTCGCTCATTGTTCGATAACATGTTGAAGTTGAAATAAAAATTTCTGGAGACAACTATGTTTAAAAAAATATCTTTCTTTTTTTTGTTCTGCACAGGAATTTCTTTTTCTTTTGCAGCATCCACGCTTCACCACAAATTATCGGTAACAATAGATCCGACAAAACATACTCTTGAAGCAGTTGACCAGATAACAATTCCTGCCGATCAATACAAACCGACAATGAATTTTTTGTTGAATAGTAATTTATTAGTCACCTCCGAATCGGCAAACGTTACAATTACGTTGGACAAAAGCGGAGTAAAGGCGGAAGATTTTGGAATGGATCGCGAAGATTTTAATCTTTCTTCCGGTATCACACAAAATAAATATATTCTTACATTCAAAAATGAAATGAAAGGTGATGTAACCTTCACAGTGAAATTGAGTGGAACAATTTATTATCCCATTAAACAACTTGGCGAAGAATATGCACGAGGGTTCAGTCAAACACCGGGAATTATTGATGAAAAAGGTGTGTACCTCGCGGGCTCAACTTATTGGGTTCCATGGTTCAATAACAATTGGATAAGTTTTGAACTCACTGCAACTGTTCCCAATCCGTGGGATGTTGTCAGTCAAGGAAAAAGAACATTGAACGAAATAAAAAATGGCAGTCATATCATTCAATGGAATTCTCCCGAACCGATGGAAGAAATCTATTTTATCGCAGCGCAGTTCAAAGAATATTTTTTGCAAGCGGGTGCAACCGATGTGATGGCGTATTTGCGAACTCCCGATGAAACACTTGCAAATAAATATCTCGAAACAACTTCACAATATCTTGAGATGTACCGAAAATTAGTTGGTCCGTATCCGTTCACGAAATTTGCTCTTATAGAAAATTTCTGGGAAACAGGATATGGAATGCCTTCGTTTACATTATTGGGCGAACAGATTATTCGCTTTCCATTTATTCTTCACTCTTCCTATCCGCATGAACTGTTGCACAATTATTGGGGCAACAGCGCGTATGTTGATTTTAAAACAGGCAACTGGTGCGAAGGTTTAACGGCATACATGGCAGATCATCTTATTTCCGAACAACGCGGGCAGGGTGAGGAATATCGCCGCGCAACGCTGCAAAAATTTACCGACTATGTCAATCCGTCCAACGACTTTCCGTTAAAAAAATTTTTGTCGCGCACAAACGCTTCTTCTGAAGCGATTGGGTACGGAAAAAATATGATGATGTGGAATATGCTTCGAGAGCAGGTTGGCGATGAACAGTTTGTTCGAGGATTTCAAAAATTTTATCGGGACAATAAATTTAAAGCCGCTTCATTTAATGATATTCGTCTTGCGTTTGAATCGGTTACCGGAAAAGAGTTCAAACAATTTTTCGATCAGTGGGTGGAACGGACAGGAGCGCCGGAATTAAATCTTTTAAAAGTGAACGTGAAACAAGCAACAGACGGCTATCATGTACAATTTACACTCAAACAAATCCAGAAAGAAAATGTTTTTGTGATAGATATTCCAGTTGTAGTTTCGTTTGAAAAAAAAGTGGAAATGAAAAAAGTTGCCATGACGCAGAAAGAACAAACCTATGAAATGGTTTTCTCGGAAAGCCCGCTCATGGTTCAAATCGATCCGCAATTTCATCTGTTTCGAAAACTTCATTACAACGAAATTCCTCCGTCTCTTTCCAAAATATTTGGTTCGGAAGAATTGCTGATTCTCCTCCCTTCAAAAGCAGACAAAGAACGGTTAGAATATTACAAAGCTTTATCCAAAATATGGTCGGGAGATACGACAAAGAAAATCGTAGTGAAGTTTGATAATTCAATTTCTGAGTTGCCGGCAAAACAAAGCGTCTGGATTTTTGGTGTTGAAAATATATTTGCTCAAAAAATAAAAAGTGGTTTGAAAGATTATGATGCTGAATTAACGAACGAAAAAGTGCGTTTTGCAAAAACAACATTTGAAAATGCTAAAAATAGTTTCGTCATCTCAGTTCGTCATCCAAAAAATTCTTCTGTTGTTTTGGTTTTAGTCTCCATCGACAACAAAGAAGCTGTGCAGGGTCTTGCACGAAAATTGCCGCACTATGGAAAATATAGTTATTTAGTTTTTGAAGGAACTGAACCGACGAATATTGCAAAAGGAGAATGGAGTTCCACCAACTCACCATTAATTGCAAAAATTACTTCTGCGAACGCTTCACCTCCGGCAAATATTTTTACAGACTTTCCGAAACGCAAGGCGCTCGCAACTCTCGAACCAGTTTTTTCATCGGAACGAATGATGAAGACAGTAAATTTTCTTGCCAGCGAAGAACTTGGTGGACGCGCGCCGGGTTCAACCGCAATAAACAAAGCAATTGATTTTATTGCTGAAAAATTTAAGGTCGCAGGATTGCTGCCGGGAGCAGACGACAGCACGTATTTCCAAACGTGGAATGAAGTGGTGAATGAAAAAGGTGAAAAAGCGCCGGTCAAAAATATTATAGGAATAATTCCCGGAACAAATCCGAATTTAAAAGATGAATCTGTTGTTATCTGCGCTCACTACGACCATTTAGGTTTAGGATGGCCCGGCGGCAACGCAGGAAATATTGGGAAAATTCATTACGGCGCAGATGATAATGCGAGCGGTGTTGCAGTGATGCTTGAGTTGGCAGATTTGCTCGGAAAAACTTTGAAGCCTCAACGGACAATTGTGTTTGTCGCATTTACATCGGAAGAAAATAACTTGCGCGGATCAAAATTTTATGTGCAAAACATGAAAAAATTTCCTGCAAAAAAAGTTATCGGAGTCATCGATTTTGATGCGGTCGGAAGACTTGAAAATAAAAAACTAATGGTTCTGAGCAGTAACAGTGCACGCGAGTGGAAATTTATTTTTATGGGTGCCAGTTATGTTACAGGAGTTGAATCGGAAATGGTTTCGCAAGAACTTGATGCAAGTGATCAAAGAAGTTTTATCGAAGTTGGAGTGCCGGGTGTGCAGTTGTTTGCCGGAGCGCATGAAGATTATCATAAGCCAACAGATGTCGCAAGTAAAATTGATGCATCCGGTTTAGTAAAAGTTGCAACCTTCGCACGCGAAGGAATTCTCTATTTGGCTGATAGAATTGAACCGCTGACCTCTCAAATTCAACCGGCATCTGAAATGAAAAAACCTCAAACCACAGGAGAACGAAAAGTTTCTACGGGCAGTATGCCTGATTTCGCTTTTTCGGGTGAGGGCGTTCGCGTTGCAGAAATTTCTGCCGAATCTCCGGCAGCAAAAGCCGGAATGCAAAACGGAGACATCATCGTAAAATTCGGACAATATAAAATTACTAATTTGCGAGACTATTCTGATGCTCTAAAAACTTTCCAGCCCGGGAATAGCGTTGATGTTGTATTTCTTCGGGATGGTAAAGAAAGGGCAACGAAAATTGAATTAGTTGCAAAGTAAAGATGAGGGCAAAAAACGAAAAACGTATTAATTTCACAATAACAAGGAGTGTGCACTAATGAAACACAACATCGTAGTGAAAATTCCATTGATGGTCGTTGCCATTGCTGTAATGACAATTCACATTCAAGCACAAGAAGAAAAAGAATTTCGTACATGGAAAATTCCCAACATTGAAGAAGGTGCTGAATTTTATTTCTCACCCGATGGAAAAAGTCTGATCGGGAACGCTAAATTTGATAACGACAAAGTTCATCAAGTCTACACATTCAATGTTGATGGAAAAAATATTGTTCAAATAAACAATAAAGGAGAAGATGCCTGTTCATTTTATTTTCCCAATGGAAAGAGACTCATCTATACAACAACAAAAGATAATCTCGATTTGCCAAAAGGAAATTATTCTGATCCGAATAATTATCCGCAAGGCTCTGAACTCTACACCTGCGATTTGGATGGAAGCAATGTTAAAAGACTCACGAACAACAAATACTATGATGCGGAAGTATCTATTTCGCCAGACGGAAAATGGATTCTCTTTTCGCGGCAGATTGATGGAATGTTGGATTTGTGGAAAATGCGACCGGATGGAAGTGAACAAACACAAATAACTTTTACGAAAGAGTGGCAAGAAGGTGGTTCATTTTTTATTGACAACGAAACAATTATTTGCCGTGCGTGGGATATAAAAAATCAGGCTCAGCGCGGAATGCCGATGAGTATCTTTACTCTACGAGTGGATGGGAGCGATCGAAAAAGAATTACGACTGATGATGGCACAAATTGGGCGCCGCATCCGGCGCCGGATGGAGACCATTTTGTATTTGTGAAAGTTTTGCCGCCGCATAATTACGAAATTTATCTTATGAGTCTTAAAACTGGAAAGCAAACCCGCTTAACCTATAACGATGCGTTCGACGGATTTCCGGTTATTTCTCCGGATGGTATGCTGCTCACATTCGATTCTAATCGTGATGCGAAACCTGGAGAAAAAAAATTAAGGCCATATATGATGGACATCTCTTCGCTTCATCTTGGTGTGAAGAAGTAAATAGTTTCAATAAAAAAATGTAATCGGTAATTCACTATGAAAATAAATATACTTTTTCTGTTTTTCCTTTTTGTTTTTACACAAACTCAAAGTCAACATTTGCAGGAAGGCGAAAACAAAAATTTGCAACACTCTGTATTTGGTCCGCCACGACCCGCAGTATGGGAATTTCAGTTATCACGTATGGACCATGGAACGGAAAAAGTAACATCGTTTAATTTTTATAGAAAAGATCAACGGAATAAAACGCTTTTTTTCAAAGTGTCTGATAATGATCTCAACAACAGAAGTGAATTTCGGGCTCAAGAAATTACCGGCGGCGCTGTTCTTTTTCCTGTTAACGATGACGATCGTTACCAATTAGAACTTGGTGGTACGTACGATGTAATTCACGATACAACATTATCAGAAAAATCCCTCTATTCGAGAGTAACCTATCGTCCGATGCGCAGTTTGTGGTTTCGTGTTGGTTCGGAAACTTTTGATGGTTATACAACGGGTCGTCCATCACCGTACAAAAATACCGTTCTAAACTCAAATTACATTGTGGGAAAAGTAACCGTAGAAATGTTTTCGTTGGTCGGTATTGTTGGAAGAGGAAAAATTGATGCTGCACTCAATACGCGATATGGTGCTGCCGGAATTTTTGAAGGTCCATTCAATTTGTTTTTCCTTGGCGGTTACATACGAAGTGATGATACAAAAGAAAATGTTCGCACACTTGCTGTTGGTCGTGGAGCGCCGTACCGTCCGGATGGATTGCCTAGCGGAATGTTTATTTGGAAACACAAAGAAAATTACGATTTCCAAATCGGGGGAATTTTTTGGGGCAGCACAAATTTATTTGTTCAACCTGCTGCAATTGGCATGAGCCAAGGAATGTTTATCAGCAGTGTAGCTTTGAGAGAAAACAGCGAACTTCGTCAAGGTCAACTGATGAGCATTACAGACGATTATCGTAATTCGAACATCACTCTATTTTACGTTTATCTTAACCAGGGAATTACGATAATGCCCAATACAATCAATCATGTTGGTTTTCGAGTCGTGCAATTATATAAAATTTTTAACGAAATAAATTTTGGTATTATTTCGAAACCGATTGCGGGTTTATTTTACAACGAAGAAACAACGCCGGAAATGAATATGACGAATCATCTTTTTGTTGATGCAACGTCAAAATTTTTTTCATATCAACTTGGGATTACGCTGAATGGAAATATTATTCTGAACATGATTCACATTCCCAAAAAAGAGGAATGGAGAACAGCAGTATCTTTTGTGTATTAATGCGGTCAACAGTTTCTTAAAATAACTTGTGCTTTACAAAAAATCAGATTCCAAATTAAGCATTACAATGCTTGGTTACGATGATGGCGAGTATCTTCGTTACCTAAATTTTGTAGCAGAATTGATTAGCAACATTGGTAAGATTTTTGAAAAAGCAAATGTAGAGGGGGGAAGCACAAATTATTGTGTTTAATTTACCCAATACGACGATTTTTGGAACAACTATTACAATCAAAAATCTTGAAAACCTTAAAAATTAAACGAGAACTCCCTGCAGTCTTGCCGCAGGGATGAACCGATAAAATAATACAAAGTTCTAACAAGGAAGACGCACTGCGCTCTTGGCACAGGGTTATTCACGAAATATTATTTTTGCTAGATACACATCCTATGTGTCGTCCTAAAATAGGTTGACCATTATTTTTAGAAATAGTTACTGAGTCTGTAAAATAATTTGTGTAAAAGGGATTTTTCGTTACAACAATCAGTTCGTTGTAGCACAAGTAAGAGATGAAAAACGAGATGAAACATCTGTTGAAAACTGTAGAAAAAAATGTTACATTATTTTCAACAAAAGAACAGATTCTTAGAGCCTCTACAAAAAGATTTTTCAGTTTCCTCAGTATTTTTCAACGCACCCGTAGCTCAACTGGATAGAGCACCAGACTTCGAATCTGGGGGTTGGGGGTTCGATTCCCTCCGGGTGTACATAAAAAATGGACTCGTATGAGTCCATTTTAATTTTAAAGAATGTTGGTGAAAAATTATTCAGACGATTCGCGCCATTCAATAACTTTATCTTCATATTCTTTTGCAATCATTTCCGCTGTTGCTTTATCGGCTGATTCAGAAAAAACAATGAATGATGGTTTTGATCTGTCGGGCCATACCAACACCGATGTTGAAGATTTTGCATCAATAATAATTTTTACGCCGTCAACCATTATTCTGTTCATACCGTCAGTGTGCTTCATCAGGTGACGCATCACTGTCCCTTTTTTGTCCCACGGACAATGCACGGTAGTTTTCAGCATGTTAAGCTTTGGTACTTGTGTATCTAATTGTCCGAACCGCATTCCGGCAATCGCCATCATTTCAAGAATTTTTGCAACACTGTACATTCCGTCGCTGGCAAATAAAAAGTCTGTAAAAATAAATCCGCCTTTTGTGCCGCCAACAAATTTTATTCCGGGTTCGGTTGTTGCTTCCATTAATGCCAAATGGCTGTCTCGCGTTTTAATAACTTCAGCACCCATCGAGTGAGCGATCAAATCAATTTCTGCCGACGCAGTGATTGGTACTGCAATTTTTTGCGCGTCGGGATACACACTTAAATAGAGATATGTAACGAGTGTCAGCAGTCTGTCGTTACTAATGATGTTGCCGTGTTCATCAACGACAATAACTTTTTCAGCGCCGCCATCTAAAATAAATCCGACATCAAAACCAAGTGATGTTACGATGTGTGAAAGCTGCGTTACCGCTGTAATGTGTTCTTCTTTTTTGCGGGTCAGTTTGTGCGGATCAAGATATGCATTTTGCGCAAGCACCTGGCACTGTAACGAACCGAGGATATTAGGGAAAATTGTTGATGCAATACCGTTCGAATAATCTATGACTAACTTAAACGTTGCTTCCGAAATTGCTTGTGTGTTAATTGTTGAAAGAAATTTTTCAGTATAACTTTCCTGTGCTCGTTCGGGAAAACTGACATCGCCTACTTCAGTATGGTTTGCACGAGGCACATCTTCACCGGAAAATAAACGTTCGACTGATTTTGTTTTGCTTGTCGGAAGATCTTTTCCTTTTCCATCGAAGAAAATAATATCGGTAAGATTGGAATCAATCGGAGATTTGCGAACGTGAATACCGCCCGCACTGCGACCGTTTTGTAATTCGTGGCGAAGAATAGGAATTGAACTTGCGCGTAAATCGTACGCGTGAACGCCGGAAGACATGAGTCCGCACATAATAGCGCGGTTCAGCATGCGCGATACGTTGTCGGAATCTCTGCTGTTGAGAACATATTTTCCTTTGCCTACCAATGCGCCAAATGCCGCCCCAATTTTTGCGCCGAACTCCGGATTCATTTCGATATTTGATAAACCGGTAATGCGCGAATCTGCGAAAAGTTCGCGCAGCCATTTATCTTCCCACACTAAACTGCGAGTAAGTATTGCGCCGTCTTCAACTTCTTTTTCGGGCCACAGTTTAATATTTGGAGCAAGACGGCTTTCTTTGCCGATGGTACATTTATCGGAGATGAAAACATTATCGCTGATAATGGCATCTGCACCAATCTTACATCCTTTACCAACAACGCATGATGAAAGGTCTGCGGATTTTCCAATAAAACATTCCGACCAAATTACAGAGTTGCGAATAATTGCGCCTTCATCAATAGTGCAGCCGTCGCCAATAACAGAATGAGAAATTTTTGCATTCTTTCCAATCTTACAATTTTTTCCGACGATAACTTTGCCTTGTAAATTTTCCAGTGCGGTTTCAATTACCGAATTGAGACCGATGTAACTTTCTCCGACCACTTTTCCTTCTAAAGAAAGTTGCACTTGGTTGTTCAGCGCATCAAGATGAGCTTCTTGGTATTCATTCAAATTGCCAACATCGCGCCAGTACCCATTAGCGATGTACCCGTACAAACCCATATCTTTTTCGAGCATCAATGGAAAAAGATTTTTGCTGAAGTCAAATTCTTTTTGAAAGGGAATAAGTTCCAGCACTTCGGGTTCTACAATATAAATACCGGTATTAATTGTATCGCTGAACACTTCACCCCACGATGGTTTTTCCAAAAAGCGAGTAATCTTTCCTTCGTTGTTTGTAATAACAACACCAAACTGTAACGGATTTTTTGCGTGTGTTAAGACCAGCGTTGCTTTCGCTTTTTTCTGTTTATGAAATTCAATCGCTTTGGTTAAATCAAAATCTGTTAACACATCGCCGCTGATAATAACAAATCGTTCGTCAAGAAAATCTGCTGCGTTGCGAACACTTCCCGCCGTACCATAATCAGCCTCTGCTTTGCGGTACTGCATGGTAATACCGAATGCACTTCCATCGTTAAAATACGATGTAATGATATCTGGTTGATAAAATAATGTTGAAACCATATCGGTGATTCCATGTTTTTTCAACAGATCAACGATGTGGTGCATCATCGACTTATTCATCATAGGAACCATTGGTTTAGGGATGTTGCAGGTGAGTGGTCGGAGTCGTGTTCCAAAACCGCCTGCCATGATGACTGCCTTCATAAGCGTATGTAGTTTAAGGTGAGAAGAATTATTTATTGGTTGTGGGCATCTCTAAAAACATCGTCGTCATTGCGAGGGAGCGAAATGACCGAAGCAATCTTTCAATTAAAAAGAAAAAACGAGATTGCTTCGCCAAAGAACGGCTCGCAATGACAATTTTTTTTAGGTTTTTAGAGATGCCCTTGTAAAATAGTAAATAAAAAAAAGTTAGAGCGCAACCTTCATTTATAATATTGTGAAGGTACATCTTGCGTACTATGTTAGAGTAAAAATAGTATTGACTTTGCGTGCGAGAAGGCGTAAATTTATAGAAATTTTGCGATTTCGTAAATAAAAGGACTCAAAATGCCAGAAAAAGCGCGGGAAATCGCCCTTCGTTTTTCAATGTTCCATTTAATTGAAGAAGGCGTTTTAGCTGGCATTGGAGTCCTTATGTTTTTTTTAGGAATGTGGAGTAGTTCAAAAACTACGGCGGTGTTGAGCTATGGCATCGGTAGTTTTTCTTTTGTCGTTGCATATTTTATTTGGCGCGGCAAAAGAAAAAAAAAGAACACATTGAAATCTTCTGGATACTCGGAACAGTTGGAACGTGTGGACAACAAAAAAATATTTGATGATGTAAAAAATGAAGGTCATGTTCGCGTTGTTGAACATGATGCAGTTTTGAAGAACGAACCAAGACATGAACAAAAGAATGAAATAGCTGCCAATCGAAATCCGGTTGAAAGGCATTTTGAACGCCCACCTATTTCATTTGATATACAACAGCGTACCCTAACAATGCAACAAGAACGCAGCGAACGATACACGGCTTCAGATTTTATTGAAGAAGAACATGCAATCGCAGTATCGCACACTGAACCGCACAATGAATTTCATTCTCTTGTTTTAAAAATACTGCGTGTTATTAAGGAAATGTGTTTCGCATACTCGGTTTCATTTTTTTGGGTGAATCGGGAAGCGCGGCAATTGGTAGTGGAAGGAACGCTTACCGACAGCACATCATTCACGCCGCAGAGAAAAATTCCGATTGCGAATGATCTTGTCAGCCGCATTGCAATGAACGGTCAGCCGGAAATGGTTACAAAAATTTCTGCTGAAGCGGAAAAGGATATGCTCTGCTACTACACAACTCTGCAGGATGTTAAATCGTTCATTGGTGTGCCGGTGTTTTATGCAAATGAAAAATCAACATCGGCGCCTGTTGGTATCATTGCAATTGATAGCAAAGCTGAAGACGCTTTTGGTCAAGAAACATTTGCGCTGCTGACGAATTTTACAAAACTGCTTTCCGCGCTCTTAAAAAGTTATACGGAAAAATATGATTTACTTGCAGATTCAAAATTGCTTGCCATTGACCAGAAAGTACGGACGGCAATCGTTGGTCAACAATCAACAAGTGTGATTGTCAATACGCTGTTAGAAGAACTTTCCGATGTTGTGTCTTGGGATTTTATGGCGATGGTGTTGTTCGATTCGAGCCAATCAAAATGGATTATCGCGTCGGCACGCGCGCGTGCGAATGAAACAGTTGTTGTACCAAAACAAGTGATTGATTTTGAAAATTCAATTGTGGGAACTGCGATACGAACGAATAGTGTTCAATCTATTGCGGACTTGTCGAAAAAAAGTATGAAGCTGTTCCATCAAAACGAGCAGCATCTTTCTGAAGGTTCATGTTTTGTTGTTCCGCTTGCCGCTGCAGGAAAATGTTACGGCGCGGTTATCGTTGGGAATAAAAAAACAGACGCATCGTTGCCGCGCGATACACTTGCGACAGAGTATCTTGCATCAACTGCTGCAGTAGCGCTAGAATTAATCGAAGCAAATGCTCTGATCAACGAACATGTTATTCTCGATGAACAATCGGGCGCGTACACGAAAAAATATTTTTTGCAGCGTTTGGACGAAGAGTTACATCGTGCAACAGACCGCGCAGAAGATTTGGCGCTGGTGTTGATTTCAGTTTCTACGCTCGAAGATGTACGTGCGCGGTACAGCAATAGTGGTGTTGATGCTACACTGGCAAGTGTTGCAGCGCTTCTTCGTGCAAGTATTCGCCGCTACGATCTTGTTGCGCGCTTTGATCCAACAACATTCGCCGTGGTGCTGATTGATACCGCAGGCAATGATGCATTTTTATGGGCAGAAAAAATTCGTTCAACAATTGCAAGCAATGTTATTTCGGTTCAGTATAAAAATTTTTCCGTTTCTGTAACAATCGGCATCTGCAATGCAACAGACGGCATGCAACACGACGAATGTATCGGGCGTGCAAATAATATTTTACAGCAAGCATTAGGCGCGGGCGGCAACATGGTGAGAGTCTATTAAAACTATCTTGTATCATTTTTATTAAAGGAAAAATCTAATGGCAAAACAGCAGGACTTTGCAGAGAAAGCAAAAAAAGCCTTGATGGAAAAAGGCGTGAAGTGCCCGAAGTGCGGCGCACAAAAAATTTCCACAATGTATGTACAAGCAATGCCAACCGAAATTGGCACACAGCGTTTCAATCGTGCGTTTGTTGCAGTGTGCAAATGCAATGAAAAAGAAATCTACGGTTAATCAACCATCGAATTGAAGATACACGGCAAAATAGTTTTTGTTGTGTTGGATGGTGTCGGGATCGGTGAACTTCCTGATGCACATCTCTACGGCGACGTTGGTACAAACACGTATGCAAATACGGCGAATGTGTGCGGCGGGTTGCATCTTCCAAATATGCAGCAACTTGGTTTGGGTAACATCGCTTTCATCAAAGGTATCGAAAAAAATTCTTCTCCGCGCGGCTGTTATGGAAAAATGACGGAAGTGTCGCAAGGTAAAGACAGCACAACCGGTCATTGGGAAATTTCAGGAATTATTTTGAAAAAAAACTTTCCGTACTATCCGCAAGGATTTCCGGAAGAATTAATTCATCGTTTTTGTGAAGCAACCGGATGCAAAGGAGTTCTTGGAAACAAAGCCGCTTCCGGCACTGCAATTATTGAAGAGCTTGGTGATGAACACGTGCGAACAGGTTTTCCGATTGTGTATACTTCGGCAGATTCTGTTCTACAAATTGCGGCACATGAAGAAATAATTCCATTGCCACAGTTATATACAATGTGCGAGACTGCACGCAACAACGTTGTAATTGGAAATGATGCAGTTGGCAGAGTAATCGCGCGTCCGTTCGTTGGAACTTCCGGCGCATACACGCGCACAACGAACAGAAAAGATTTTTCGTTGTTTCCTCCGTCTGATACCGTGTTAGATATTTTGTATAAACAAAATATTCGGACGGTATCAATCGGCAAGATTGATGATTTGTTTGCCGGACGCGGATTGAGCGAAAAAATTCATACGAAATCGAATGCCGAAGGTATTGAACTTACTATCACGCAATCAAAAAAAATGTCGCACGGATTTCTTTTTGTGAACTTGGTTGATTTTGATGCGCTGTATGGACATCGGCAAGATCCGAAAGGAATGAAAGAAGCGCTGGAATATTTTGATCAACAACTTCCGCACATCATGGAAACAATCGGTGACGATGATATTCTTTTTCTCAGTGCAGATCATGGCAACGATCCGACGGATAACAGTACCGACCATTCGCGCGAATATGTTCCTGTCTTAACGTATGCGCCTAAAGGGAAACGCGGCGTTAACATCGGCACACGAGCAACATTTGCCGATGCAGGAAAAACCATCGCGAATTTTTTTGATGTAGACGCGTCTGAATTAGACGGAACAAGTTTTTTGAATTTAATTTTCTGATTCACACATACTTTTAAAATAAAAATTATGATACTTGGAAAAGTAGTCGGCACAGTCTGGGCAACACGCAAAGATGAAAATATGGTCGGCATGTCGTTGCAGATTGTGAAACATATTGATCTTGATTACAAAGTGAAAGAAACATTTGTTGTTGCCGTGGATACGGTGCAGGCAGGAGTTGGCGATATTGTCTTGGTCGCGACAGGAAGTTCAGCACGGCAAACCGCCATCACAAAAAATAAACCTGTTGATGCCGTCATCATGGCTGTTGTTGATAAATTGGATGTGGTGGAATAATGTTTCTTGCAACGGTTATCGGCACAGTGTGGGCAACACGCAAGGATGAACATTGCAATGGTTTCAAAATGCAATTTATTCAACCGATCACTGCCGATAGAAAAAAAACAGGATCACCGATTGTTGCTGTTGATACAGTTGGTGCCGGTGTTGGTGAAACAGTTTTTTATATTACAGCAGCCGAAGCGGTTATTCCTCTTCCGGTTGAAATGGCGCCTGTCGATGCCAGCATCGTCGGCATTGTTGATAGAATAGATATTTAACTTTTGTATTTTATTAAGGAACTATGGTAAAAATTACGAAGCAGTACACAAACAGAGAAAGCCAATCACTCGATAAATATCTTCAAGAAATCGGTAAAGTAGATTTGTTGACACCGCAGGAAGAAATTGATCTTGCACAGCGAATAAAAAAAGGGGATCAAAAATCTCTTGAAAAATTAACAAAGGCAAATCTTCGTTTTGTTGTGAGCGTTGCAAAACAGTATCAGAATCAAGGACTGTCACTCGGCGATTTAATCAACGAAGGAAATCTTGGATTGATTAAAGCGGCAAAACGTTTCGATGAAACGCGCGGATTCAAATTTATTTCGTACGCAGTGTGGTGGATTCGTCAGTCAATTCTCCAAGCGTTAGCGGAACAATCGCGTATCGTACGTTTGCCGTTGAACCGTGTTGGCGCGTTGAATAAAATTGGTAAAGCATTTTCCAATCTTGAACAAGAATTTGAGCGCGAACCAAGCGCCGCGGAACTTGCCGAAGAATTGGATATGTCGCTCTACGAAGTTGCCGACACGCTGAAAATTTCCGGCCGCCATCTTTCGATGGATGCACCGTTCGCGCAAGGTGAAGACAATCGGTTGCTCGATGTTATCCAGGATGAACGCCAGCCCGCGCCTGATTCTATTTTAATGGACGAGTCGTTAAAAGAAGAAGTGAAGCGTGCGCTTGCAACACTCAGCGATCGCGAAGCGGAAGTCATTCGCCTCTACTTTGGTTTATCAAAAGAGCATTCGCTCACGTTAGAAGAAATCGGAGAAAAATTTAATCTCACGCGCGAACGTGTTCGTCAGATAAAAGAGAAAGCGATTCGCCGTCTTCGTCATGCATCGCGCAGTAAAAATCTCCGTTCGTATTTAGGGTAATTGTGCGCAATGCTTGGGGGACAGTGCGAACTTGAAGCTTTGTGCAAAAATATCAGCAAGACAACTTGTAAATTTTTAAATTCGTACTATGACAACTGGGCAAGTAGTAGAAATTTTTCCTTCCGAACGACAACTATTGTTTGACCGTCTTGCAGATAGGTTGGAAACAGCTTATAACCTTAATCGAAAAGTTGTCAGCTTTCAAGCGAACAAAGACGAACCAATTTATCGTTGGTTCAAATACAAAGAGGGGTTTTCATCTGCTCTTGTAAAATACTTCTTGACTGAATATGGTAACAAGCCGGGCAAACTTTTAGACCCATTTGCCGGAGCGGGCACAACACTTTTTGCCGGACAAGAACTTGGTTGGAAATCTTATGGAATAGAAATTCTTCCGGTTGGTGTTTTCGTAATACAGACACGGGAAGCACTCAATGACTTTGACCTTGACAAACTTCGTTCAACAGTAAAAAATCTCTGGACAGACCTTGCAAAAATTGAGAGCTACGAAAACCATATCAACCACATCTCAATTACTAAAGATGCTTTTTCTGCCGAGACCGAAATTTTGTTGAATAAATTTTTGAGCTACTGCTCAAAAATTAAAGACAAGAAAATGCAAACCGTTTTACGATTTGCTGCTTTTTCTGTTTTGGAAGAAATTAGTTTCACCCGGAAAGATGGACAGTATTTGCGTTGGGACTACCGTTGTAAGAGAGACCTTTCGGGCAAGCCGTTTGACAAAGGAAAAATTCTATCCCTTGAAGAAGCACTCAATTACAAACTAAATCAAATAGTAACTGACCTTTCACCTAACAAGTCAGTAAATTTATTCGAACAGTATCCAAGTAACGGCAACGGACACAAACACCACCCGATAAATATTATTGAAGGTTCGTGTTTGGAGGAACTGCCAAAACTTGAAGATGATTTTTTTGATTTCATTATGACATCACCACCCTACTGCAATCGCTATGACTACACACGGACTTATGCTTTAGAATTGGTTTACCTCGGCAACAACAGCGACCAAGTTCGCAACTTGCGACAAGCAATGTTGTCCTGCACAGTTGAGAACAAAGAGAAAGTTGATTATCTCAATCAATTTTATTCTTCAATCGGCAGACAAGAAACTTTTGAAAAAATAATTGAGGTTTACAACAACTCAACTGCAATGACAGAAGTAAATTCAGTTCTTGACGAGTTGAACAAGTTGGAGAAACTCAACAACAGCAACATTACGAGAATGGTGAGAAATTACTTTCTCGAATTGTGTTTTGTGGTTTATGAAATGTCAAGAATTACAAGGAGTGGCGGCTATTGCGTAATGGTAAATGACAATGTTCGTTATGGTGGAGAAGAAATTACTGTTGATTTAATTCTATCCGAGTTTGCAGAAAACTTCGGCTTCAACATCAATAAAATTTTTGTATTACCCAAAGGCAAAGGCAACAGTAGTCAGCAAATGGGCAACTATGGACGAACCGAAGTCCGCAAATGTGTTTACTTATGGCAAAAAAGATAATCGCAAATACTTTAATCAAATCAGCAGATGATTTAGTTACATCACGACAAGAAACCAGAGCAGGTTTTATTGCTATGGCTTTGGAGAAAAACTACATTGCCGTTCCATACATTGAAGAAGCAAAAGCATTGAAAGCACTTGCCTCGGAGGACGGTTTTTCTTTCAAGAACCCCTCTCTTCCATCACTCGGAATCCTCTTTTTCGTTTTCTTTTTGGAGACCTGACTGAAGCACAGTTCACATGGAAAGAACTTACCGAGAAGTTGGCAAAATCTGGATTAGTCGTTGTGGAGAATTCCTGCAGCGTGAAGTCATTTTGGGTGGTCGGTGTTGCTCGGAAAAGTACTGGAGAGTAAAGTGTTATGTCCATGTTTTCGACAAATTGACAACTGACAAAATTGATTTATCATCTACCTTTGCTCATTATGAACTATAAAAAAATATCAAGAACTATTGAAGACAAGGTAACCGAACTCTTTGAGGAACTTCGCTCAGGCATTTCTGAACGGGAGGATTCACGAGCTTTCGGTGCAATGATTGAGAAACGGATTACTCAGAATTGGACAAAAATCTGCAATGAACTCGGATACGAACCTTTAGACATTCCGGGCAGACGAACAATTTTTGATTTTGCCTGCAAGGTTGACGGACAACTTTTCGGCTTTGATGTAAAAACAAAAGACTTTGATACAACTTCCTATTCCGATGGTGGCGTTTGTGCAGTTGGAAATCTTTTAAAGTATATGGCAAACGACAAAGGAATTTTTGTCATTGCAGAATTTGGACACAACAAATCAGGAACAAAAAATGAAAGCCGTGACATTGAGTATATCCGTATTGCCCCATTCCATACTTTGCCAAGTAACTGTTACAGAATAGAAAATTTGGGAACTAACAAAGTGATAATGATTTATTCGCTTAATCAAGTTTGGGAAGAAATTGATTGGGAATATCCTCTGGAAAAATTTATTGAAGAATTCTCCAGCAGAGTGGCAATTCATCAAAAAAGAGTTTTGCAATTTTAATTTTTTTACAACAAAAAACTTATAAGTATTTATAAATGAAATCTTTTGTAAGAACGATTAAAATTATTTTAATAGATGGCATACCTGACGGTCGGATGGTGGTAGAACTATCCAACTGGACAGGCAAAGCATTTAAGATCCCGAGAAATTACATTGCAAAGAGTGAAGATAGGGACGAATTGATGAATACAGGTTTGTATATGCTTTTTGGAAAGGGTAAAGACAACTCTGATTTGATTTATGTTGGCGAAGCTGAACAGATATTGCCCCGCCTGAAAAGTCATATATCTGGCAAAGACTTTTGGACACACGCTATTGTTTTTATCAGCAAGGACAATAACCTAAATAAAGCTCACGTGAAGCATTTGGAATCTTCTTTAGTCAATCTCATAAAAAATGCTGGCAAGTATAAACTTATCAATACTAATACACCAACCAAATCAAGTATTTCAGAGGCAGAGTATGCAGAGGTTGAAGAATTTTTGCATTATGTTATTATGCTTACTGTAGTTCTAAACTATCAAATTGTTAATACCACTGAGGAACAATCCAACCAAGATTTGACTAAAAAAACTTTCTTTATTTCAAATACTAAGGGAATTACAGCTAAAGGAATATTAACCGATGAAGGCTTTTTAGTAAAGCAAAATTCAAAAGTTTCAAAGGAAACAAGTGAATCATATTACAAACCATATTTAAAACAAAGGAATAAATTAAAAGAGCAGAAAATTTTAATTGAAGAAGGAGAATTTTTTATTTTCACAAAGGATTATATGTTCAAAAGTCCGTCTGCATCAGCATCTATCATTCTTGGAATTACTGCTAATGGAAAAGAACACTGGCGGAGAGCAGATGGTAAGTTGCTCAAAGAGATTTTAGAAAACGATTAGAAATATGATACGGCAAGGTATAAATACTTGTGGAGCAAACGACATTTTCTTTTTCAATACTCATGAGATTTTGGACGATGAAAGAGTGCGATTAAAAAATACATTAGGTGACAATATAGTCGTAAGCAAAAAATATGTTTTTCCTCTTACAGTTTCTACCACATTGACATCTATCAATCCTAAGCCAGAAAAAGTGATTCTAGTTCCACACTTTGAAAGTGGAAAACCAATTGATCTTGAAACACTCAAAAAAGATGAAGCACTTTTTAATTATCTTACAAAGTACCAGACAATATTACAGAACAGAAAAGGAGTTCTCATTAACACATGGATTAATAAAGGATTTTGGTGGGCTTTGATGGGTGTAGGTGAATACAGTTTTGCCTCTTACAAAATAATGTGGAAAGCATTTGGCGACAGTATTTTTATACCTAAAGTTTTGCGTCCCGATAGTTATTTGGGTTCATGGCAAGGCAACCAATCTCTGAACGCTTACATCGGTGTTTCCTCTTTGCATGAAGCAAAGCAAGTTCTTGATAAACTAACCAACCCACTCATTCAAGAATATCTGAGTTCATTGCGTATGCAAGGTACTTGTAACTGGGCACAGCCAGGACGAATGAAAAAGTTGATGGTGTTCTCTTGACGTAAGATAACGATAGCTACTAACATCAGATTAAAAGCGATTCGCCTGTGGCTGATAACATTAATCTCCGATGCGGTAGTTATATTGGTAAACGATTGTTACGGATACTATGTACACATGAAAAGAGACCAATCAACAAATTTTCTTTTGGATGTTCAGCCCTATCTTTTGAGATGGGGTTTTTCATTTTTATTTTTTATTTTTGTACTGCAGTGTGTTGGTTGCAGTGCATCATCGCCTCGGTTCGCATCGAAAGAAAAAACCGGTTCTCGCAGCGAACATGAAAAGAAAAAAAACGGACATCGTTTTTCTTCACAGGAAGCGGAAGAAGAAAAAAAAGAAGATGATAAAAAAGTAAATCCAAATGAAGTAGCAACACGTTTTAAGAGTCCGAAGGAATCTTCAACACCGAAAAAGAAAGAAGAAACTGCTGCCCCGAAGGAAGGACTAAAAGAACCTGTTGTATCGAATGGCGCCTCGGCTCCACACTCCATTGATCAGCAAAAAGTAATGGATTTGATCTTGAGCTGGCTCGGAACACCATATCAACTTGGCGGCGACACAAAAGATGGAATTGATTGTTCGGGTTTTGCAAAAACAATTTTTGAACAAACACTGAATGTCCAACTTCCGCGCTCAACAGGCGAGCAAGTAAAAATCGGACAATCGGTGAGCAAAGATAATTTAAAATTTGGCGACTTACTTTTTTTTAATACAAACGGGACAAATCCTTCGCATGTAGGAATTTATATCGGTGACGATATGTTTGCGCACGCAAGTGTTACTGCCGGCGTAACGCTTTCGTCAATGTATAGTTCGTATTATAAAAAAAGATTTACCGAAGCACGAAGGGTAATTGAATAACTGATTTTACGCATACAAAGAAAAAGTTAAGCAGATGGAGTCCACCTACTTAACAAATGAAATGAAAATTACACGGTTTTACAATTTTTTTAGGCAAGTGGCGAAGTCCCGAAGGGATGGCTTCGCCACCATCCCTTTGGGAGTGGACTCCATCTTATGTCCTTGCGTAACATCAGTAATTGATAAAAAGATTTTGAAAGGAACACTGTAGTGTCAATCTTACCAATTTATTTATATGGTTGTGAGGTGCTGCGCAAAAAAGCGCGGCGTATCAGCGAAGTATCTGACAAGGATATTCAGCTTATTCAAAATATGTTTGAAACAATGCGTGAAAATGGTGTTGGCTTGGCGGCGAATCAGGTTGGCGTGCTAAAACAAATATTGGTTGTAGATATTTCCGATAGAGAAAATGGCGAGAATACAAAACCGATGGTTGTCATCAATCCTGAAATTCTTTCTGAAGAAGATGAATGGGAAATGGAAGAGGGATGTTTGAGTATTCCCGGAATCCGCGAATTAGTGTCGCGCCCGGAAAAAATTCTTTTGAAGTACAATGATGTGAATATGAAAGAGCATGAAATTGAAGCTGACGGATTATTGGCACGTGTTCTTCAACATGAAATCGATCATTTAAATGGTGTCATGTTTGTTGATCATCTTTCAGCAACCAAACGGACATTGCTTAAAAGTAAATTGCGCAAAATTTCTAAAGGTGATGTAGAAGCAAAATATCCTGTGAAGGCAAAAGAATAATGAATATCGTGTTCATGGGAACTCCAGACTTTGCTGTGCAGAGTTTGGAAATTCTTCTCAACAACAAGTACACCATTTCTGCAGTTGTAACCGCTCCCGATAAACCTCGCGGACGAGGACAGCAAGTTTCCTTTACACCGGTGAAAAAATTTGCATTGCAATATGCATTACCTGTTCTTCAACCCGAATCGTTAAAAGATTCCACCTTTATTACGCAGTTACAATTATTGCAGCCCGATCTTTTTGTAATTGTTGCATTCCGTATTTTGCCAAAAGAAGTATTTACAATTCCAAAACTCGGTGCGTTCAATCTTCATGCATCGTTGCTTCCGAAGTATCGTGGCGCCGCACCGATTAACTGGGCGATCATCAATGGAGAAACCGAATCCGGTGTCACATCGTTTTTGCTGCGAGAGAAAGTTGATACAGGCAATATTATTTTACAGGCACACGTTGCGATTCGCGAGGAGATGACTGCCGGTGATTTGCATGATGTACTTGCTGAAGTTGGCGCTGAGATTGTTTTACAAACAGTTCGACTTATCGAAATTGGAAAGGCAGTGCCGCGCACACAGGACGATTCAATCGCTACTCCTGCACCCAAATTATTTAAGGAAAATACAAAAATAGATTGGAACAGAAGTACATCCGAAGTTCATAACTTTATTCGCGGGCTTTCACCGCATCCTGCAGCGTGGACAACACACAAAGGAAAGCTGATGAAAATATTCAGAAGCCAGAAGTCAGGAATTGGCGTTCAGAAATTGCAATGCGGGGAAGTTTCTATTGCCGATAGAAAAATATTTGTCGGTACTTCCGATGGTGCAATTGAGATTCTTGAAATTCAGCAAGAAGGGAAAAAACGAATAGCTGCTGAAGAATTTTTGCGCGGGTTTACGTTTGAAGCGAACGATCTCTTCGAATAAGAGTTGGTTCGCACACACGCTGTAAAGAAAATTATTTTCCCGCCACGTATTTTTTTATTTCCACTTTTTCGATTGTCATCATTGCACCACATTCGGCGCGTTCAATCATAGCGTCAATCTGCGGCACGAGCGCTTCAATTTTTTCTGCAGTATCAACAATTTCAATGACGATGGGAAGATCTTCGGAAAGTTGTAATAATTTTGCAGTGTGAATTCTGCTGTGCGCGCCGAATCCTTCAATGCCGCGCAGTACGGTTGTGCCTGCCATGCCAAATTCTTTTGCGCGATGCACAATGACTTCAAATAATTGCTTTCCTTCGAAACGATCTGCTTCGCCGAGAAAAATTCTCAATAATTTTCCTTCACCTGAAAGTGTCATAGTTCACCTATCCCAACGGGATGACTTTGTCATAAAATTTTTCCGAGTATTGAACCGATCCATGTCGCAATAAAGCATCCGAATACACTCGCACTTGCATTTATTCCTGCCGAAAGAAAATTACCTGCCTTCACCAGTTCAACAGTTTCAAAACTGAATGAGGAAAATGTTGTGAAGCCGCCCAAAATACCAATCGTTAAAAAAAGACGAAGATTTGGTTGAACGACAAACCGCTCTTCAAACATGCTCATCAAAACGCCGATAATAAAACAACCGACAATGTTGACGTCAAGTGTGCCGTAGGGAAATCCATCGCCGAATATTCGATACATGTAGCCGGACAAACTATAACGAGAAATACTTCCAATACATCCGCCTAATCCGATAAAAAAATATTTTTCCATACAAAGAGTTGTCTAAAAATAAGAAGATTCTTGACGCAACGCTGTAAATTCGTTGCTTCCCTTTACGAAAAGATTTATATTAATAACAAAATAGTAAATTTTATTGATGTTTGCAGAAGTTTTCATGGCAAAAATTATTGCAATAGCAAATCAAAAAGGTGGTGTCGGAAAAACCACCACTGCGGTGAACTTAGCGGCTTCCATTGCGGCGGCAGAAAAGAAAACGCTGCTGTTCGATATTGATCCGCAAGCGAACGCAACAAGTGGTGTTGGATGCGACAGCAAGCACTCAGAAAAAACTACGTATGAAGTGTTGATTGGAACCGTTGAGGCATCCAGTGCAATTCTTCAAACCTCGATGCCGTTTCTTTCACTAATCCCTTCTCATATTAATTTAGTTGGCGCTGATATTGAAATTGTCAATGAACATAATCGCGAAAGAAAATTACACAACGCGTTGGAACAAGTTCGGAAAAAATTTGATTACATCGTGATTGATTGTCCGCCGTCGCTCAGTTTAATTACGCTGAATGCATTGACTGCGGCTGATTCGGTACTCATTCCCGTGCAATGCGAATATTATGCATTGGAAGGTTTGGGGCAGTTGCTGAACACCATCAACATGGTGAAGAAAACATTTAATCCGAATTTGGATATTGAAGGTGTGTTGATGACGATGTTCGATTCGCGATTGCGGCTCTCCAATCAAATTGTGGACGAAGTGAAAAAATATTTCGGCGAAAAAGTTTTTTCGACTATCGTGTCGCGCAATGTTCGGCTGAGCGAAGCGCCAAGTTTTGGTAAACCGATTTTGTTGTACGATGCGCTTTCTTCGGGAACAAAACACTACATGGAACTTGCACAGGAAATTTTAAAGAACCACGCGAAAACATCCGCGCATCACGCAGCACATGCTAAACAACATGTGTCTGCGGTAGCATAACGTTTATAGTATTGAAGGTATGACTGATTATTCAAAATCGAAATCTGTATTGGGCAAAGGATTAAGTTCGCTGATTCCGCGCATACCGGATCGGAGCGAGCCGATGCTGCCAACGCCTCATCACAAAGATGCCGGCGGCGATAACGTTATTGTGCATATCGAAATTTCGAAAATCAGTCCGAACCCGTTTCAACCGCGCATGGATTTTAATCAACAGTCGC
>CAYHZL010000017.1:0-33902 GCA_964361075.1 uncultured Chitinophagaceae bacterium
CGCGGATTTCCGCCTGAAGCGAACAAGTTCATCCGCGCCTACAGTTATATTATTTTAGGGCGGTTCTCAAAATTGCTAAATCAATGTCATTCCGATCCGCCGCAGGCGGAGAGGAATCTTGTTCTTCATTTTGAGGTGAAAAACGAGATTCCTCTGGAATTTTTGGAACTGCCCTAAATTCTATTTAAAAGTACAAACGCTCAATTTCAAAAATTCTGAAATTGAGCGTTTGCATCCTGCTTGCTTTATTTTGTCTTCTCCGGTCGCAGCGGAATTTTTAATTCTTCCATTTTGCGGTACAATGAAGACAAACTTAATCCAAGTTCTTCGGCAACTTTATCTTTATCTGCCGGATTGAGACCGATTTTCTTTTCAATCAATTGTCGTTCAAAATTTTTCACGGCATCTTTCAGTGTTAAGTGCGACGCTGCCGTAATCGAATCTGAACCGCCGGAAAGTTTCTGTATATACTCCGGCAAATGGTGCACATCAATAAATTCTGCATCGCAAAATATCATTGCACGTTCGATAACATTTTGCAGTTCGCGCACTTGCCCTTTCCACTGATAGCGTATCAACGCATTCATCGCCTGATTGGTGATCCCTTTGATGTTCCGTCCCATTTCTTTTTTGAAACTATCGATAAAACTATTCACCAACAACGGAATATCTTCAATGCGCTCGTTCAACTCCGGCAGGTGAATTTCTACAACATTCAACCGGTAAAATAAATCTTCGCGAAATTTTCCTTTTGCAATTTCTTCGCGTAAGTTGCGGTTTGTTGCGGCAATAATGCGTGCATCAATCGCAACAGGATCGTTACTCCCCACCGGATACATCTCGCGTTGTTCCAATGCACGCAATAATTTTACCTGTAACTGGTACGGCATCTCGCTGATTTCATCCAACAGCAACGTGCCGCCTTCTGCAACTTTAAACATACCGTCTTTATCTGCCACTGCACCGGTGAACGAACCTTTTTTATGTCCGAATAATTCGCTTTCAAACAACGTTTCAACAATGGCGCCGCAATTAATAGCCGCAAAGCGTTTGTGTTTGCGCTTGCTGTTAAAGTGAATTGCGCGCGCCACTAATTCTTTGCCGGTACCGCTGGTGCCGGTAATCAGTACGGTCCCTTCGCTTGCAGCAACTTTTTCGATTGTGCCGAATACTTTTTTCATCGCATCACTTTGTCCGATGATATGATGAAAATCGTACTGGCGATTCACTTCCTGCCGCAGCAAACTATTTTCTAGTGATAGTGCGCGATGTTCAAATAATTTTTTAACGCGGAACAATAAATCGTCGAACTCAATTGGCTTCAGAATATAATCCGATGCACCTTTGCGCAGCGACATGATGGCTGTTTCTATGGATGCATACGCTGTGATGATGATGACAAATGTTTCCGGTGAGCGCTGCGTAATTTTTTCCAATAATTCCGTGCCGCGCATCTCCGGCATTTCAATATCGGTAATAACCAAATCGTACGATGTGGTAGATGCTTTGTCGTACGCAACGGCACCGTTATTGGCTTTCTCAACAATGTATCCTTCTTTTTCTAAGACAAAAGAAATAGAATCGCGAATAATCTCTTCATCATCTACTACAAGAATTTTTTCAGCCATGCATGGCTCCTTTCAATGGAAGTAACACAGTAAAGATTGTACCTTTGCCCAACACACTTTCAACTCGGATATCACCGCCGAAATTTTTTATAATTCCTAAGCTCACCCACAAGCCCAAGCCCGTTCCTTTGCCGACCTCTTTAGTTGTGAAAAAAGGATCGAACACTTTTTCAATATCTGTTTCAGCAATGCCAGTTCCCGTGTCGCCGATAATGATGTGTACGATATCCTTGTCAAGCACACTGTGCACGGAAATAGTATGCTTTCCTTCCTCACACGCATCAACTGCATTCATCAAAATATTGAGAAAGACCTGTACTAACTGATCGGACACAACAGTAACAGACGGCAGGTTGTCGGTTAAGGTAATTGTAAATTGGATGTGCTGAACTTTTTTTCCGTACTGCACAATATTCATTGCATCGCGAAGAATTGCATTCACATCAATCCGTTTCACATCGTAGGTGGATGGGCGTGAAAAATCTACAAGCTCCCGGATAATTTTAGTGATACGATTAATTTGATTTTTGACGAGATCTAATTTTTCTTTTGCAAACGCATCATCCGTGGTGCGAAGAATCACTTGCACGATGGAAGATATTGATGTGAGCGGATTACCGACCTCGTGTGCAATACCGGCAGCAAGTGTTCCGAACGTTTCCATTTTTTGAGAGCGCACTAATTGCTGCTCGAGCATTTTTTGTTCGGTGATATCACGATGCGCGCCAAGGAAACCAATCACTGTTTTTGCTTCATCAATAATTGGCGAGATCAGTAATTCGGTATAAAATAAATCTCCATTCTTTCTTTTATTCTGAACCTGGCTGATCCATTCCTGTCCGCTTAAAATAACTTTCCACGCATTCTGCCAAAATTCCTTCGGCTGTTTGCCGCTGTTCAAAATACTCGGGTCGCGTCCGATAAGTTCTTCTTTTGTATAACCGGTAATGCGTTCGTACGCCGGATTCACATAAATAATTTTTCCTTTTGCATCAGTAATCTGAATCGGATTGACTGTGTGCCGGATGACTTCTGAGAAACGGAGAAGATCTAATTCTTCATTGTGCTGTTTGGTAATATCTTTAACGGTAACAACAAATTTCTTTTTGCTGTCTATCTCAAAACCGGCAACAATAATTTCGGCATAGAGAGAATCGCCGCCAGCAAAGAAAAATTTACTGCGAAACGAATGTTCATCAACATGCTTGTGCACAATACGATTAAACGAAAGCTGCCCTTCCTTTCCCCAGTATTCAGACATTGCTTTTTTAATTGCCGCACGATTTTTTACAACAGTATTGTATTCAATAATAGCCCCTTCATCATCCGTAATAAAAACAAAATCGGGCAGCGCAGAAAATATGTTCGAAAGTTCTTGATGAGAAAGCATTATTACTTCTTTTCCGGGTTCAAAATAAATGTTCCAAAATTTTTCTTAGCGAAGTAGCGCTGCGCTGCTGTTTGAATAGTAGTGGCAGTCAACCCGTCAATCATTTTCTTTCGCTGCAGAATACGCGACGGATCTTCGTTGTAAAAATAAAATCCACTGAGTGATGAAAGCCAATAATTATTCTCTTTTAGATTTACTTCATATTCACGCAACTGCATTTCTTGTACCTTTGTAATGTACTCATGCGCCGGTGGCTGAAGTTTTAAACTGTCTATTTGCAAAAGAGCAGTGGTAATCAATTCCTGTACCCGGCTCGGATTGCAACCGAATGAAATTGTAATTGCATATTCTTGACGCGGATATTTTTCTGTTGAACCATTTACTGAAACGCCATAGACGCCTCCCTTTTCCTCGCGTAATTGTTCGCGCAATTTAATACGAAGCACTTCAAGCATCGCATTGAAATCAAACCGATGTTGTTGCGACCATTCAAATGTATCCGAGAAAAATAATTGCACGGAACTTTTCGGTTCAACACCGCGCACAACTTCTTTCGTAAAAACTCCTGACGGCCAGCGGATGCCGTTATCTTTCCACGATTCTTTTCTGCGCAATGCCGGCAGTGATGCAATGTATTTTTCAACAAAAGGTTTTATTGAAGGAAGTGTGAAATTGCCGACAAAGAAAAATGTGAAATCGCCGGCATCAGCAAAACGATTTTTGTAAAAATTATATGACACATCTAACCGGACTGAATCAATTCGATCTTCCGTCATCGGCAAAGCGCGATAATGATAGCTCGATAAAATATTGTGAACAGTATCCTGAAATGCAGTTTCGGGATATGCGTTGCGGCTTTTCAGAAATGATTTTATTCTTGAGATATATGCGCCGGATGCATTGGTATCTTTTCTCGGCGCAGTAAATTCGAGATATAATAATTGGAACATCGTTTCCAAATCTTTCGGCGATGCGCTGCCGGAAAATCCTTCTTGCAAATCACTGATGAAGGGCGAACAGCCGGCAATTTTTCCTGAAAGCATTTTTTGCAATGCAATCGCATCAATCTCACCGATACCGCCTGCACGCACTAATGTTGTTGCAAAATTTGCAGAAAGAAATTCTTTATCTTTTGCTGTCGAAGTTCCGCCGGGACTGCTTGCCTGCATTAACACTTCATCATCCTTAAAATCGGTCGGCTTCAACACAACACGCGCACCATTGGAAAGAGACCACTCGGTAACACCAACATCTGATAATTTTTTTTCGCTGAGAATTTTTCCGGCACGCGGCAACTTTGCAAGAAGCGGTGTATTGCCGGTGCTATCCACGTACGCAGCACTTTGTTTTTTTTCTAATGAATCAATGAGCGCAATAATTTCTTTTTCACTTGGCAAGACAACACCATCTTTTTTCGGCGCGGACACTGTAACAACTCTGTTTTCCGGTGTGATGCGTTCTTGCGAAAGCGCATTCACTTCCGCGAGCGTGATGCCGGGAATAAATGTATTGTACAATTCATTTTCGTATTCGATACCAGGAACAGGTTCACCATACAACACATGCCGCGTGTATTCTTGCATATATTTTTCTGACTCTGATTTTTTTCTTTCGGCAAATGCTTTTTCCATTCCGCGAAGCATTTCTTTTTTCTGACGATCTAATTCCGTTTGTGTAAAACCATGCTGCTGCACACGAAATGCTTCTTGCAACAGTGCCGCAATGCCTTGCATGATTGCAGTTTCTTTGACACCGGCAAACAATTCGTACGCTTCTGTTGCACCGACAAATTTATTGCTGCCGGCAGATGCAAAAATAAACGGCGGATTTGGTTTCTGAACTATCTCGCCAAGACGCGCATTTAATATTCCATCATACAACTGACCAATAATTTGTTGACGATAATCGGCAACTGTTTTTTCTTCGCACTCCGGTCGTTTGAATAACACCACTGCAAATGTGTACGGCAATTCCGCATCAGACGCAATCGAAACAAGTGTTTGCTTGTGTTTCGGCAATGTAAATTCTGTACGCAGACGCGGCTGCGGTGCATGTGTTAATTTTTCAAAATGAGATTGAATTAATTTTTCGATCGCTGCTTTATCAAAATCACCGACCGCAACAACCGACATCAGTTCCGGACGATACCAGTCTGCATAAAAACGCCGGAGTGTTTCGTACTTCGCAGTATCAATCACTTCTTTTTTTCCGATTGGCAAGCGTTGAGCATATTGCGAATTGTAAAAAACAATCGGGTTGTGTTTGTTCTGAATTCGTTCCATGGCACCTTTGCCGAGCCGCCACTCTTCACCAACAACTCCTCGCTCTTTATCAATTTCAACAGAATCAAATGAAATATTGTGCGACCAATCTTCTAAAATTTGAAATGCTTTTTCAATAACGTGCTGACTGTCTGTAGGGATTTGCAGCATATACACTGTCTCATCAAAACTTGTGTACGCATTCAGGTGCGGACCGAAACGAACTCCGGTACGCTCAAGAAAATTTACCAAATCCATTTTGGGAAAATTTTTTGTACCGTTGAATGCCATGTGCTCAACAAAATGTGCGAGACCTTGCTGATCTGCATCTTCGAGCACTGAACCGGTTTTCACAATTAAATGAAGTTCCGCCCGCTTTTCCGGTTTTGCATTAGCGCGAATATAATAGGTAAGTCCGTTTGATAATTTTCCGACTGTAATATTTTTATCGAAAGGAAGAGTATCTTTAAGAGAAATAGTTGGTTGCGCATGAAGAAGAAAAATGTTCAAAGCGCAAAAAATAGTTATTCGAAGTACCTTGCGAAAAATGTTCATGGCGTTAGCTCCCTATATGGTTGTAGAATAATCTTGGCGGGTAAAATGTAAGAAGAATTGAGGAGAATTTCTTCTTTTCTTCTTTGTAAAGTGAAGAGAAACTACTCACCCTAAAAAATTAAGCCACCGATTCACAGATTTTTAACAGAAATTATTTTTCAAATATCTCTTAAAGTTTAATCTGCGAATCTGTGGCTATGTTTTTCTTTGTATTTAATTAGGAAATCATTTGAAATATTTATCACACTGAGTGGTTACAGTTCCCTTCAAATAATTTTAATTGAGCGACACACGCGGCAACGCAAACGTAACAGTGTTATGAAACATTAATTGTTCAATCGTAATATTCTCGAAGAAATAATAAATCGGAAACGAACGCAGTGTTTCCATAATATCATCTTCTGATTTTCCATGCATCGTAATCCACAGTTTTGTTCTGTTGTGCGAAAGACTGTAACCGATCACAACGCCTTTTTCCATTAACCCGTTAATGTGTAATCGCTGCGAGGGAATAAGCTTTGCCATTTCTTCAGAGAGAAACGCGGGCAATGCAAGCAATACCATGTATTCATTCATAAGAAAAAAAATAAGCAGCATGAAAATTAATTTCCGAACTGCGGTTCAAGATAAAAGATATTGTAATTTAAAGATGGCTCAGGAAATTATTTCCCAAGCCACCACGCACCATATTAAGGGCAGTTCTAAAAATTAAGTTTTTTTCGCCACAAAGACACAAAGGCGCAAAGAAAAATAATATAAACAAATGGTAATAAACACTTTGCGTCTTAGCGACTTTGCGGTAAAATTTCTTTTTTTGAATTTTTAGAACTGCCCTTAATTCAATTCAACGTTGAAAGTCAAATCAACAGTATTGCCAACCAACAAACCACCGGCTGCTTCAAGCGGCTTGTTCCATGAAACGCCCCACTGTGTGCGGTCAATACTTGCAGTCGCTTGAAATGCAACAACGGTATTTCCCCATGGACTTTTTGCTTTACCTTTCAACTTTGCATCAAGCGTAACCGGTTTTGTAACGCCGCGCATTGTTAAGTTGCCGGCAATCGTGTAGGTATCCGCACCGATTTTTTTCATTGATGAACTTTTGAAAATAATGCTTGGATTTTTTTCAGCATCAAAAAAATCGCCGCTCTTTAAGTGAGCATCACGTTTCTCGTTGCTGGTATTCACGCTCGCGGTTTTAATCCACACATCAATTTGTGCATCGCTGAAATCTTCTTTTGCGGCAACAACTTTTCCGCTGTCAACGGAAAACTTTCCGCGCACATCGTTAAACATCATGTGCTTCACGCTGAAATCAACGTACGCATGTGCGGGATCTAATGTATATGTTGTTTGTGCCGAAAGCGAAACTGCAACAAACAATATCGCAATAGATATTTTACTGAGGTGTTTCATAGTGTTACTCCTTTTGTGATAAGTTAGTGAATATATTTTTCTTGAATTCCGAGACCTAATTTTTTTGCAAGAGCGGCAAGCTGCTCTTGTTCTTGTTCAGTTAATACTGAAGCCAGCTTTGCAACATACTTTGCATGTGTTGTAAATATTTCTTTGAACAATTTCTGTCCTTTGTTGGTAAGTTGAATCGTAATCGCGCGACGATCTTCTTTGCTTGGCTTTCGTTCAACCAAACCATCGCGCTCTAAGTTATCAATCACTACCGTTAAGTTTCCGCCCGATACAAGTTGCTTGGCGCACATACCGCTAATTTTCATTGGACCCAAATGTCCCAACGATTCCAGAACGCCAAACTGCGGCGGCGTTAATCCATAGCTCGTAATGTCCTTCAGCGTTGCCTTTCCAAAAAACGATGTTGCGCGAGCCAGTTTCACCCACATACCTAAGGCGATATCTGCCTTTTTACCATATTTCTTTGTTGTCTTCATATAATTACTTTAAGTTTAAATTATCTTAATTCAAATATATCTAATTTGAATATACTTGTCAAGTTTTTTTAAAGAAAAAAAGCCCGCAATACATAATTGCAGGCTTATTGAAGTTGCCACAGTGTTGAAGCAATGAAGCTCCCCGCCGCAAGCAGCGGGGTATCTTCGTCATGCCCGAATGCTCTTATCGGGCATCCACAAATAGATTCCCGCCAAAAACATGTCCCGAAGGGATCCCTTTGGGACGGGAATGACGACGCAAGTCCCGAAGGTCACGAAGTGATGGCTTCGCCAGATCACTTTGTGACGTCGGGGTATTAAACCCAATAGAGAATGAACAATGGAATGCAAATTTTATTCTATCAACACTTCTTTGTCGTAGCGCGTAATGGGCATTTCAGAATCAATCGCATGAAGAATTTTTGTAATACGGTGTTCATCTCCATAAAATACCATCGTAATATTGTGAGCATCAACTATTTTTTGAATTACTTCCTGTGCATAGTCCGAAGTTACTGCATCAATCTTTGCATAGTATTCCTCACGCGTTAAAATAGGAATTCCGTACCGGTCGCGATAGACTTCACTCATCAAGATATAATGTTTGTCGAGCTGGTACGCGTACCGATTTTTGAATGATGTATTCCGTTCCGCAAGACGTGTAACAAAACTTTCTTCCTTCGTGAATGTTTGAATGCTGCGCAGCAATTCAGGAATGAGATGCACCGATGTTGTATCGGATGGATCCGCATAATATCCGATTCGCCCCGGACGTGTCGTTCCTTGAAAAAGAAACGCATACACACCGTAACACCACCCTTTTTTATTCCGCAGTTCATCAAACAAGTATCCTTCAAAACTGCCAAGCGCATCTATAATCAGATTCAGTGCGAAGCGGCGTTCATCGGTTGCCGAAATTCCTGCGTGCGACCAGAGCAGACGATCGTTCGTTGCTTGTTCCGAATGAAAAATAAAAGCTTCGCGTCCGCGCGACGTACGAAAATGAATTTCCGGCTGCACGTGAAATCCGGTCGTGAGTCGCTTGTGCATAAAACGAGCAAGTTTTTTTTCTATCTCAACTTTGGACAGATCAGAAATTGCCGTGAAGTACAGCACCGAACATGATTGTACTTTCTCGAAAAATGCGGCGCAATCATTCCGCGAAGTTTTTTCGATACTTTTTTTCGAGCCAAATTTTCCGAACCGTGTGCCGTTGTATACAACAAACCGATGACCGGTCCGCACAACACTTTCCGTATCTTGCAGCATGGCGTCAAGTTTGTTGAGATCTTGTTTTTTCACGAGAACAAGTTCTTCTTCCGGAAACGTTGCTTCACGCAAAATTTCTTCTACAAGAACCAACACCTCATCAATGTTTCTTGTGAAGCACGAGATTCGGAAAACAAAATCAGTTTCGTTCACCGATGCGTGCAGTTCTGCGCCAAGCAATTCCAATGTTGTTTGCAATGCTTCGCGGGTATGTTTGCGTGTTCCGCGCAGCAACAATTTCGATGTGAGCCGCGCAAGTCCGGCGCTTTCTTCATGTTCTTGTTGTTCTCCGCCGCCGTGAAATACAAACGAAAGCGATGTCATCGGAACACGCAAATCCTGCTGGTAGTAGAGAGTATGGTTTATGACAGGCATAATTAGTTCAATCTTAAAAAGCTTAAAATAGCGAAGATGTCTGACACCTTCTCGTTAAATATTTGGAAGCAAATAAATTTTTGTTCATTTCATCAGTAAGGTGTCTGACATCTTTTATTTTTTAATGAACAAATAATTATTCCGGAAGTAAAGAGATCGTGGCGGATTTTCCTTCGAGCAAATAACGTTTCACAACACGCTGCACATCGGCGCGTGTTGTATGTTGAATTTTTTCCATCATCTGAATTTCATGCGCAATGTCGCCGGCACATACAAACGAATCGCCTAACATGCGCGCCAAACCTGATGGCGAAGTAATCGAATGATAAAAATCTTTTTCAATATTATTTTTTACAATTTGAATTTGTTCTTCGCTGATGTTTCCTTCTGCCAACTCTTTCAACGAATCAAGAAAAATCTTTTCAATGCTCTCAGATGATTCTTCGTGTGCAATCTGCGCAAAGAATTCAAACGTGCCGAGGTCTCTTCCAATATACACATCCGCAAAGATGCTTGTCGTTTTTCCATTGTTCACAAGCCGTTCCAGCAAGAGAGAAGTTTTTCCGCTCGTCAATAATTTTCCGATCATTGCAAGCGCAGGATAATCTTCATGAAGCATATTCGGAATGTGCCATGCCTTCGCAAGCATTTCTTGTGTTGCTTTGCGGTGATGAACAATGCGCGAATAATTTTCCAATTGCAGCGGTTCGCTCGTAATGGAACGCGAGTGATGAGCGCGTTCAGGGAAATTTCCATACTGCGATGCAATTGTCTCCATCACCATTTCCGGGACAACATCGCCCACAACAATAATGAGCGCATTATTGGATGAGTAATACTGTTGATAGAATGCACGCGCTTCTTCCACCGAAAAACTTTTTATTGATTCTTCTTCACCAATAATTGAATAACGATACGGATGCTGCGTATACGAAAGCTTGTACATTTCTTCCCACAAAAATCTCGTCGGCTCATCCAACCCGCGATTGCGTTCAGTGAGCACAGCTCCTTTTTCCGTTTCAAACATTTCCTGTTCGATGACAAGATTCGCCATGCGATCTGCTTCCAGATCTGCGGCACGCACAAATTGTTCTTTCGGAAAAGTAAAAAAATACACTGTCTGATCGCGCGATGTGTATGCGTTAATTCCTGTGCCGCCATGTGCATTTACTTCGCGTTCCCACTCGCCCATTTCTCGCCGCGATGTTTTGCGAAACATCATGTGCTCGAACAAGTGCGCAAGACCTTGGTAGCCCGGTTTTTCATCAGCCGAGCCGACACGGTACCATGTTTGGTATGAAAAAATAGGCGTGGTCGCATCTACAACAATTGCAACGTGCAAACCATTTGTCAGTTGAAATTGCTGCGCCGTAAGATTACCGAGCAGCGGAATAGTATTTATTTTTTTATATGTCATGAAAAAAAATTACAGCCCTTCTTCTGCAAGAAGCCATGAAAGCATGGACATTGCAATTGCACCAAGTTCAAGCTCGCGCGGATGCACTTTGTCAATCGTGTCGTTGTGCGAATGATGATAATCAAAGTAGCGTTGCCCATCAGGATTGAGACCGATCAGCGGGACACCTTTCTTTGATAACGGAGAAATATCTGCACCGCCGCCCCCTTTGCGAATTTTATCTGCGTTGATTAAATCAAAAATCGGACTCCAGCTTTTTATTTTTTCGAATTGAAGCGAATCTGCATCGACACCAAAACCGCGCGGAACACCGCCGCCAAAATCACTTTCAATTGCAGCAATGTGTTTTTCATTTGAGGTGCGTTGATTGTCCGCGTACGCTTTCCCGCCACGCAGTCCGTTCTCTTCATTTGCAAATAATACAACACGAATCGTACGCTTCGGCTGCATTCCCAAACTTTTCAGAATGCGCACTGCTTCAATTGATTGCACACATCCTGCGCCGTCATCATGCGCACCTGTTCCTTTATCCCAGCTATCAAGATGACCACCAAGCAGAATAACTTCATTTGGTTTTTCTGTGCCGCGCAACTGACCGATAACATTGAATGCATCAACATCCGGAAGCGTTTCACAATTCAGTTGTAGCGATACGCGAACATTTTTTTCTTTCTGAAGCGCTTCGCTCAATAAATTTGCACCGAGTGTGCTCACTGCTGCTGCAGGAATTTTCGGAATGCTGTCGTTGTAATTCATCGCACCGGTATGCGGCTGATTGTCCAACGCATTTGTCATAGAGCGAACAATTACACCAACCGCACCAACTTTTGCAGCTTCTACTGAACCGGATGTTCGTTGCTCAACAGCGCCGCCGTATGCTTCGCCGGTGTTGGCTTTTGTTTTATCAAACGGACGATTGTAAAAAATTATTTTCCCTTTTGCTTTTTCTCCCAGCGCGCGCACTTCTTCAAAAGAATGGACTTCAATAACTTCTGCCGTCATACCTTTTTTTGCGGTAGCAATACTTCCACCTAATGCACATACCGCTAATGGTAATTTCTTTTTCCCAACGATGAGAGAAGCTTTTTCAATACTATTGCGCACCCAATGCGGAACTTTTACCGGCTCAAGCCATACACTGTCAAATCCTTTGCTCTCCATCGTCCGCTTTCCCCATTCAATTGCTTTTGCGAATTGCGGCGAGCCGCTTAACCGCGCACCAATTGTTGATGTTAATTCCGTCAACATGGTGTACGCTTCTTGTTCATTCAATCCTTTTTTGATAATTCCTTCGGCAACACTTTTATAGTTTTGCTGCGCGGAAAGATTGAATGCACAGATAAAATACACGAAGAGAAAAAATATTTTCCCGTTCATGTTACGTTGTACGTTTGGTTGTTTTTTGTTTTTTCGCATTGAATACCTTTTTAAGTTTTTTATATGTCTCAATCATATCCTCGGAAACCACTTTCACATCACCAAGTGTCGGCATAAAATTCGTATCACCATTCCAGCGCGGAACAATGTGAAAATGAATATGCTCGTCAATTCCTGCGCCCGCCACTCTGCCGAAGTTCGCACCAAAATTAAATCCGTGCGGCTTCAGCACTTTCTTCAGCACCTCAATTGTTTCAACAATGGTTGCCATAATTTCCGCATTCT
The DNA here is from genome assembly GCA_964361075.1 of uncultured Chitinophagaceae bacterium. Classification (GTDB taxonomy): domain Bacteria; phylum Bacteroidota; class Ignavibacteria; order UBA10030; family UBA8401; genus CAYHZL01. The sequence continues at coordinate 12,462 of CAYHZL010000017.1, forward strand.
CTTTTTTCGATAAACCGCTCATCTCGGATGTTTGTTTGTACGGTACAATCATCACATGTCCGCTGTTATATGGATATAAATTCATCACCACATAACAATATTTTTTTCGAAGAAGCACCAGATTTTTTGTGTCTTTTTTTTCTCGTGCAATACGGGTAAACAGTGATTCGCCCGTCTTTTGCTTTTCCTCTTTGAATGTAGCAATGTACTGCGAGCGCCATGGTGAAAATAAATGTTCCATACAATCCTTTCCTTTTCTTCAATGTCAATAATATAGGAATGATGTTGTAGCGAAGCAAAATAAAAAAGACAGTACACGCCATTCAAGACGCGACTGTCTTTAAAATTATTTCCGAGTTACTGAGTCCTCACTGAAATATTCATCGGGTCGTCATTGCGAGGCGTTTTTTGGCGAAGCAATCTTTATTCCTCTATAATCATAAAGATTGCTTCGTCTCCGCCTGCGGCGGATCCTCGCAATGACTTTTCAATGAGAACTATACAGCGTTTTATTTAGCTTTGCTTTGTTCCCCGCCGTGCATCCCACAACGTTACTACAAGAAGCAAACACGCACTGGCGAAGTAAAATAATTCTTTTATTTCCATAACAACTCCTTTGTTTTTGTTCGATGCAAAGATACTGAAAGCCTGTTATGGAATTGTTACGAAAAGAATAACTTTTCTTTGTGTTCTTTGTGGCTTCGTGGTAAGAAAAATACGTTACATCAATTCTACTTCTCATTGCAAAATTTTATTTGCGGTAGAGATGGTTTTCACATAGCATGATATGCATACAAATACTTTTGAAACGTAATAAAGGGTTGTTCCAATCCGCCGCGGCGGACAAAAATATCTCCTCTAAAATTATGGAGATATCAGACATCCCCGAAGGGGTCCTACGGACTTGATAAAAACATAGTTTTTGGAACAACCCTTTAGTTATTATCAGTGAAAATATTGAGATACTCTTTATAAACATACGACTGACCATATTTTACATCTTCATTTTTTGGACGAAGAATTTTTTTATCAATAAAACGATCAATAACTGTTTGTGCTCCTACCCGCGTAAACCCTGTCCATTTTTGAATAAGAGAAACATTGACAATCGGATATTCATATAATTTTGGTAACACCATCATTGCACTTTCTGCGGCACGTTTACCAAGTGTTTGAATTTTTGCCATATCTTTTTCACGCAGAACTGTAATTTTATTAACAGTGCCAATTGCTTCATTGGCTATTTCAATTACTCCATCAAGAAAAAATTCTATCCATTCAAAAATTTCTCCGTGATGATAACCGTCTAATTTTTCATAATAGACATCTTGATGTTTTTTGAAATACGAAGACAAAAACAACACCGGTTTTTCTAATAATCCTTCTTTCCATAAATACAATGGAATAAGCATGCGCCCTGTTCTTCCATTGCCATCTAAAAATGGATGGATTGTTTCGAACTGTGCATGGAGTAATCCTGCTCGTATCACCGGCTGTAGAAAATCAACTGCATGGATAAATATTTCAAGATCGTTCAAAGCATTATGCATCTCTTGTACTGGCGGCGGAACAAATCGCGCATTATCCGGACGTGTTCCGCCAATCCAATTTTGGCTGTTGCGAAATTCTCCCGGATCGGAAAAATGTGTTCCTCTGGCTTTCTCCATCAGTTGGTTATGAAGTTCACGAATAAACCGCAACGACATCGGAAAATTTTCATCTTTCACCCGCTTCATTCCATAATTCAATGCTTGGATGTAATGCAAAATATCATCCACATCTTTCGGTATGTTGGCATTCACTTTCACTTCTGCTTCAATAGCATCAATCATCGTTGCCATAGTTCCTTCAATCTGGCTGGATGCAGTTGCATCTTTTCGAAGATACATTGATAGGAAAAAATCCACATTTGGAAGCAACAGCGTAATGCCGTCAAGTTTTCCAAGTAAGCGGGTCGCTTCCGATCCTTTTTTCGGAAGTTCTGGTGGAAAATCAATACCTGCCATTGGAGGAAATTTATGAGGGATAAACGCCTTAAAACCAGCTGTTTGCTCTTTTTCTACTCCAATTTCTATCTTTTTCATATTTGTTTACATCTTTTTTTAAATGTATACAAAGTATACCACTTTGTATACATCTTGTCAAGAGATGTATACAAACTAAAAATGCTCTACTGGTTCAGATGCGAGAAGATGTAAAACATCTTCAGGGCATTACCCGAAGATTATATCCACTTTGAATTTTATTTTTCAACTCATTAAAAATCTCGCCGGTTTTGAATTGATGTAGCGGTAAAAAAAAATACGTTACATCAATTCTACAATGCGGTCCCGAAGTTTTGTATTGCGCTCATGCACATCGGCTCTTTTAATTGCAATTGCCAACGCTTTTTTCTCGCCTACTAAAATAAGAAGTTCCCGAGCACGCGTTACTGCGGTATAAAGTAAGTTGCGTTGAAGCATAATATAGTGCGACATGGTAATTGGAACAATGACTGCCTTAAACTCATTTCCTTGGCTTTTATGAATCGTCATCGCGTAGGCAAGCGTTAGCTCATCCAATTGTTCGAAAGTATATTCAATCTTTCTTCCGTAAAAAGTAACAATGAGTATCCCTTCCTCTTTATCAACACCGGCAACGCGGCCAATATCGCCGTTGAAAATATCTTTCTCGTAATTATTTTTTATCTGCATCACTTTATCGCCCATCAAAAATTTTCGCTCACTTCCCTGCCAGCACACTTTCGCGTGTCCGTTTAATGTACGCTGAAGTTCTTTATTCAATTCGCGAACGCCGGAAAGCGACGTGTGCATCGGCGACAAGACTTGAATATCATCGAACGCATCGTAACGATAATTTTGTGGAAGGATCGTTGAACACAATCCCACTATTGTAGAAAGAATTTTTTCCGGCGAGTGCTCTTCGATAAATTGAAAATCTTCCGTAAACTCCGGCGCATCTCCGGAATTTATTTTGTGGGAATTGGTGATGATTGAACTTTCTTCCGATTGACGAAAAATTGTATCGAGCCGCACAGTCGGAATTTTTTTCGAGGCAATCACATCGCGCAATACTTGTCCCGGTCCAACAGATGGCAACTGATCAACATCACCCACAAGCACCAATTGCGATTCCGGTTTCAACGCATCGAGAAGCGATGCAAACAATTGAATATCCACCATCGAAACTTCATCCACAATTAACAGCACACAATCGAGAGGATTTTCTACATCGCGGCGAAATAGACCTGATTGCGGTTCGTACTCAAGCATGCGGTGAATTGTTTTCGCCTCGCGTCCGGTAACTTCCGCCATGCGTTTCGCTGCGCGTCCGGTTGGCGCACACAAAAGATATTGCAGCCCCAATTCGTCCGCCAATTCGATAATGCCGTTCACGCACAATGTTTTTCCGGTTCCCGGTCCGCCAGTTAACACCGTTACCGGTTCTTGAATAGCATGTATAATTGCATTGCGTTGTTTTGTGTCGAAGAGAATGCCGCGTTTTTTTTCGATGTGTATCACCGAACGCAATAATTTTTCTTCTTCAAACAATTTGGAATTTTTCCGCTGTAGTTTTTCCAACGCACGCGCTGCTTCCATTTCCGCTTCATGCAGCTTCAACGGGAAAATGGATTGCTGTTCATCAACCAGATATCCGTTGCGGATGCTGTTCTCGATCGCGCGTTCAATTTTTGCTTCATCAATCTGAAGCAACTCCGATGAGCGGCGCACCAATTCTTCTCGCAAAAGAAAACAATGTCCGGCAGAGCGGCACGCTTCATTCAACACAAAACGCACGCCTGCTTCAAGGCGATACAAACTTTCATGTTCAACGCCGATTTTTTTTGCAATCGAATCGGCAATCGTAAAACCGATACCAATCACATCATCAATCAATTGATACGGATTGTTCTTCACGACATTCACTGCACCGTTGCCGTACGTCTTGTAAATTTTTATCGCATGGCTTGTTCCCACATCGTGCGATTTCAGAAAAAGCATTACTGCCTGCATTTGCTTAAATGATGCCGCTCCCTCCACAATTGCCTGCAACTTTTTTTCTGCCACACCTTCCACCTGTAATAATTTTTCCGGTTCGTTATTCAGCACATCCATTGTTTTCGTTCCGAATTTTTTTACAATGCGTGCGGCAAGCAACGGACTGACACCTTTCAATAAACCTGATGAAAGATATTCTTCGATACCGTGCAGAGTTGTCGGTGATTGCACTTCGTATGTATCAATGGCAAATTGTTTTCCATACTTTGCGTGTGTCGTCCACTTGCCGGAAACAGTGTATTCATCCCCTTCGCGCGGATCCATAATGTAGCCGACAAATGTGGTGCGCTCGGTGTTATTTTTCAACACGCCGATGAGATAACCGTTTTCGTTATTGTAATAAATTATTCTGTCGAGAACGCCGGTAAGAAATATCGTTTGCTGCGGTGATGAATGGTGTGCGTTTTTTTTCAACTACAATCTCTCCTTCACTGCATCGAAAACTGTACGGGCAGAAATTAATTTCATACATTCTAAATATTCATCGCCGGTTCTGAAACACTGCGTTGTGCGGCACGGCGAACAAGAAAGTTTTTGAAAAAAAGAAAGATGACCTTTTGTTGTATCATACGGAAACCATATTTCAATCGGCTCCGGACCAAAAATGCCAAGTGTTTTTGTTCCTACCGCAACGCCAATGTGCATCGGACCGCAATCATTCGAAACAAAGACTGCGCATTGCGATAATATTCCCGCTAACTTCCGCACCGGTAACAGTGGAAGAAGGTGAACTCGCTGCGTTCTTTCTTTCATCAAAAAATCCATCAAGTCTTTGTCATGCGGACCGGGGCTGAGAATGATTTCAACATTTGTTTGCTCCAACAAGAGTGTGATTAATTCAGCAAAATGTTCTTTCAACCAAATCTTGTTGGACCATGTCGCGCCCGGATGTAAAATTACAATCGGCGCATTCACATCAACACCAAGATCGTGTAAGAATTGCCGCGCTTCTTTTTTTTCATCTTCAGTTAAAAATATTTGTGTCTCGAAATATTTTGGTGCAACACCAATTGCTTGTAGTGATTGATAGTGAAAATCAATTGCCGACTTTAATGAACTATCATCTTGTATCCGAATGGTGTACAATTTTCCACGTCCGCGCACATCGCCGCCGACACGCACCTTCGCACGTGTGGCAAATGAGAGCAACGCGCTGCGAGGATTGCTAAATAAATCGATTACCAAATCAAATTTTTTTGCATAGAGCGTGTACAACATTTTTGCCTGATACAAGAACGAGCTATTTGAAAAATCGAAGGAGATAATTTCGTCAAGATACGGATTGTGCTCAAGCAGAGAGACAGCTTTTTTATCGCCAAGATATGCGATGTGAGCTTCAGGATATGCTTCACGTAGCGTACGAATTATTGGCGTAGTCAACACAACATCGCCGATAAATTTCATTCTTGTTAATAAAATACGTTTATATGGATTCATTGTAACTGCTCAACGTTATTATTGATTCAACTAATCCCTCCGCCAAAAAGCCGGCGGACTTACAGCCTAACCCCCTTTTCAAGGGGGAATTCTTGCTTTAAATCCCCCTTGAAAAGGGGGTGTCCCGATTTGCTTTTTAATCGGGACGGGGGATTCGTTTTTTTGGAAATACTGAAATTATGCCGAAGGTGGCAACGCCATTCACTTGGAACATCTGGCGAAGCCATTCGCCGTGGCGAACCTTCGGGACAAAAGGCACGCTGAGTAGTTACGATTCATCAATATTTATTTTCTTCTCCAGCGTTCAACAAAATATTGCCACAATGTTTCATCCACACTGAACGGCAGCAATTCATAAAAAAAATTTTCTTCTCCACGCACTTCCATTCTAAATGGCAGCGCGAAAACTTTGTTGCCGATAGAATAGTACCATACTTCATCATACGGGCTTCTACATTCAACATACTCCGGCGTGCCGCACACAATATATGCAACTCCCATCGGCGTGCGCGAGCCTTCAATGCACGATGTAAAAAGAAGATTTGCATCACGCACGCGCTGATCAAATTCTGTTCTGCGCTGTTTCCCGCCTCTTCCTTCCCAGAATCGTTCGAGAATTTTCTGACGCTCTTCATTCGAAACAAGCGCACGTAATGAATCGTACTCTTCGCTGCGAAGAATCCAACGCAGTGCATCTACAACATCGTTTACAGAAATAAATGTGCGCGACACATTCTGCTTCCGAAACACTTGCAGCGATTGAACGACGCTATCCTTTTTTTGATTGCCCGTTTTTTGATTGCGCGTTACAAAGAGAGTTCTTTCAACAACCGATTTACCAAAACGAGGAAGAGAATAAAATTGCACTGTTGGCGCCGAGGCGCCACGCACCGATGATGCACCGGCTACGAATAACGATTCCGCTTGATAGTATGTTGAATCGTACGGAGACACACACGGTGAAATTCGTATTCTGTACGGCGGCGCGGAATAATATACTGCATCAGGATTCATCTCACTGTTTTTTCTTGATACTTTATAGGTGATGCGCATCTGCACGCTATCGCCTTGCTGTAAGCCATACACTTCCTGAAAAATTCCGAGCGAGTCTTTTAAAAATGAAATTGAAGAAGGAAGAATCGGACGAAGAGAAAGTTGTTTGCCGACAGATGTAACAGTATCCAACAACAACATCGAACTTGCTGAGAATACACCTTGCTCAAAATTATTGACTGTGAATTTTTCCTGCTGCCGATATTTTATTTTTGAAATTTCATCCACGACATTCAACTCGAGCATATATGAACCCGGCAGCAAAGAAAAAGAGTGCATGAAAATATCAAAAAGCAATGACTGTGTTTCTTCGTACGAGCGAGCGGCAACCGTACGTGTTTGTTCATGAGTTTGCACGAGTGTAGTATGTTCATCATACACAAGAAACGTAATCGTATAGCGCGATTGAAAAATATTTTCTTTTTTTTCAAATTTCAGACGGTCGTAAGAAAGCTGAACATACACGTCGGTGCGGTTACCGTTTTTTGTGTTCACGTTCATACAGTACAAGTCGGGTGCCGGTAGTGTGAGCTTTTTGTATTGTCTGACGGAAAAACAATCGAGCGTTGCCTCGCTGCTCTGACCGCAACCTGCAAATGTAACACACAGCGCACAGCAGACGCTTATGTACACAAAAAAAATTTTCATATTATTCACTCATCGTTGTCAGAACGAAATCACACAACGCAATACGTTCATCAACATATTCTTCTGCAACGCTATCCTGTATATAATTTTTTGTCTGCCAATACATTGCTTTCGCTTGTTCATAGAGGCCTGCTCTGTAAAAAGAATCGCCCGCATGCATCAACGCATTGAATGAAAGTGTCGGCTCTTCAAAAAAACCGGCAGTGTTTGCAAATAAAGTACCGGCGCGTTCAAAATGTCCCTGACGATAATGTTCTTTTGCCAAAAGATATTGAAAAAGAAATTGCATCTGTCCACGACTTTCGTTCATTGCTTGTTGCAGTTCAGCAATGCGAAGAGAATCGCTTGCACTGCCGTACGCATACCATTCCAAAAAATGATTTGTTTTTAACGCCGAACATAATTCATTGCGAAGAGCTGCTGTTTCTGTAAATGCACTGCTGTATTGCAGCGCTTGTATTTCAGAATACATTATTTGTGCTTCCGAATTTTTTCCTGCGCCCCACAACGCATCACCCAGCAGCAGCAGAATAACCGGATTTTCTTTCAGCATCGAATGCTTGTCTAACTGATTGTAGCGTTGAATTGCTTCATCATATTTTTTTTGTGCTAGTAACGACTGCATCACTCCGCGCAGTGCGAACGCTGTCGGCGCATCATCGAACGATGCCGAAAATTCCTGTTCAGCCTGCACATAATTTTTTACACGAATCGCTTGCAGTGCGTTAGCATTGCGCTGCGCTGTAACGCGCGCACACGTTTTTCGAAAAATAGATTGCTGAAGAAACATTGTGCGCACCGTTGATACAGGAATTGCAGAACAATCTATCGTGGCAAGAAATTGTTTCCATTCACCGACAAGTGATGACAGCGATGTTCCATACGCTGTCATAAAATTTCCTGTAGCAAAAACTTTTTTGAATAGTTCAATACCATGTTTGTCAATGATGTATTTTGAAAAAGAACCGGCAACGGTATAAGCGAGCGTACTGTGTTGTGTTGCAAATCCGGTATAACTGAAAAGCGGTTCAATCGAACTCATGGCGCTGTCTCGCAGTAATGCGGCGCAGTACGTATGCGGAGAAAAAGTTTCGTTGCTCCAATCAATTGCAACAGCCACACCTTCGTTCATCGCCATGCGCGCACTGGCATTCACAATCGGCAGCCCGAAATTTCCCGCTACCACATGCACAAGTTCGTGCCGGAATGTTTCTTCGAATGAATCGGCAGTGAGGTGAATTTCTCTGCGCCATGGTTTTGCAATATTTGTATTTGCTGTTCCGATGTATGTTTTTTTCGCAGCACTGCTCGGATATATATAGAGCGAAATTTTTTTCTTTTCCGGAAGCCGTTCATGCAATCGTTCGATAACTTTTCGATAATGAAATTCGGCTTCTGCTTTAATGACCCGCGCTTGTTCTGCGGAATAGGAATCTTTAGAATAGTAGAAAATAAAATGTTCAGACTCGGTTCGTTTTCCTAATCCTTGCTGAATATCTTCCGCCGTGTGCATGATGTGTAATGAATGACGACTGAAATGCCCGAAAGCAAGCGTGAATGAAGCCAACGCTACAACACTCCACAACATACGGTCTCCTTGCCGTATTGCAATGCGTACAGGAAAAAATATTCCCCATCGATATTTTTTCTTCGCACCGACGAAAAGAAAAAAAAGAACAAAGCACAAAAGTGCGGCAAGCAGTGTAAATTCTCGAAACAGAACTAACATCGTCAAATCGGAAAGTTGTTCGTCGTATGTAATGCCGGGGAAATATCCGAGTATAAAATTGTACGAAAAAAGCTGCGGCTCGGTGTACGTGATGAAAAGAATTTGTGAAAGCACAAGAAGAACAGTGAACGAAAAAAAGAGACGAGAATATTTCGTGAACAACCGAATGAGCATTGCCAGTGCAACAGAGAACATCATCGTGCATACGGGCAGCAAAAAATAATACGCTAGCCCTTGTGTGAAGGAACAATTTTTTACAACCAATGCATTCGCTGAAATTACGGCGAGCGGAATAAGCAACAACATTCCGTTCACCGTCAGATAATCCATCACAACATACAACCACGTTCTGCGCGTCAGCGGTTTTGTGAGATGGTCATCAAGAAATTGTATTGTAAGAAAACCACTGATGAATGCAACAGGAATTGTAAGCAGCGCGGAGAATTCGAAACCGAGATAATTGAAAAGCGGAACTTGCGTAAGCGCGCCGGCAATTATCAAATACAACAACGCCGCCGTGCGGACAGACGTAACACGCATGTATGCTCTGAGTATTTCCATAGTGTATAAAAGATACTCAGAAAATTTTTGAAAAGGAAAAACAGGAAGACAAAAACATTGCAACACAGATACCATGACTCTGAGTCATGGCATCACTCAGCGTAATTTATCTTTTACACTGAAAAATCTCTCACGCCATTCTTATCAACGACACTAATTACTAATTTTGCTGACTGTGGTTTTTCTGTGCCGATTGCAAACGCTGCGGCAACACGCTGTTCCGCTTGTTCCAACACTTCTTTTTTATCGGTGAAAAATGCAGCAAGCACTTCGCCGCTTTTCACTGTATCACCAACTTTTTTAGAAAGAAGAATGCCTGCCTTCGGATCGATAATGTCGTCAACTTTTGTGCGCCCCGCACCGAGCGAAATACCGGTGAAACCAAGTTCCAACGAATCAATTGATGTGAGAAATCCGTTGTGTGATGCTTTTACTTCAACAAAATATTTTGAGCGCGGATATTTTTCCGGATGCTCAAGATAGGAGACATCGCCCCCTTGCCGTTTGGTGAGTGCAAGAAATTTTTCATACGCTTTGCCGTTCTTTACAACTTCTTTGCATAGTTCAATTCCTTCGCGCAGCGAACCTGCTTTCTTTCCCAACATCACCATTGCACCGCCGAGCACATACGTCAGTTCCATTACATCGGCAACATCTTTTCCTTTCAAACATTCTACCGATTCAACAATTTCACACCAATTGCCGATGGCATATCCGAGCGGCTGATTCATATCAGTGATGAAACCGATTGTCTCTTTTCCGAAACTGTTTCCAATCCCGACAAGCGCCTCGGCAAGTTCAACAGATTTTTCATACGTCTGCATAAATGCGCCGCGTCCAGTTTTCACATCTAAAACAAGCGCATCAATTCCTTCCGCCAATTTTTTACTCATAATACTTCCGGCAATAAGCGGAACACATTCAACCGTTGCAGTAACATCACGCAGTGCATACATTTTTTTATCAGCCGGCGCAATTTCTTTTGTCTGACCAATCATCACCAAACCTATTTCCGCAATAACTTTTTTGTATTCATCAATGGAAAGCGATGTGTTGAAACCGGGAATTGATTCCAACTTGTCGAGCGTGCCGCCGGTATGTCCAAGTCCGCGTCCGCTGATCATCGGCACAGGAACGCCGCACGCTGCAACAATAGGCGCAAGCGGAAGAGAAATTTTATCGCCAACGCCGCCGGTAGAATGTTTATCAACTTTTACTCCGGCGATGTTCGACAAATCTATAACGTCGCCCGAATGCAGCATCAGTTTTGTGAATGTAGCGCGCTCTTCAATACTCATCCCGCGAAAATATGTCGCCATTAAAAATGCCGACATTTGATAATCCGGAATTGTTCCTTTCACGTAACCATCAATGATAAAACTTAATTCTTCGATGGTGAGTGTGTTGCCGTTCCGTTTGCTTCGAATAATTTCGTTTGCAGTCATGTTGTTTTCCTAAAGTAATGAAGTAGTTACCGCTGCATTCTCGGCAGCAAAAATAATTTTTATTAATTCGGCAAAACTATCAATAACAAAATCCGGTGACCATTGCACCATTTGTTCACGTGAAAGCGAGCCGTATGTAACACCGCACATGGCAATGCCCGCATTTTTTCCGACTTGAATATCCATTTCCGAATCACCAATAATTATTGTTTCTTCTTGCTTCCAATGTTGCGCAGAAAGAATTTTTTCTATAATAAACGGATTCGGTTTGTATGGCATTCCTTTGTCTGTTCCTTGAATGGAAGAAAAATATTTCGCAATACCGAAATGTTCGAGAATAATTTTTGTAGTATCGCTGGTTTTCGTCGTTGCCGTTGCAAAACGAACTCCACGTGAATGCAATTTTTCTACTGTTGATGCAACATGTGGAAATGGTGTTGTAGTTTCAAACCAGCGTTCTTTGTAGCGATTGCGATATTTTTCTACTGACTCAGGAATTCGATGATGCTCTTCTTGTGGAAAAATATTTTCCATCATTTCATGAATTGGCTTTCCGAAATGCGGAATAATATCATCCATTGTCAGGTGAGTAAATCCATAATGGTGAATCATCCATAGTTGAGCATTTAACACATCAAGCGCAGAATCTATCAACGTACCATCAACATCACAAATAATATTTTTAAATTGTGGAGACATTATCGTTTTTTCCGGGAAAGTACTGCTAACTGATGTTACGCAAAACAAAATTTTTTTAATGATTCGCCGCGGCGAATGACTTTTGCGGATTGATATGTTGTTACATGCCGCCTTAGGCGCCACACATTTACCAGATAAGTCATGGCATCATTTGTGATAAAAACACATTTTGCGTAACATCAACTGTTCATTAAAATTTGTTCATTACTTCAATTACTTTATTCACTTCATCGGTCGTAGTGCAATATGAAATTGGCAAACTAAGTGTCGTGGCGTGAATCTCTTCAGAAATTGGAAATTCTTTTTTATCAAGAATGCCCTTCATTGCTTTTTGTTGATGAGGCGGAACAGGGTAATGAATTTCTGTTTTGATATCATGCTTCAGCAAATATTCTTTCAACGCATCGCGTTTCGGATGGCGCACATTGTAAATATGAAACACATCGAAATAATCTGAGTGAATAATTGGCTTGATAAAATCTTCTTTTAAATTTTTTTGATACACTGTAGCCAATACTCTTTTGTGTCTCGTTATCTCATCAAGATATTTCAGTTTAATAGAAAGAAAACCAGCTTGCACTTCATCTAAGCGCGAATTGAAGCCGACAACTTCATTGTAATATTTTTTACCCGAACCGTAGTTACGCAAACGACGAATGGCAACAGCAAGTTCTTCATTCTCTGTCGTTACAGCACCGGCATCGCCAAGCGCACCAAGATTTTTTGTCGGATAAAAACTAAATGCACCATACTCGCCAAATGTTCCCGTCATTTTCCCTTTGTATGTTGCGCCGTGCGACTGTGCACAATCTTCAATTAATTTCAGGTGATGTTTTTTTGCAAGAGCAGTAATCGGATCCATCTCGCACGCTTTACCGTACAAATGCACAATCATCATCGCGCGCGTTTTTGATGTTATTGCTTCTTCAATTTTTTTCGGATCAATATTGTATGTGTGTATATCCGGTTCAACAAGAACAGGCGTGTGTCCGCATTGCAAGATAGAAAGAATGGTTGCGATGTATGTGTTGGAAGGAACTATAATTTCGCTCCCCTTTTCAAACTCCAGCGACCGCAAACTCAACATGAGCGCGTCGAGACCGTTTGCAACACCGACACAGTACTTGCTCGTGTTGAAACGTGAAAATTCTTCTTCAAATTTTTTCACCGCATTGCCGAGTATAAACCAACCACTTTCCAATGTTGAAGAAAAAGATTTTTTGTATTCTTCAAAAAATGGTTCGTTTGCTTTGCGAAGATTTTCGTATTCGATCATGTGTATTGCTCGTAAATATAATCGTTGGCATCAAATGGTTCAGAAGCGAGAACAAGCAACACAGCATCGGACGTGAAATGGTGCATCGTGTGCCAGTCGCGCGGCTCAAGTATCAAACATTTATTCGGATGATCGAGAGCAAAATCTTGCTTCAAGTTGCTATCTTTGCTAGAAACGATACAGCTACCATGAATACAAATTGCGGCTTGAATGGTTTTGTGATGACGATGACCGCCACGCACAGAATCATCAACACCGTAAATATAAAAAATGCGCTTGATGGCAAATGGAATTTCTTTTTCGATCACGGTCAGATTGCCGCGCTTATCAGAATGTGTTTTTAGTTGAAGAAGATACGCCATGTAAATTCAAAATGAAAAGTTAAAAGTGCAAAAATTTTTCTACTGGATAGATATTGTAAATTCCAAATAATTTTCGGTATACAAAGAGAATTGGCGTTTTCCAATTTATAGTATTTTTTCCAGCACCGTGCGGATCGAACGAAGAATCAATCTTTCCGATTTCTTTTTTTGCCGCTTCCAATTTATTGATATAGGGTGAATACAATAACTGCAACACAGTATCGGAAAGAATTCTTCTGGCTAATTCGATCTTTTCTTTTCCTAAATATTTCAAATAATGAAAATGATAAAAAATTATTGGGAATTCATTTCCAGAAACAATTTCTTTTCCACACAATCTACCATTTTTCTCAAATACATCATACTGCTGCACATTCCACGCTGCCATTCCGCCGCCAAGATGTTGAAGCACATGCACACCTTCAAAGCGTGTTGTCCAATCGTCCAAATATTTTTGGTCGCCGAATTTGCCCTCTTCAAATCGCGCGTAGCACCACTCCAAACAACGCTCGCGCCACCAGTGCAGTGCCGTCAATCCTCGTTCATCATTTCGAAATGAAATAAATTGCACACAATAAATTCCGCTCAACGCTTCTTTGTTGTATCGTTTTGTGTAGCGGTGCTCGGTGATCATAATTGATGCATTGCCCATTTCATCAAATAATGCTTTCGGCGATTCAAAAAACATCATGTCCGCATCAAGATATGTACACATGTCAACATGATATTTTTTCAGCACATACAAAATTGTTGACGATGTTGATGTCCAACAATATTCCGCGCGCGAACGCGATGGTTTTATTGTTAACAGTTCCGCATCTTCAAATTCGTTCAGCGAGATAATTGTTGCCTTGGGAAGATTGAGTTGCTTGAGAACATTACAGCTTTTGTCATCGAAAGCAAAAATGTATACATGGAAATCGTTGCACACGGATTCGAGAGAACGATACAGTGTTAATCCGCGTGAAAGATAATTGGAATCGAAGAGCGTGCAGAAGTTATACATCCTTCACCTTCTTTGCCAGCACGATGTTGTCGAGATAGAGATCCTCATTCGAAGGAAGCACCGCAGAAATCAGAATGCCGAGAATTGTAAAGGGAGAAATAAGCAGTGTGCTTACTATTTGCCGCATCACTGTGTTTTCAACATACGTTTTTTTGTAAATGAATTCATTGATGAGTTGAAAAATCACACGAGCACTGGTTACACTTTTTTTGTGTTGTACAATTTCAAACCCATGTCGTTCCAAAATATATTTCAATCCAAACGAAGTATACCGTGCGTAGTCGTACGGCTGTTCATGTTCATCCCACACAAACGGAACGGTCAGCAACAATTTTCCATCCATCTTCAACACTCGATTCACTTCTGTAAGAAATTCTGTCGGATTAAAAACATGTTCAAACACTTCATTGGCAAGCACGGAATCAAATTCTTCGTTTTTAAATGGAAATGTTTTCCCGTCATAAAAAAATTCAGCTTTGGATGTCATGCGGCTTCGTTCAGAATCAATTTCCAAACCGACGTAGTGATTGACAGCAATGTACGGTTCGTATGGTTTTGTTCCGCAGCCAACATCAAGCAATTTTCCATTCAGATTTTTTCCTAACTCAGACGTTGCAAGAAAAAGTCCTCTGCGCGAAAAATAAAACGGGTTCGTAAAAATTCCAAAAAAACCAGGATTGAATTGTTCTTTCTTTATCAATAATGTTATGAAATCCATTACTTCAACTCTTTCAACTTTTTTTGTATTGCAACAAAATCTTTCAATGGTTGCGCCGGCACACCAGCCCACGTTTCACCATCGGGAATATTTTTTGTAACCACAGCGCCAAGTCCAACGGTGGCGCGCGCGCCGGTTGTCAGTCCATTCATTAATGATGCAGACGGCGCAATCCACCCATAGTCGCCAACAATTGTGCTTCCGCCGATCATCGCGTTTGCAATAACGGCGGAATGTTTTCCAATAATACAATTATGAGCGATGTGAACAAGATTATCAATTTTAGCCGATTCACGAATGATTGTGTTACCAAGTGTTCCTCGATCAACACAAGTATTCGCGCCAATTTCAACATTATCTTCAATAAGCACGCCGCCGATGTGCGGAAATTTTTCGAACTCACCTTCTTCATTACGCGAATAACCAAATCCATCCGCTCCGATGACTGCGCCGGCATGAATCATAACATTTTTTCCAATTTCTACTTTATCGTAAATATGACAATGCCCATAGATAATTGTTCCTTCGCCAACGATACTTTTGCCAATGTAGGTAAACGGACCAATGTATGATTTTGGATGTACGTTTGCCTCGGGATGAATGTGCGCGGTTGGATGCACACCGAACGCAGGAAGTTCAATAAAATATTTTTCTACAATACGCAGATAGACTAATTTCGGATTCTCAACAACAACAAAACATTTTGTTGCGAGCAATTCTTCTCTTGGCTGCACTTTTGAATCGCAAATAATAATCTGTGCGCGTGTTTTAGTAATATCAACATTCTTTTTTGAATTCACCCACACAATCGATTCTTCATTGGCTTCGTAAATCGGTTGAACATTGGTAAAATATTTTTCTTCTGTATTGCCGAGCAGTGTGAATTCATTTTTTAATTCGGCAGTAATATCATGAAGTGTGTAACGTGTAACCATGGTAACTCCTTAAATTATCCAACGAATAACTTCAAATGCTTCCGCAAAATCTGCATTAATTTGTGTTCCGCGTGTGCGCGCCCATCCTGTAATAAAATCCTTTGTCAAATATTTTCGATGATGTTGTGATTTATATTCGAGCAGAGCGTTAATTTTTGTTTGCACGTGTTGTTCATTTAAAATGATAAACGACTGTGTGTTGAACGAAATATTGTTCCACAACAATTCGTAACCAAGTATGCTTGAATTTTTAAAAGCGCGGATTCCCTCTTCAGATACCGTATGGTGATCTTGGTGCAAATCGTTCGGCGACGGAAGAAAAATCAACGTCGGCTGAACATCTTTTCTAATTTTAATCATCTCTTCCAAAATTTCCTGACGAATATAATTGAGTTTGCGAACTTCATGCTTGAAGATAATGAGATTTGAATTTTGAATGCCGAGTACTTTCGTTGCCGCCTTCACTTCTACCTCTAATGTATTAGAAGGAAAATTTGCAGGAAGCGATTGTTCGGCTGTTGAAAAAGCAATATAATAGACATCATTCCCTTCCTCAGTTAATCGTGCGATTGTACCGCCGCAGCCAAGTTCGCCGTCATCGGTGTGTGGCGCAAGAATTAAAACGCGTTCTTTTTTTTGTTGCATAGTTATGTCCGTAATTGACTAATAATAATTTCGTGCAGTTGTTCAGCACGATGTTTATATGTATGGCTTTTCAAAATCCGTTGCTGTCCACGTTCAGCAATTTCTTTTCGTTCCTTCGGATGATCAAGCAACCAATGTAGTTTCTCTTTGCATTCTTCGGTTGAACGGAAAAGCACAACTTCTTTATCCTCTTCAAATAATTCATTCATGTTTTTTTTCCAATCGGTCAACATGCACGAACCGACCCCTGCAACTTCAAACATACGCACATTTGCCGCGTACTCTCCCGCCCCATCACCATGAACATTGAATCCAATTTTTGATTTTGAAAGTGCTTTGAACATTTCAATGCCATAGATAGGTGATTTGGCTATTCGTTGAATTGCAGATACATTTTTGAAATTATATGGCATTTCTTTTAAAGTGTATGCCTTATTTACGAGTGGTAAATGATAAGCAAGATTTTTCAATCCTACAGATTTGAAAAGAAGATTAATAATATATGCACTACGTCGTAAAAATAAATCCAATGGTGGAATTACAGTAAGGTTTGCAAAAATTTCCAGACCGATATTTGATTTAATTAAATGTTCAATCAGTTGTTGGCGGAACATGTGAAACTCGCTTCCCGGAATAAGCGAGCCGATAAAAGTAAAATCATTTTCAGGGTAGTTGTTGTTTTCCTGAATTCGCGGGAGTAATGATGTCTCGAAAGCATGATGCATTTGAAATACTTTGAAACCGCGACGGCGAAAATCTGCTGCGTAGTGTTCGGAACAGACCATCATAAAATCGAACGCCCGAAATTCATCTATATTTTCATCCGAATAAACAGTGCAGCACCAACCAAGCATAAGTTTCACCGAAGAAATTTCTTCGCGTACTCTTTTTACAAACGCACTGCCAAATTTCAAACTGTCTTGAAAAAAAATTACTTCCGGTTGAAGTTTTTTTAACTGCGCGAGAACGATGTCATCATCATTACCTGAAACTCCGTTTTCTTTTGCCCATGCTTGTTGCAACGGTTTGGCATTAGAAACAATTTCGAATGCTTCAACACCAATAGTACGAAAATGTGTAGCAAAATAATCTGACCAGCCGTAGGCTTGCGCCATGAGGTGTTGTAATTGCTCATCAAATGACAACGAAGCAAGTTGAGGATTTTTTTGATAGTACTCTTTGAGGTATTCGCGGTAGTAGGTCGTTATTTTTACAAATTTATAACTCATGAATTTTGCGGATGAATTTTCAATCTTTTAAATAATTGGTACACACTGACATCCATGTTTAATCTTTTGTGAATTGAACATGAAAAATTCACTATAAAGTTACAAAAAAAAATCCCCGAAACAACGTCGGGGATTAAAGTTTAAATAATGAAAACTCAAATCTATTTTTTATATGCAAAACCTATAGACATTTCTGTTAAGTTTTGATTGAAACCAGTATAATATATTCTTTCTTGCATTCCAACTTTTGCAATTGAAGAGTAAGCAACTGCGTTTTGCGCCCAATTCTTATTTACTTTTAGCAATGAAAAAATCGGATTCGAAACATCTTTTGCCCATACTAAACCATCTTTTGATGTAGCGTACCCAAAACTCTGGCTGTAATCTTCATTTTGATATACCATTTTGAACACACCATTATCATACATTACTGATGCCATACCTATTCCAGACTGTTCCCATGGTTGGGTTGGTGTAATAATTGGATTGCCTGAATATCGTGTCCATGTTATTCCATCCGTTGAAGTTGCAACTCCAATAGAGTGTGAATGATAATACATATAATACACTCCGTTCACTTTCACAACACCCCAAACTCCTATCGAATTATTTTCCCAACCTGGTAATCCTTGAAGAACTGGTTCAGGTCTTTGTTCCCATGTAATCCCGTCTTTAGATGTTGCCATACCGATTTTATATACAACTCCATTCTTTCCATAACCATTATAGTATATTTTATACGTTTCACCATCTTTAATAACGGGACCCGTAGAAATGATGACACTATTCCAGCCATTGGTGAGAGGTTTCATTACAGGGGTTGTTGAATAATGTATCCATGACGATCCGTCTTTCGATGTTGCTAACCCAATTGATGACATCGCTCCGTTAGAATCAGGTTGGTTCTGAATATTTAAATAATACATACGGTACAATGAATCATCTTTGAACACTATTGGATAACCAATACCGCGTCCGTCATATTTTGTTTCTTGTTTTTTCAGAACTGGATTACTTCCATAGTCAATCCACGAACCACTATTTACATTTCCCCAACTCACAACAATTTTAATTGAACCAGTACCCGCTGTTGCAGGTTGTAACACCAAATTTACTAGAGTGATAAGATTTTCAGCAACAGTTACATCTACCTGACCTGTGTATAGCACAGTGTAACCGGCATTATAAGCGTCAACTTTTAATTTCCATACTCCTACAGAAATATTGTCGAATGTCAGTTCCGCTGATGAATCTGAAACAAGATTAAGATTTTTTGAAAGTGTTTGATAACCTTGACGACTTAACATAGCCATAACTCCTACTACTCCATCCGGAGTGTTTGCCTTGTCAAGAGATATTCCTACTTTTCCTGTTGATGTGGTTAACGGTTGATCATTGGTTTGAACTGAATTTTCCTTTTTACACCCTGTAAAGAAGGCAATCAGCAGAATTGCAATCAAAAGAATATTCTTTTTCATTTTACACCTCTCCTTCTAATTATTAATAACTCTCTTTACCTAAAACATAAACATCATTTTCATTCTCCAGAAATACCATGACATTCTTACTGCCGTTTAACATCTTCTTTTATGTGCTATGTTAAATGTATCTACTCTGCAATTATAAAGCAATGGTAAATTTCACTCCCGAATTAAAGTATGGTGCTCTATCTTTATAAATCAAGCAGGAGAAGCTTATAGATATGACTATTGAGTATCAGAGATTATCTTCTTTTTACTAATGCCTCAGGGAAAAAATAATTCTCTTTCCAAACTTTACTATTTCTTTAAGACAGCATTCTTTATTCGAAAAAATACGGTTGTTGCAATAGTATCAACATCATCTGAAATCATCATGACAAGAATAGAACCCACAAATATAATTAGTATAGCTATACTGCGAATAGCGATATCCACCATTGGGTTTCTGCTGACGAAAACAAAGGAATTGCCAACAATAATAATTATTCCAAGAAGAATTACTTTTATTGTTGCCCACGAAAATGGCTGCATCGAAAATTTACGCAAAATAAAAATAAAACGCATTGTGTTAAATAGAAACACAGAAATAGCTGATGCAATTGCCGCACCCGTTAATTGATACAAAGGGATAAAAATAATATTGCCACAAATTCCAAAAAGGCTTAGCAAACAATAAAAGAGTAGATCAATTTTATAATATTTTGATGTCAACATAATTTCAGCGTTTATTCCTGTAGCCATATCGAACAATTTGCTCAAACCGATGTAGAATACTACCCATTTACCTTCCAAATAATTTTCTCCATGAGGAATCAGTCGAAAGACACTTTCAATATTACACCAAATGCCGATGAAAAGCAGACCACCAATAATCAATTGATTAATCGCTGATTTTTTATAAAGTGTCCGAAGCGTAGCATAATCATTGTTTTTATTTGCTTCCGCTACTAAAGGAACCAAAACCTGCGAAAGGGATCTCCTAGGGATTTCAACAAATACTGCGATAAAAAATGCAATGGAATAAACTCCTGTGCTTTTTAAGCCGGAGTATGCACTTAACATCCAACCATCAATGTTGGCTATGATCGCTCCGCTTAAATTCCCTGACATAATAAACCCGCCAAAAATCAACATTTCTTTGAGATGTGGATTTTTGCGAATTGAAATATTCGGTTTGAGAAAAAGAATTTTATTTTTTTGCAAATATAAAACTGTTATTACCAATATGACAATATAGATTGCAACTGTCCAATCAACAAACTGGTGAAAACTGATCCACTTGTAAAATAAAAATATCAAACCTACAGCAGTTAAAGCGCGGCTCAATACTTCTCGAAGGAAACTTGGGACAACAGGTAATTGTTGAACGACGGTATAAATTTCAAATATATACCATAGAAGAATAATTGCTGTGAATGGAAGCAAATAAAAGAAATAATCAACCAACATCGGAGATTTCTCATTGTATATCGAGAAAATAAGCGGTTTAAAGTATGTGAGAATAACTGAAAATACAATGAAGCCAGTACAGCCGAGCAAGAGAAGAAGAAAAAGAAATCCATTGTGCTGTTTTGGCACATCCTTGAAATACGGAAAAAATCTGGATGGGATGTTTGCCGCGCCAAGCGACGATAGCGTTGCAAAAAGCATTGCAGTGTTTACAAACACCCGTGTAAAACCAATCTGTTCTTCGGAAAGCACTAGAGGGAAAAGGAATAATATATTGACAACACCAAGTGCTACACCAATATACGTGACGATTATAGTTTTAATTGACTGTTGAACAATAATTCCCATAACATTTAATTTTTTAAATTGCTACTTACTTCTAAGTGATTTGAATGGAAATAAAAGAATCTCGCGAAGAATTGCCAGCAATTCATAAAAAATATACCACGCCGGAAAATGATAATACCATAATCGTTGCACCACAGGTTGCTTTGAATTTTTGTATCCTACTCTATGAACGTGCTGAATTTTATATCCGCAAATCTTAAAACACAATTGTGCTCGAAAAGAATGAATCTCGGAACAGATTAATTCAAAACGAGTTGAAGCAAGATCATGTTGTAAAAAGATTTTTAAATATTCTGCATTGCCGAATGTGTACTGCTTCAACAGGAAAATGACTTTTTCAAAAAATAATTTGGTGGAGTAAC
>CAYHZL010000018.1:0-33552 GCA_964361075.1 uncultured Chitinophagaceae bacterium
GTTCGTCGGCGTTCGTATCTACAAACTTTTAGCGCCGCCTAACCAGCAACTCAAGTCCCGAAGGGATTCCTTTGGAACTGATTTGCAATAGCGCGGCGAAAAAATTGTATTCAAGTTAAATATATTTTCATACTGTCAGTAATTCACAAATCAACAAACATTTTAACTAACGCGCTGAATGGCGCCGAAGGCGACAGCGTAAAGCGCCACTTAGTTCCAATCCGTTAGGCGGCACAAAGCAAAACAACAAAACTAAAATAACAATTTCGACTTATGCCTTACTTTGACGACGATGGAAACGAATTAAATCATGATCTCATTCCGAAACCGTCACTTTGCGTTGGTTGTATTAACGATGACACAGAAGATGAGAATGAAAGAGTGTTGTGTACCTTAACACGATTTGACCAAAACGGGGAAGACGAATTTAAGTGTTTTGCTTTTGCTCCAAAAGTATCAACATAATCTTATGGCAGTTCCTCCGAAGGGACTCCTTCGGAGGAAACGCCCTTTAAATAAGGATACCGTTCCCTTTAAGGGAACGGTATCCTGAATTTTATTCTTCACGCGATATTTCCGCTTCGACTTTGCTTCGCGCGTACGTTCCCCAATCGGCTTGCCAGTATCGGGCTTTGGTTCCTGGGTTAATTGCATTTTTCCATCCTCCGTTCGCATCGTAAATATTAAGTTGATACCCCTCAACTGAAATGCGAGTTGACACGACAATTTGCTTTCCATCTGGCGACCAGTTAGGGTCATACGGATCCATCGATCTTTTGGATAAATTGCTGTCGATAACCATCGTAGTGATTTTGTAAGTAAACGGATTTACTGAGAAAATTCCATGGAGAATGTACCAAGCCAATACTCCTTCATAGTGTGCAGAGAAGGCAATCAGCTTTCCATCAGGCGACCAGTCGGGAGTTTCCCACACATTGTATTTCGCTACAAATGAAGCGTTGCGCACGCGAACGCTGTCCGTTATATTGATGAGCGGCGGTTTCCAACCTGCAAGTGCAACATGTGGCCACGTCGGATTTAGAGTCATCCAGAGTGTCGTCGGTTCTATGCGTCCTCTTCGTGTAATATATGTCAGCCATTTTCCATCCGGTGACCAGGCGGGAGAAGACTCTGCAACCGAATCGGTTTTTGTTACGCGGATTGGTCTCGCATTTCTTTCATCAATATTTCCGACATATAACTCCGTGTTACCATCGCAAGTGGAGATGAACGCAACATACTGTCCGTCAGGAGAAATGGCGGGGTCGTAGTCGTCGGAATTCGAATTGAGGTTTGTCAGCCACCGTTCATTTTTTCCGTCGGTGTTCATTACGAACAGGTCCTTCCCGGTGGCGATAAATGTCATAACCCGAGACCATCCGACAAACACAATTCTCTTTCCATCTTTTGAGACAGACGGCTGTTCATCGCCAGGATATTTTGTAAGTTGCTTTAGCTCAGTGCCATCAGGATTGATGGAAAATATTTGGCTGCCTATGTAAGCCGGAAACGGTGGCATTCTTCTTGGATCGATTGTGTCTGCAGCAAAATAAATTTTTGAAATGGTTTTCGTTGGTTGGTCGCCGCCCCAACCGTAATGGAACGGGTCGAATAAGTAATCGCACGAAGAAAACAGCAGGAGTGCTACCAGCAGAAACCAGCTTTTGAACATTTTTGAGTTCATAACTATCCCTTTCTTTTGGTTTTTGTTGATACAAAGTTAACGCGAAGCACAACAAAAGTCAAACGCAACGCCATCTAATTTTTTCTATCGCTATTTCTTCAACTCCCTGTGTGATTCGTCGGGACTCAACAAGTCCCAACGGGATGGCTTCGCCAAAAAAATAATCCTCCCACAGCGCAAAGATTGTAATTTGTGCCAACTGCAAAAAATCAGAGATGATAAAGGGGATTGAGAACAATTGGATGGATATATTTCAAAACACAGCGAAGCAAAATTTACGCATGAAATTTGTCCTGATTGCATGAAAGAATTATACGGTGATGTGTTGAATAAGTTAAAAAAAACGATAACTACTCAGCGTGATAATCCCGCCTATGGCGAGGCCAATAATTTCCTATCCCAACGGGATGACTTCGCCATAAAAGCACAAAGAAAAAACATAGCCACATTCGCCGCGGCAAATGTGGCTTAATTTTTTTTTGGTGAGTAGTTACGTTAAAAATATTTTATCGTAAGACAGAAAAAAAATTCCGATGGGATGCCATTGGTATATTTTAGGTTCGGTTTATTGCTTCTCTTTTCAACACTTTGTATATTTACGCAACAAAAAATTTTCTTCACACTATTTTTTCTTGCGATGACATTTGAACAAGTGGTTTTCTCTTTTCTTGCAGTTATTGCTGTCGTTTCTGCAGTGATGATGCTTCTCCAACGAAATCCTGTTAACAGCGCACTCTTTCTTATCTTAAATTTTTTCTCAATCGGTGGTCTCTACATAACATTGCACGCACAATTTATTGCGATGGTGCATATTCTTGTCTATGCCGGCGCCATTATGGTCTTATTTTTATTCGTAATTATGTTGTTGAATTTGGGAGATGAAAAACATTTACGCGAAACACTGACTGTGAAAACATATATAGGCATTGGTTTTTCGCTCGGCTTATTCGCGGAGTTGTTATATATTTTCGGTTTTAGTAATGCAAGTCAGTTTACGGCTCAAGCACCGAACGCATTTGAAATGGGGACAGTGGAGTATATCGGCAAAGTGCTGTTCACCAGATTTTTATTCCCGTTTGAAATAACATCACTCTTGTTGCTCGCTGCAATTATCGGCGCAGTCATTCTCGCAAAGAAAAAACTTCAACACTAATATGATACCTCTGAATTATTATTTATTGCTTTCCGCATTTATGTTTAGCGTCGGTGTGCTCGGTGTCGCTGTGCGCCGCAACGCAATTGTTGTCTTCATGTGCATCGAGTTGATGCTCAACTCAATCAATCTTACGCTTGTTGCGTTCTCGTCGTTCTTTGGCGATCCGACAGGACAAATGCTTGTCTTCTTTGTGATGGTTGTTGCAGCAGCAGAAGCGGCAGTTGGCTTGGCAATCATTATTTCACTCTTCCGCAATAAGCAAACAGTTAATATAGACGAAATAAATATTTTGAAATGGTAACCATGTATAATTTTGTTGCTCTCATTACGCTCTTCCCGCTGGCTGGTTTCCTCATCAACGGTCTGCTTGGTTCAAAAATAAAATCAGAAAAAATAATTGGCACAATCGGCACGCTTGCTGTCGCAATCCCATTTGCCATTGCCGTTGCAATCTTTTTTGAAATGCTCGCGTTTCCGGTAGAAGAACGTAAACATATAGTTACATTCTTTACATGGATTTCCGCCGGAGCGTTCTCTGCGAACGTCGCATATCAAGTTGATCAGCTCTCTATATTAATGACACTTATTGTAACCGGTGTCGGAAGTTTGATTCATTTCTATTCTATAGGTTACATGCACGGCGATAAAGGATTTTGGAGATTTTTCGCATATCTCAATCTTTTTATTTTCGCAATGCTTAATCTTGTGCTTGCAGATAATTATGTGCTGATGTTTCTTGGTTGGGAAGGTGTTGGTTTGTGTTCGTATTTACTCATCGGATTTTGGTACGACAGAAATTTTGAAAAGGGAACAACGGGTGATGCGGCAAAGAAAGCATTTATCGTTAACCGCATCGGCGATTTTGGTTTTCTGCTCGGAATGTTTTTAATTTTTACAACATTCGGTTCGCTTTCGTACGATTCTGTGTTTGCGCAAGCCGGTGTGTTTGAAAAAGGTGATTCTGTCATCATCTGGATTACGCTTCTCATGTTCATCGGCGCAACAGGAAAGTCTGCACAAATTCCGTTGTATGTGTGGCTTCCAGATGCAATGGCAGGTCCGACTCCGGTTTCTGCACTTATTCACGCGGCAACAATGGTAACTGCCGGAATTTATATGGTGGCGCGCAGTTCAGTTTTATTTGCACTTGCACCGGTTACTATGGAAGTTGTTGCCGTCATCGGATTGTTGACTGCATTCTTTGCCGGCACAATTGGTCTTGTTCAAAATGATATTAAAAAAGTGTTGGCGTATTCAACCATCAGTCAGTTAGGATATATGTTTCTTGCGTGCGGTGTCGGCGCATTCTCCGCCGGAATTTTTCATCTGATGACACATGCATTTTTCAAAGCACTTCTCTTTTTGGGATCGGGCGCAGTCATACATGCAATGCACGATGAACAGGACATTCAAAAAATGGGCGGCTTGCAAAAATATATGCCGTGGACATTCAGAACTTTTGTTGTTGGCTCGTTTGCGATTGCAGGATTTCCTTTGCTCTCCGGTTTTTTTAGTAAGGACGAAATTTTGTGGAAGGCATTTGCAGATGGTTCGCCATGGATGTGGGTTGTTGGTGTTCTCGCTGCGGGTTTAACTGCGTTCTATATGTTTCGACTTGTCTCGCTCACATTTTTAGGAAATGAACGTTTTGATCATCACCATGTTCATCCGCATGAAGCGCCGAAGACAATGCTCATCCCGTTACTTGTGCTTGCTCTGCTTTCGATCATCGGCGGATATGTTGGAGTGCCTCACGTTCTTGGCGGACAGAATGGTTTTGAAAAATTTCTCGAGCCGGTGTTCGAAAAGGCAAACGAAAAGTTAGCATTACCATTGCATGATAGTGCGGCTCTCGAAATGGGATTGATGGCAGTCTCCGTGATTATTGGATTGCTTGGTATTTATGCTGGCTATACAATTTATACTAAGAAAAAGTACGTTGCAGAAAAGACATCTCTCAGGTTTCCCATCATCTATAAACTTCTCTTCAATAAATATTATGTTGATGAAGTGTACGATGCAACCGTTGTAACTCCGACTGTAAAAGTTTCCGAAAAATTTTTGTGGAGGGGAATTGATGTCAACGTTATTGACAACGCACTCAATCTTTCTGCAAAGTTTACCGGCTTTCTATCAGAAATTTTCCGCAGAGTGCAAACTGGCGTAACACAATCCTATGCAATGGTGTTTATTGCGGGAGTGTTATTTATTCTTGGTTGGCTGATGGTGAAATGATTTGTATTGCACGATTTACTATTTGCAAAATTATAC
This sequence comes from uncultured Chitinophagaceae bacterium, assembly GCA_964361075.1. GTDB lineage: Bacteria > Bacteroidota > Ignavibacteria > UBA10030 > UBA8401 > CAYHZL01. The sequence goes on from CAYHZL010000018.1 coordinate 5,112, forward strand.
GATAACTGAAAATTGATATGTTGACTTATTTACTTTTTTCCCCCTTTCTCGGAATTCTACTTCTTCTTTTTATCAATAAAGAAAAAGCAACACTCATAAAAACAATCGGCGTTCTTGCATCGCTGGTGTCGTTTGCACTTTCTCTTGTTATCTACTATTACTTCGATTCTTCAGCGTTACAAATGCAATTTGTCGAGCAACATCCGTGGATTGCCGGATTGGATATTACGTATTTTGTCGGCGTTGACGGCATGTCTATTTTGCTTGTAATGCTCACAACATTTCTCACACCAATTGCATTGATTGGAACTTGGAACTCCGTTGAAAAACGCTTGAAGGAATATATTGCATTTGTTCTTCTGCTCGAAGTTGGGATGTTGGGCGTGTTCATTTCCTTCGACTTGTTTTTGTTTTACGTGTTTTGGGAAGCAATGCTCATCCCGATGTATTTTATTATTGGTATTTGGGGGGGCAAAGATCGCATTTACGCAGCGATAAAATTCTTCCTCTATACTATGGCGGGCAGTGTGTTGATGCTCATCGCGATTGTCTGGCTCGGTTACTACGCATCAACGTTGCCAGGCGGAATGTTCACAACAAATTTATTAAAGCTGTATGCGATTGCGCCGGGAATTCCATCCGGTATTCAGATGTGGATGTTTCTTGCATTCACGCTTTCATTCGCGATTAAAGTTCCGTTGTTTCCGCTGCACACATGGCTGCCCGATGCGCACGTGCAAGCGCCGACATCCGGTTCTGTTATTCTTGCCGGCGTGTTGTTGAAGATGGGAACGTACGGTCTGATTCGTTTTTGTTTGCCGCTGTTTCCGTACGCATCATTTCAATGTACACCGCTGCTCGCAATTCTTGCTGTCATCGGAATTGTGTACGGCGCGCTCGTTGCAATGGTACAGACCGATGTAAAAAAACTTGTCGCATATTCTTCAGTGAGCCATTTAGGATTTGTTGTGCTCGGAATTTTTTCGATGACAGAAGAGGGAATACAAGGTGCAGTGATTCAAATGATTAATCACGGACTTTCAACCGGCGCGTTGTTTCTTCTTGTCGGAATGATTTACGACCGACGGCACACACGCGAGATTTCACAGTTCGGCGGATTGGCAAAAGTGATGCCCGTGTTTTCAACATTATTTTTAATTGTAACATTATCTTCAATTGGTTTGCCCGGCTTGAATGGTTTTGTCGGCGAGTTTTTAATTTTGCTTGGCTCATTCAAATCACTATTTCTTGGAACACATGCGTACGCTGCCGTCGCTGCAACGGGCGTGATTTTTTCCGCAGTGTATATGCTCTGGATGGTACAGCGCGTGTTCTTCGGAAAAATTACCAATCCTGAAAATCTAAAGTTGATTGATTTATCAAAACGTGAAGTTGCAACGATGATACCAATAATTATTTTCATCGTTTGGATTGGTGTGTATCCCGCAACATTTTTATCACCATCGGCTGTTGCAACGCATCAATTGGTGAAAAATTTAGAACAACTGAAAAGCGGTGGTGCTTTACAACCGAATGGTATGAATGCGCAAACAAAATAAATTTTTATTATTGAATAGTCGAGTTGTAAAAGTTATTGTCCTTCTTATCAGCGTTGGTGCATTAGCAAGAGCGGAATCGGCGGTAGAGATTCTGCCTGTCGATCCGGTAATGATTGCACCATTTATCGCGTTGCTTCTTGCAATCGCGCTTGGTCCGCTGCTCAACAAACATTGGTGGGAAAAAAATTATCCTGCTGTTTCAGTAACACTTAGTTTGATAGTTGTTCTCTATTATATAGCAATCGTTCACAATGCAAATCGTGTTGTAACAACGCTGCATGAATACATTAGTTTCATTGCTCTTATTGGTTCGTTGTTTGTTGTTTCAGGCGGCATTCAGATTCGATTGAAAGGCAAAGCGACACCGTTCATCAATGTGTTGTTGCTTGGCTTTGGTTCTTTGATAGCAAATATTGTTGGCACGACCGGCGCTTCAATGTTGTTGATTCGTCCCTATATTCGTACGAATCGGTACCACATCAAGCCGTATCACATTATTTTTTTTATTTTTCTTGTCAGCAATGTGGGCGGTGCGCTTACACCAATCGGTGATCCGCCGTTGTTTCTCGGTTACTTAAAAGGCATTCCATTCTTTTGGATTGCACAGTACATGTGGATGAAGTGGTCGCTTGTTGTGATTGCACTGCTGGTTATTTTCTATGTTATCGACAGCAGAGATTTTCGTAAACGAAGTATTGCAGTGCAGAAAAAGATTGAAGAGGAAGGCGAGCGCGCGCAATTTCAAGGTCTGCAAAATCTCGGTTTCCTACTTGCGATTTTGGTTGCAGTGTTTATTGAAAATCCGATTGGTGTTCGTGAACTCATCATGATTCTTGCGTCGTTTGGTTCGTACTATACAACGAATAAAAAAATTCACGACTACAACGATTTTAATTTTGCACCGATCAAAGAAGTGGCGATTTTATTTGTCGGAATTTTTGCAACAATGATGCCGGCGCTCGATTGGCTGACATTGAACGCACAGCGTCTTGGTATGGAAAGTGTCGGTCAATATTATTGGGCAACAGGAATTCTTTCATCGTTTCTTGATAATGCACCGACATATTTGAATTTTCTCACTGCGTCGTTCGGGCTTCACCATTTGAATCTCGAAAATCCGCAGCACATGCAAATATTTTTAAGCGAACATTGGTGGTACGTGCAGGCGATTTCTATTGCGGCGGTATTCTTTGGTGCGATGACATACATCGGCAATGGTCCGAACTTCATGGTGAAATCTATTGCTGAACAAAACGGAATTGCGATGCCGTCATTCGGCGGATATATATTGCGTTACTCGCTGCCGATTTTGCTTCCGTTGTATATTGCGATTTGGTTTTTCTTTTTTCATTCATGAGTCCGCTCTAAAAAGGCGTTTACCGTCATTGCGAGGATCCGCCGCAGGCGGAGACGAAGCAATCTTTTGGAACCAGCTTAAATTCAAGAGATTGCTTCTCCGCCTGAGGCGGATCGCAATGACATCACTTAAGAGAACCTTTTTAGAGTAGACTCATTCATAATTGATGTGTTAGAATAATAAATTTTATGGACTTTTTTTCGACTACTGATCTTATCGGGGCTTCCCCCATACTGATGCTTTCAGCATTTTCACTCATAGCATTGTTAATGAATGCGGCTATGAAAAATTCGCAGAAAGTTGTTTTCGGTATTAGCGTTGTCGGTATCGTGGCGGCAATGTTGAATGCGCTCTACCTTTTTCCGATGAGTGCAACAGCATTTTCCGATATGATACTTGTTGGCGGCTATGCAAGTTTTTTTGATTTGCTGTTTCTCACCATTGCGCTGCTAACACTTTTTCTTTCCACAAGTTATTTGGAAAAAGAAAATTATCACTACAGTGAATACTACGTACTGCTCCTCTTGGCAACCGTCGGTATGATGATGATGGGTTCTTCAGCAGATTTAATTACAATGTTCCTCGGTTTAGAATTAATGTCGATCTGCTTTTATATCCTTGCAGGTTTTATTCGAAGCAAACAAACTGCGAACGAAGCGGCGCTGAAATATTTTCTGCTCGGTGCTTTTGCTACAGGATTTTTATTATACGGTATCGCTCTTATCTACGGAACTACCGGCAGCACCAATCTTATTCTTATCGCTCGCCAATATCCGATGGCATTCGCTCAACCACTGCACATCATTGGTTTCGGATTATTACTGATTGGTTTCGGATTCAAAGTCGCGGCAGTTCCGTTTCATCAATGGGTACCCGATGTCTACGAAGGTGCACCAACTTCTGTTACTGCATTGATGTCCACCGGCGGAAAAGCGGCAGCGTTTTCTGCATTTGTTTTGGCATTTTCAATTCCGATGTCGCAGCACGATCCGCGCTTTATTTCTGTGATTGCAATTCTTTCTGCCGCATCAATGATTGTTGGTAATGTGTTGGGACTTGCGCAGACGAATGTGAAACGCATGCTCGCATATTCCAGCATTGCACATGCCGGCTATATGTTGATCGGTATTGCATCGGGTATGACGCTTGGTCAACAAGGAATTACATTTTACTTGGTGTCGTACGCGCTCACAAATCTCGGTGCGTTTGGTATCATTTCAATTCTTGAAAAAGAAGATGGGAAAAATCTTTCGTATGAAGAATACGCCGGTCTTTCCACGCGCAGGCCAATGCTGGCTGCGTTGCTCGCAATGTTTATGTTCTCGTTAACAGGCATTCCGCCGTTTGCCGGTTTCATCGGAAAATATTTTCTCTTTTCCAGTGCGGTGCAAGCACACTTAACATGGCTTGCAATTCTCGGCGTTCTTACAAGTTTGATTTCAACATATTATTATCTACGAATTGTTATCTATATGTATTTCCGAGAAGGCGCAGGAGAAGAAAATGCAACACCAACATTGGCATTTGCTGCCGTTGCACTTTCCGCCTTTGGTATTCTTCTGTTTGGTATTTTCCCTTCACTCATTTTGAATGCGATGAAAGCATTATTTTAAATAAAAATAAATTATTTCTGTCGTTCAATTTCGTAGAAGTGAAGTTATGTGCAAGGCTAAAACGACCGTAAAATCTAACAAACAGAGCCGTGAATAACTTGACTGTAATTTTGACCAATTCATAGACACATTTAATTAAATTTGCAAGGTAACTTAGGACAATGAAAGTAAAAGAAGCATTATTTGATTATATAAGCCCCGACATTGACTATCAAATCAAAAAGGGCGATAGTTTGACCATTCTTCAGAAAATTGAAGACGGAAAATTTGACCTCATTTTAACTTCACCACCGTATAACGTTGGAAAATCTTATGAGACAAAGACGAGCATTGAAAAATATTTAGAGACACAAGAAGAAATCATAGGCGAACTTGTTCGGACTCTTTCCGACAAAGGAAATCTCTGTTGGCAAGTTGGTAACTATGTAGACAAAGGAGAAATTTTCCCCCTTGACATTTACTATTACCAAATCTTTAAAAAGTATGGACTAAAACTTCGCAATCGAATTATTTGGCATTTCGGACACGGACTTCACGCTTCAAAACGTTTCAGTGGACGCTATGAAACATTGTTGTGGTTCAGCAAAACTGACGATTATATTTTCAATCTTGACAGTGTTAGAGTTCCTTCAAAATATCCTGGTAAACTTCATTTTAAAGGTCCCAAAAAAGGATTGCCTTCCGGCAATCCGCTTGGGAAAAACCCAAGCGATATTTGGGAAATTATTCAGCAAGACTGGGAAAATGGAATGTGGGACATTCCTAATGTAAAATCTAATCATCCAGAAAAAACAAACCACCCTTGTCAATTTCCGATTGAGCTTGTTGAACGTTGTGTTCTTGCTTTGACAGATGAAAATGCTTGGGTTCTTGACCCTTTTTCTGGTGTAGGCTCTACTGTTCTTGGAGCAATCAAAAATAATCGTAACGGAATGGGAATTGAAAAGGAAGAAGAATATTGTAAAATTGCCAGACAAAGAATTAAAGACTACAACGAAGGGAAATTAAAATTCAGACCTATAAATAAACCGATTCATAAGCCGACAGCAAACGATAAAGTTGCTAAAATTCCGAAAGAATGGTTGGAGCTTGAACATAGTAACGGCAATGGAAAATCTAACGGCTTAAACGGACACTAAAATGAAAATAGCTCAAAAATATTCGCATTTAAACGGAGAAGAATATCTTATTGTTCATCACAAAAAACTTTACAAAGAAATCATTGAAACTATTGAAAGCATTGATGCTTCAAAGTTTATAACTAAAGAGAGCAAAGAGAAAACTATGAGCGGGAAAATGCTTTATAGTCCTATCGAGTTCAATAAAACATTCAATACTAAATTCAACAAACTTGGTTGGAATGAAAGTCGATATCAGTATTACATAACGACAGAACAGAAACTGCTGCCAGAACTAATCCTATTGCCTTATGAGGAGCAGAAAAAATTTCTTATTTCAAAAGGAATAAAGTCGCCAATATCCTCGTACAAACAAACAGATTTTGTAAAAGAACAAATTGCTGTTGAAGTTCAATTTGGTAAATATGCTTTTGTTGCATTTGACTTATTCGTAAAACATTTGCTTTTTTATTCTGGTGGTGTAATTAATCTTGGCATCGAAATTTTACCGACAAAGAAAATGCAATCACAAATGAGTAGCGGAGTTGCTTACTATGAAGGTGAAGTTTATAATGTATTGCGACACGGACGAAATAATCCACCTGTTCCGTTACTAATTTTAGGTATTGAACCATAAGCGGACGAAGAAGCCCAGCCCATAACAGCACCTACCCAAAAGTGGCGGCAACGTGCAACTTTGAAGAATTGTGCCTCTATTAAACTTTAGTGCAAGCAGACAGTTTAGTGTTTCAAAATAGCCACCTTCGCGTAGCCGCCAAACCATTGGATGGTTTTTCATTTTTGGATTTTAAATAATTTGGATTGACATGCGCACCATTGTTACTCCACACGCAATGCAAAAAATTGACGCACACGCATCGTCGCACTGTGCAATTCCATCGCTTGTGTTGATGGAAAATGCCGGGCGTTGTGTTGTTGATGAAATGGAAACACATTTTGGTAGTGTTGATGGAACATCAATTCTCGTTGTATGTGGAAAAGGGAATAATGGAGGAGATGGATTTGTCGTTGCTCGTCATGCGTATCATCGTGGCGCAGATGTTACCGTTTTGTTGATGGAAAAAAATTCTTCGTTGAAAGGTGATGCTGAAACTAATTTTCGAATTCTGAAGCAATGCAGTAGTGAACGACTGCAACTCATCGAACAGTATTCGTTGAGCAAAATAAAAAAACAAAAATTCGATTTCATTGTTGATGCGATTTTTGGAACATCATTTCACGGCGCTCTTGAGGGAAAGTATGTTGATGTTATTCGATGGATAAATGTGCAGCGTGCATCTAAAATTATTTCTGTTGATGTTCCATCCGGACTGAACGCAGAAACCGGTGAGGTTGTTTCTCTTGCAGTGAAAGCACATCGTACTGTTACATTTGCTGCTCCAAAAGTTGGTTTCTATTTGGGAAAAGGAAAAGAGTATAGCGGAAAGATTTCAATTGTTGATATTCATATTCCAAACTCTGTTATAGAAAAATTTTCAGAGAAATTATTTTTAACTGAAAAAAATGATGTCGCCAAATCATTACCGCGCCGTTCTGCTCTATCGCATAAACACAGTGTAGGCAAAATATTTATTCTTGCCGGTTCGAAAGGGTTGACTGGCGCCGCATTGCTTTGTTCTCAATCAGCAATGAAATCAGGCGCCGGCGCAGTTATTCTTGGTGTTCCTGAATCAGAATTTTATGCTGTGGCAAAACGGACGCTTGAGGTAATGCCGTTTGCTTTGCCTTCGACGAACGAAGGAACATTTTCTTCGTCGGCTTTTGCAAATGTAAGATCGAAATTGCATTGGGCTGATGCGGTGCTGCTTGGTCCCGGACTTTCGCAAAATAATGAAACACAAAAATTTATGTATACAGTCATTGAAAAAATAACTGCACCACTCATCATTGATGCCGACGGACTGAATGCAGTTGCAAAAAATCTTTCCGTCTTAAAAAAACGCAAAACGAAAGATATTGTACTCACTCCGCATATCGGAGAGTTTTCTCGTCTTGCAAAACTGGGTGTTGATGAAATCGAAAAGAATACCATTGATATTGTCCGACGTTTCGCAAAAGAGTATCGTGTTATCCTTGTGTTGAAAGGAGCGCATACAATAATTGCTGAGCCGGGAGGGAAAGTATTTTTCAATGCAACCGGGAATGCCGGTATGGCAACAGCGGGAAGCGGCGATGTGTTAGCCGGCATTATTGCATCGTTAATCGGGCAAGGAAATTCTCCGTTGCATGCTGCAATCAATGGCGTGTTTATCCACGGCGAAGCAGGAGATACATGTAAAGAAAAAATTGGAATAATGGGAATGACAGCAAAAGATATTCTCAATGAAATTCCTTTCACACTTAAAAAATATTTCTAAAACTATTATGTTGACATCGTCATTTATTAAATATCAGTTTCCTGCAATTGTATGGTGTGGAGTAATATTTTTTCTTTCGTCGCTTCAGGGGAATGAAGTGCCCGGACTGAAATATAACACCGATAAATTGGCACATGCTGTTGTCTATTTTATTTTAGGTGCAGCATTTCATCGTGCACTTAAATTTCAAAAAAATCCATCGCTGGTTTCGTTTAGTTTATTATTGACAGTCTTGGGAACATTCCTCTACGGTATGTCGGATGAATTTCACCAAAGTTTTGTACCCGGACGTATGGCAGGATGGAATGATGTGCTTGCCGATGTTGCCGGCGGAATTTTGTATGTAGTTTTTTATATGCGATATAAATTTTACGAGCAAAAATAATGGTCGTCTATCTTATACTTCTTCTCGTAGTGAGCGCATTGTTTTCCGCAAGTGAAACTGCTTTTGTTGTTTCGAATAAAGGCAAGATTCAGGTGAAGGCGCGGAAAAAAAATCTTGGCGGAATGCTTGCTTTACAATTTATGCAGTCGCCGGAACGTTTTTTTACGACTGTTCTCGTCGGCAACACAGTTGTCAATTTTATATTTTCATCTCTAGCAATAATTTTATTTCACACCGGCTTTGGCATTAACGAACCAATCGCATTTGGCATTGTAACAGTATTGGTATTATTATTTGGTGATATGATTCCCAAATCCATTGCTCGTGTTGTCGCTGATGCAAGTATTGGCTATGCGTCGGTTTTTATTCAGATTTGTTACTGGGTTTTTTACCCGTTGATTTTTGCTGTTCGTGCTGCCTCCAAATTAGTGGTGCGTGTATTCGGTGTTGCTACGCCGAACATTTCGTCTTTTTTTAATAAAAAAGATTTTGAATTGTTATTGCGTGAAAGCGAAAATGTTGGTCTTGTAAACAGAGAAGAACGGAAAAGAATTGCGAAAGTAATTTCTTTAAGCGATGTGTATGCAAAAGATGTGATGGTGCAGCGTGCCGGCATGCATCTTATCGAAGAAAAATCTTCCATTGAACAGGTCATCCAATTTTTTACGCAACATGGTTTTTCAAAAATGCTCGTGTATAGTGAAAGCATCGATAATATCACAGGCGTTATTGTCGCAAGAGATTTATTTAACAAACCGCAACGCATTGCTGAAATATTGCACCCCGTTACCATTGTGCCGGAAACAATTAATTGTTCAGATTTGTTCAGAACATTTCGAACGAAGCAAGTTTCTTTCGCCGTTGTTGTTGATGAGTTCGGCGGTACTGCAGGTATCGTTACGGTGAATGACATTATTCGTTATTTTCTCGGTGATGTGTCGGAAGATCATTTTGCACAGGATACAAAAATAAAAAAATTGAGTGATGGAAGTTACTTGCTCTCCGGTTCAATTTCGGTTGCAACATTAAATGAAGAATTTGCCACGCGGTGCCGCGTGGCAATTCCTTCCGGTCCATACGACTCGCTTGCAGGATACGTTGTATATTCTATTGATCGGATTCCGGTTGAGAAGGAAGTTATTCATCTTGAAGATAAAATTTTTACAATCATGAAAGCCACACCGACAAAAATTGAACTGCTGAAGTGTAATTTCTCCAGTGAAGAAAAAATAATATTGTAGTATGCCGTTACCTGTTAACTTATTTCTCCGAATTAAAAGTTTTTCTGCGTTTCGTTCACTTCGCCATACCAATTACCGACTTTTTTTTTACGGACAAATATTCTCGTTGATCGGTACGTGGATGCAAAGCATGGCACAGCTATGGCTAATTTATCAACTTACACATTCATCGGTTTGGCTTGGCACAATTGGTTTTTTAAATTCAATTCCGGTATTATTTTTTTCAATGTTTGGCGGAACACTTGCCGACCGCATGTCCAAACACAAATTAGTAATGATGACGCAAATTGCATCATCGGTGCAAGCGTTACTTCTCGCAGCGCTTGTAATTGGCGGATGGATTACGGCAGAGCTTGTTGCAGTGCTCGCATTTACTCTTGGAGTAATTAATGCGTTTGATATTCCATCGCGCCAGGCGTTTATTGTTGATTTAGTTGGCAAGGAGGATTTGGCAAATGCGATCGCGTTAAATTCTGTAACGTTTAACGCCGCGCGTATTATTGGTCCGGCGATTGGCGGCGTAGTGATGAGTGTTGCCGGTATTGGCTGGTGTTTTTTTGTGAATGCATTTTCTTTTATTGCAGTGATTTTCAGTTTAAACCGGATGAATGTTGTTGAAACTGTGCAGCGTACTACTGCAAAGATCAGCGTCGCTCAGTCATTGAAAGAAAGCATTGCGTATATCCGTTCCGATATTTCTATGACAGCGTTGTTACTCTTGGTTGCAATAGTAACAATATTCGGATGGTCGTATTCGGTATTGTTGCCAATTTTTGCTGATTCAATTTTAAATATTGGCGCTGTAGGTTTGGGTAATTTACTTACTGCGACAGGTGTTGGTGCGATTATCAGTGCATTTATGGTGGCAACGTACGAACATGAAGTGAGTCCGCGTACTTTTTTATACAATGGAATTTTTATTTTTGTAATTTCAATAATGATGTTTGCGCTGTCATCGAACGTTGTGCTGTCATTACTATCTCTGGTTGGTGTCGGTATGGGATTGGTTTCTTTTTTTGCAACAGCAAATGCATCGCTGCAGCGTCGCGCACCGGATCACTTACGCGGGAGAGTGATGGGATTGTATTCGCTAATGTTTCAAGGAATTTTTCCTTTTGGAAGTTTCGGCATTGGCGTACTGGCGCACGCAATTGGCGCGCGCTATGCAATTGTAAGTAGTGCAATTGTATGCGGTGTTTCAGGTCTTGTAGTGTTTTATATTGTAAAAAAGAAAAATGAACATCATTACTAATTAGTTGAGTCTTAAAAAATGCGAGTGATGCCATGAGTGTAATACAATGATTCAGAAATAATTCAAATTTTCACGTTCTTGATAAACAAACTCATGGCATCACTTTGTAAATAAGACTTTTTAAGGGACGACTAATTATTTTAATCTATTTATGAAAAATATTTTTTATTGTCTCGTTGCCTTCTTTTGTATTTTCTTTTCTCTCTATGGACAAAATGGGCAAACCAAAGTCACTTCGGATGAAGTTTTATTGCAGAATATGCTCAACACGTCGTCTGATTCACTGCGGCTTGTTCGCATTGAACAATTTATTGCTGCCCATGAAAAAAGTACTGTGCTCGGCATTGCGTATGGCGCACGGTACGGAACAATGCTTTCGTTAAAACGCGACAGTGCGGCATTTGCTTCGGCTCGTTTGTACGTGCAATTATTGGATGAACGGTATCAGACTATGGCGCTCAATAATCTTGCGAGCGACTTAGCATTCAGAAATATTTATTTAGATAGCGCAACCGTATTCATCGATACTGCCATTGCAGTAAGTAAGCGAGCAAATGGAGAAGCAGATGGTGTACTTCTTTCTACAAAAGCATTAGTTTTTTATGGAATGAAAAAATTTGGTGCGGCAGAATCTCTTCAACAAGAAATTATTCAACGACTACCTTCCCAAGCGGAAAATATTTCTCGGTATGCACAATATTTTTCACAACTCGGATTGTATCAAATTGAAACGAAGGGCGTACTTGTTGGAGTTCAAAAAATTGCGCTTGCATGTTTAGTTGCACCAAACAGACCGATTCCAATTGCAAAAATAGACTCATTGTTGCACTTGCACATACAGGATACTGCACGTGTTCGTATTGTGCGCGATAGTCTTTTTGAAGCTGCTGTAATTCAGTATGGAAAAAATTCAGAAGATCATATTTTAGCACGGGGTGTAATGGCTGTTGGTTTAGCAAAAAATGGTGTACTGCAAGAACGTGCAATTCTGCTTGCTCGTGAAGCGTACACATTATCGCGAGAGCGCACTATTGAAGATCGTGCAGGCGCTTCTGCCTCATTAGGAATCACTCTGTATTATTCTTCACACTACGATGAAGCGGAAAAATATTTGCAAGAGGCAGTTGACTATGCCGCACCCGTTGAAACAGAATTATTCTATACACTCGGCATGACGCAAGAAAAGCTTAGCAAATTCAAAGAAGCTTTTGATACATACCTCGACGGAATTATTCCGGGAAAACCCAATGTTCTCTATGCGCGTGTACAAGAATTGCAGTTACGCACATATCCAACTCTGTTGCTCGATTCGGTTATTGCAGTCCATCAATTAAAAATGCTTCAATATACACCGGAGAAATATTATAGAGAGAAAAAAAAATATTCAAAGAACGAAGTTGAGAAAACCGTTCTTGCTGAACTTTTTACCGGTTCTGAGTGTAAACCGTGTCTTGCTGCCGATAAAGCATTTGATTATTTACGTGAACGATTTAAAGAGAATGATCTGGCGATATTAGAATACCATCTTTCCATTCCAATGCCGGACCCCATGGCGAATAAAGATGCTGACGATCGCGCGAAGTATTACGACGTTCGCAGTACACCAACAGCAATTATAGACGGTGTTTCGTATATCGCTTCAGGCGGAAACTTATTTATGGCAAAAAATAAATTTATGCTGTATTCGGATTTTGTTGAACATCAGTTGAAACAACCTGCAACGGTTTCAATTCATTTGGATGCTTCGATGAAAAATCTCAATACAGTTGAATTGAACGCAACGGCTCAACAAAAGTTTTTAAAAGCGTCAGATAAAAATTATCGTTTGAGAGTTGTACTAGCCGAAGAAACAGTACAATACAAAGGAGCGAATACGGTAAGTGAACACAAATATGTTGTTCGAAAATTTTTAGGTTCTGTTGATGGTGCCGCTTTTAATACAAAGGGTAAAGCAGTGGTGAAGGCGAAAGAATCCATTCCGCATGTAGTTGCGGAATTAAAAAATTATCTTGAGTTGCGTGAGTTGAGTATGAAAACAATGGGAGTTGGTTTCCGAGAAAAGAAGCACGAGATTGATGCAGCAAAATTGTTTGTTGTTGCCTTTGTGCAAAATGATTCGACACGGGAAATTTTACAAGCAAAGTTGATTCGCCTGAAATAATTTTAATGACAAACCATAGAAGAAATATCTCTTCTTAATATACCTTAAAAAATTGCAATCAATTGTTCTTTACAGGTAACTGCTCAGCGTATTTTTTGTCCCGAAGGGAATGGCGTTGCCACCTTCGGCATAATTTCAGTATTTCCAAAAAAAACGAATCCCCCGTCCCGATTAAAAAACAAATCGGGACACCCCCTTTTCAAGGGGGATTTCCTCGTTCTTATTCCCCCTTGAAAAGGGGGTTAGGGGGATTTTTTGAATCAACAATAACGTTGAGTAGTTACCTTTACGGTATCATTAATCTTAATAGATTGGTTGTAATTCAAAAACTGTATTGAAATATTTTCCTAAATCAGGAACAGTAAAAAAATATCAATGAATATTATAGGTATCTCTGCCTTTTATCATGACTCTGCTGCTTGTATTGTACAGGATGGAAAAATAGTTGCAGCCGCGCAAGAAGAACGCTTTACAAGAAAAAAACATGACCAGAATTTTCCTTCCAAAGCGATTCAATTTTGTTTGAGTGAAGCAAAATGTGCAATCGATGAAATTGATGCCGTCATATTTTATGATAAACCATTTCTTAAATTCAATCGCCTTCTTGAAACATATCTTTCGTATGCACCAAAAGGGTTTCGATCTTTTATTATGGCGATTCCACTTTGGCTAAAAGAAAAACTTTGGCTCTCTGATGTGATTGCTGATGAATTAGGATATGAAGGAAAAATTTTATTTACTGAACATCACGAATCTCACGCAGCATCGGCATTTTTTCCATCACCATTTGAACGCGCAGTGATTGTAACTGTTGATGGAGTGGGGGAGTATGCAACAACTTCCATTTCAGTCGGAAACGGAAATAAAATTACAATGCTCGCTGAACAGCATTTTCCTCATTCGCTTGGACTTTTGTATTCTGCATTTACATATTTCACAGGTTTCAAAGTTAATTCAGGTGAATATAAAGTGATGGGGCTTGCACCCTACGGTACACCAAAATATGTTCAAACGATCTACGACCATCTTATTGATGTGAAAAATGACGGCTCGTTTACAATGAATATGGAGTATTTTAATTTTGCTGTTGGATTAACAATGACGAACGAAAAATTTTCATCGTTGTTTAGTGGTCCTGCACGAAAATCTGAATCTCCTTTAACGCAACGTGAAATGGACATTGCCGCTTCGATTCAAGTCGTAACTGAAGATATTATGTTGAAAATTGTTCGACACGCGAAAAAAATTACAGGTGAGAACAATTTATGTCTTGCCGGAGGCGTGGCGTTGAATTGTGTAGCAAACGGAAAAATATTGCGCGAAAATATTTTTGATTCGCTATGGATTCAACCGGCGGCTGGAGATGCAGGCGGCGCTCTTGGTGCAGCGTTAACTGCGTATTATCATCATTTCAACCAAGACAGAAATGTTCAGAAACATGATTCGCAATTCGGTTCTTATCTTGGATCGCATTACGATGACAATGAAATTGAAAAATATTTAATACAAAATAAAATTCCATATACTCATTTTTCCGATTCAGGAAATCTTTGTGAACGAGTTACATCATTTCTTATGGAAGAATCTGTTGTGGGATGGTTCCAAGGAAGAATGGAATTTGGTCCTCGTGCATTGGGTAATCGTTCGATTTTAGGAGATGCACGATCTCCGAAGATGCAAAAAAAAATGAATGTGAAAATTAAAAACCGAGAAAGTTTCCGACCTTTTGCGCCAGCGGTGTTATCCGAACATGTGAAAGAATGGTTTGATATTTCTTGCGAGAGTCCCTATATGTTATTAGTCGCAGAAATTGCAAAAGAAAAATTACGACCGATGACAAACGAGGAAGAACATCTGTGGGGAATTGATAAATTAAATGTTACACGTTCGGAAATTCCGGCAGTTACACACATTGATAATTCTGCTCGCATTCAAACTGTGCACAAAGAAACGAACCCACTTTTCCATGAATTGATTTCTAATTTTTATAGAAGAACAGGATGCGCGGTTCTTGTGAATACATCGTTCAATGTCCGCGGCGAACCGATTGTTGAATCACCGGCAGATGCCTATACATGTTTTATGCGGACAGATATGGATGTTCTTGTGTTGGGAAATTATCTCTTGATAAAAAAAGATCAACCGAAATTTGTTGAGAGTGTAGATTGGAGAAAAGAATATGAATTGGATTGAAGAACTGCGTTATGATATTTCAAAAATTCGATCTTCACCAAAAGATCTTAAAAATTTTGGAATTACTATTGGCGGTATTTTACTTTTCATTTCAAGTATTGCATTTTGGAAACATTGGTGGAATATAGTTATTATTTATTCCCTTGGAATATCTGGAGTTATCCTTTTAATTGAAGGTTTGTATTTCTCAAAAAATTTGAAAATAATTCATCACTATTGGATGAGTTTGGCTCTGTTTCTTGGAAGTATCATTTCGCGGTTTTTTTTATCTATATTATTTTTTATTATACTAACACCAATAGCGTTATTAGCAAAAGTTTTTGGTAAAAAATTCTTTTTTCAATATCGTGATGTAACTCGTTCAACCTATTGGATACAACGAGAAAAAAATAAACAAATGAACTATGAACGGATGTTCTAATTATTTATGGCAAAATTAAAAATTCTCTCCGAATATTTTTCTTTTCTCAAAGAAAATAAAAAATGGTGGCTCATACCAATCGTAATTGTATTGGTTCTTTTTGGACTATTGATCGTGTTGACGAAGGGAAGTGCGATTGCGCCGTTTATTTATACGATTTTTTAACTTTAAATGGCTGCTTTTTTACTTCCTGTTGTGCTTTTATGGCGACTGTTAACCGTTCAGTATGTTGTCCTATAGAAATATGGAAACTCCTCTTGGTATTCCCACAATGGAGCTATTTCCTCAAAGAACACCAAAAGTCTCTTAAAAAAATCAAGAAAAATATTCCTACTACTTGACATTTAACGTTAAATCCTCTAACTTTGAAAGCCCTTCCATAGAAAATGTTTTAACATAAGGAGTCGCATTGGCTGTAACAATATATGACATAGCCAGAGAAGCAAAAGTTGGGATTGGAACTGTTTCCCGAGTTTTTAATGATAGCCCAAAAGTTACCATCGAAACTCGTGAGCGAGTCGTACGTGTTGCTAAACGGTTAAATTATCAGCCTCACGCTTTTGCACAGGCACTTGCACGAAAGCGCTCCAACACATTATCTGCAATCATTCCATTTTTCACCAACTATTTTTTCATTCAAATACTGCAAGGCGTTCAAGAATCTCTGCTTTCACTTGGGTATGACCTCATTATTCATGGATCAAATACACAAGAACAACTTGATGAATATTTTGTTCGTTCGATGAGAAAAGGTAGAGTAGATGGCATTCTTTTATTTTCGTTAGGATTGCCACAACGCTTCGCTGATGAATTTATAGAAAAAAATATTCCACTTGTACTTGTCGATACTTTCCATCCTTCATTCGATTCAATACGAGTAGACCACATTACAGGGGCAAGAATAGCAACCGAACATCTGCTTTCTCTTGGTCATACCGATATCGGAATGATCAACGCTAACATCTCTAGCGTGCCTGCGAAGGAACGTTTGACGAGTTTTAAAGAAACACTACTACAAAAAAATCTGTCGGTGCGCGATGAAATTATTGTGTCCAGCATGAGCGGAAAACAAGACGGATTTAATAGAGATGCAGGGTATGTTGCTATGAAAGAAATTCTTACTCAAAAAATAAAACTACCAACAGCATTTTTTGTCTCAAGCGATATTCAAGCGATTGGTGTGATGGATGCGTTGGCAGAAAAAGGTATTCGTGTCCCGGAAGATATTGCTATCGTCAGTTTCGATGATATCGAACTCGCTAAACATTTCGGATTGACCACCATGCGCCAACCGATGTATGATATGGGTATCATGGCTATTGAAAAAATGATTGAACGACTTAAAGATCCGAAAGTTCCACCAACTCTTACTACTATTTTACCAAAGCTCATTATACGAAAGTCATGTGGCGCTCAACAGTTAGATAAACCAGAAGTAACACATCACTTTTCAATGTATTCCTCTGAACCCGAGATTTGATTATTTATGAACTGATGTTACGCACACAAAGAAAATTAAGCAGATGGAGTCCACCTGCTAAACAAATGAAATAAAAATTACATGGTTTCACAATTTTTTTTAGGTAAGGTGGACTCCATCTTATGCCCTTGCGTAACATCAGTTATGAATTTTTTGCAACAACAAATTTATTTTATTTTTCATGAAACGGCAGTGTCATAAGGATCCCGTTTCTCTTCTTCATTATTATATAAATTATTAGAAATTCAAATTGGAGTATACTCCGTATGAAACTTCGATTACTATTGCTCTCTGTTTTAGTGTTATACACATTCGGTTTTGGTGGTAACACAGGAAAAATTGCCGGTGTTATTAAAGACCTTACTACCGGTGAGCCATTGGTTGGCGCTAATGTTTTTATCGAAGGTACTAAACAAGGCGCAGCTGCAAATATTGATGGGTACTATGTAATCCTCAACATTCCTCCAGGCAAATATAATCTTGCAGCTTCCGCTCTTGGGTATCACAAAAAAACTATTACAGGAGTTTCTATTTCGATTGACCAAACAACAACAATAGATTTCCAATTGCAATCTGCGGTAGTAGAATTAAAGGATGAGGTAGTTATTGTGGCATCGCGTCCATTAGTTCAAAAAGATCAGACCGCTAAAACTGCTGTAGTCGGTGGTGATGATATTAAAGCATTACCAGTAACAGAAGTAAGTCAGGTTCTCAATCTCCAAGCAGGTATGGTTGCAGGAAGTTTGCGAGGCGGTAGAAGTGGAGAAGTAGCGTATTGGATTGATGGCGTTCCCGTATCGGATGCATACAATGGTGGACAAGTTGTTGAAGTAAATAAAAGCATCGTTCAGGAATTGCAGCTTATCTCAGGTGCATTCAATGCAGAATATGGACAAGCAATGTCAGGGATAGTAAATATTGCAACGAAAGAAGGTGGACAACAATTTACAGGAGGTGTTGGTGTCTATATCGGGCAGTATGTTGTTTCAAGCGAAAAAACTTATACAAAGGCGGTTGATGGACACGACAGTCTCACATCAGATCTTTTTCCCGGTCTAAATAAATTCAGACCGACAGCAATTCGAAATATCGAAGCCAATGTAAGCGGTCCGCTCATTGGTGAGGACGTAACTTTTTTTGCTAACGGGCGATACATTTATTTTGATGGTTACTTAAAAGGATTTAACCGCTTCAATCCCAGCAATATTGCTTTTACAGATAGCATCGGTACATTCCATTTAAATCGTGATTCATCAGGAATAGGCGACAGTTCTATTGTACCATTGAATAACAGTGAACGATATTATGGACAGGGGAAACTAACATTTCGAATCACACCGTTGCTGAAGTTAACTGGTAATTATATTTATGATTATACTAAGTCGAAACCGTATGATGGGTATAATCGCGATAATAGATTTTATTTTTATAATCCGAATGGACTTGGGAATGATTACAACTACAGTCAAACTTTTATTTTTCAATTATCCCATACTCTAAATCAGACAACTTTTTATACGTTAGGTGGATCTCTATTCAAAAAAGATTTTAAACATTACTTATATGAAAACAAAAATGATCCACGATATGTTAATCCACAACTTTTGCAGCGCCAAGATGGATATAGTTTCTATACGGGCGGCACTGATATGCGTCATTTCAGTCGTTCAACACTTACCGGATTAGTAAAGTTTGATATTTCAAATCAGTTCAACGAAACGAATTTATTTAAAGCCGGTGTCGAGTTGCGTCGTCACGATCTTCGGTATGACGAAATAACAGCACTACAACCAATTCAGTCGCAAGTAGCTTTTAAGCCATCAAAAGATGATCCGTTCATTCAGACACAAATTCCTGATATCTCTACACCGTATCGTAATAAATATTCGCATACTCCGTATGAAATGTCCGGCTACATCCAAGATAAAATGGAGTTCAAAGATATCATCGTCAACATCGGAATTCGATACGATTTTTTTGAACCGGACGGAAAAGTGCTTGCAGATCCTACTGATCCAAATATTTATAATCCCATTAAAACTGAAAATAGATTTGTAGATGCAAACCATAATGGTAAACAGGATGATGGTGAAGACACTCTTAGAGTTTCAGACCGAGCAAAATATTGGTATAAGAAAGCATCCGCAAAAGCAAAATTCAGTCCCCGATTAGGTATTTCATTTCCAATTACTGCGCGAGGCATTGTTCATTTTTCTTACGGACATTTTTACCAAATGCCGCGGTTTGAACGTCTCTATGAAAATCCTGATTTCAAAATCGGTTTGGGTACAGGAAATCAGGGTGTGGTTGGCAATGCCGATCTTCTGCCGGAGCAAACAATCAATGCCGAACTTGGAATACAACAACAACTCACCGATGATATTTCGCTTGATGTAACAACATACATTCGCGACATCCGTGGTTTGACAGGAACACAAGGAGAAGAAATTATTGTATTTGGCGGCGCATCAAAATATAGCAGGTTTACAAACAGCGATTTCGGATTTGTCAAAGGAATTGTGTTAACTGCGACGAAAAGATTTTCAGAAGGTTTAACTGCCACTGCGGATTACACGTTTCAGGTTGCGCGTGGCACTGCTTCAAATCCAAGTCAGGCTCGTGATGCAATCGCAGGAGGGGCACAGCCTGATATTCAGTTGACACCGTTAGAATGGGATCAGCGTCATACATTAAATACATCTATTGCGTATAGTGGAAGTAATTGGGGCTTGAGTGCGATCGGACAATTTGGAACAGGAACACCGTACACACCACGTAAATCGCAAGACATTTCTACTCTCCTTACGAACAGTGAAATTAAACCAACTTTTTTTAATGTAGATGTGCGAACGTATTATCAATTTGATGTAGATGTGATAAAATTTATTGTCTTTGCCCGTGTGTTCAATCTCTTTGATTTCCGCAATGAGACAAGTGTGTTTGATGATACAGGACGAGCTGGATTTTCAACAGATAAAGCAACAGCACAAAAAACTAATCCGACGCAAAGAGTTAATACGTTAGACCAATGGTTTAGTGTACCTCTTAATTATTCAGAACCACGTCGGATTGAAATTGGCATGAATTTGGAGTTTTAATGGCTATGAAAAAAATACATACATATTTTTATTCTGCTCTCATCGCATTTTTATTCACGACTGTGTTGTGGGGACAAAGCGGTCGAGAATATCGGAAATCCGCAATCATGAATGGCAATCAGGTGCGCACAGTTTTTGGAAACTGGGGCGTAATAGCTCAGGGGACTGGCGGAGGTCCTCGAGGTGCGTGGAAAAATGATAACAATGGTTATCTCGGCGATGCCAGCTTGCTTGTTGGTGCCGAGATCAATTGGCAAGGAACAACATTTCATTCTGTCGCAACATGTCCTGTTAGTCGTCCAGCGCTGAGACGTGATGAGGATCCTAATACCGGTAAGCAATGGACATTTGATCCGATAGCAGGATATTTTAACTCATATCAGGAAAAAGTTGCTGTGAGTACAGATCCAAATTCCTGGCCAAGTTCTTGGCCCGATAAATTAAATGACACTAAAGACCCTGGTTGGAAGGGATCGTGGAATGGATATTTTGGAAAGAGAATCAATGCAGACCAAGAATCATATTTTGCGATGGATGATAATAACGATGAACGATTTAACATAGCATCGAACAATACTTTTAAAGTAAACTTCAAACCCGATTCGGGCAAGCCATCCCGAAATGGTATGGGACTTGAAGTACGTGTTCGCGCAATGCAATGGAGTGATTTTTTGGCGAAAGATAATATTTTTTGGTTGTATGAGATTACTAATACCGGAACCACCAATTATGATAAAGTTGCATTTGGCATGCTGATCGGAACCTATGTTGGTGTATCGGGAGGAGGCGATGTTGGTACTAATGAGTTTAATGACGATTGGTCATTTTATGATCCGTATAACAATTTAACGTACACGGGTGATTACAAACATGGTGGACCAAGTCGAAATCCGCTCTGGGTTGGAAAAGTTGGAATGGTAGGGTACGCGTTTCTTGAAAGTCCGGGTAATCCTTATGATGGTATTGATAATGATGCTGATGCTGATTCTTCTGCTATTGGTAGAAGTGCACCTCTGTTCACAGAAAAAATGTTTGCAGATTCAACTGAGATTTCTGTTGGAAAACAGATCGTTATCATTAATAACGATTATAGCAGATCATTGTACACCATTCCTAATGTTGATTCTTTGATTATTCAGACGAAGGGAAATAGGACTTATGTGTATCCCAAAAAGAAATCGTATGTTAGGGAAGGGAATGAGATTGTAGACAAAGACCCATCAAAAAATAAGATAAATCCTAATGCGTACGATGGTGTTGACAACAACTACAATGGTCTTATCGATGAAAATTATTATTTACATTATCGTCAAATAAAGAAATCGGCTACAGCGACCCTTATCGATATTCCACACGTTGTTCATTATGTCAATTATTTTAATGGACAAGGAAAAAATTTCTTTAGTATGATCGACGAAAAACGAAACGATGGTGTTGATAACAATCAAAACTGGAACTTCAAATATGATGATGTTGGTCGTGATGGTATTGCAAATACCGGTGATGTTGGTGAAGGAGATGGTCGGGCGACTTCTGGATACACTGACAGTGGATTTGATACCGGACTTCCCGGAGAACCGCATATAGATAAAACTGATGTGAACGAATCCGATCAAATAGGGTTAACGAGCTTTTATTATTTCTCTCCCGCAGGTAATTTTACGATGGCTGATAAAGAAGCAATGTGGGATTATTTAGCGCCTGGTTTCTTTGCAGTACCAGACAATATTATCAGTAATGAACCTGTTGCAGGATCAGACGGAGATTTTATTTACGGGTCGGGATATTTCCCAATGTTGGCGAAATCAACCGAACGGTTTTCTATTGCGTTGGTATATGGTGGTGGGTATGGTGGAAAGTGGCCGGACAATGATGTTGCCGATTTATTAAAAAATAAAAAAATTGTTCAACAGATCTATGATGCAAATTATCAATTTCCACTTCCACCGGATAAGCCGATTTTAACAGCCGTTCCCGGTGATAAAAAAGTAACTCTGTATTGGGATCGAAAATCGGAAGAATCCATTGATCCTGTGCTTTTGATAAAAGATTTTGAGGGCTATAAAATTTATAAATCAACCGATCCTAATTTTAGCGATGCTTTTACAATTACCGATGTACACGGTGTTCCTCAACTGTACGAGGCACTTGCTCAATTCGATTTGAAAGATGGAATAAAGGGCCTATATCAAAGCAATCCAGAATTATACCAGCAAGTAGGAGGTCTTTCTTATAATATGGGGGACGATACAGGATTGGAACATACGTTTGTTGATAATAATGTTGAAAATGGACGCCGGTATTATTATGCACTTGTTGCCTATGACCGAGGGAATGAAGCAATAGGTCTCTTCCCAAAAGAAAATACAAAATTCATTACCATCCAACCGAACGGCGAAATTACTCATGATGTTAATGTCGCGGTTGTAACTCCGAATGCAAAAACTGCGGGATATGCTGCCGCGGCGGACACTGCTACATTGATACGGAAAGCTGGTACATCGAGCGGATCAATTTCCTACAAAGTTATAGATCAAGCAAAATTAACGGGACACACGTATCAAGTTTCATTTTTTGACACTCAAAATGATACATTGGACAATAATGGTAATAAAATTAAAGACGCGGCAGATTCTACAGAGTGGACACGGATTACATCTCTTTACAATGTAAAAAATTTGTCAACGTTATCAGAATCTTTCAGCGCAGATGATACGCTTTTAATTACGCTTCAAAGAAAAAATTTAGATAATAACACTATTGCAGTTCGCAATGACCAAAACATTATCGTTTTACCTTCCAAATATGTTCTTGATGTGTGGAGGGGAAATATTCGCGGAGCTGCGCATGGAACTTTACCCAAAGGGAAATATACTATTTCTTATCAATACTATCCTGTATGGCGCAGCCCATTCATCCAAAACTCACCGTATACGATTGAAACAAAAGACGCAGATAATTTTGACGGACTCCAACTGATTTTTAAGAATGTATGGTCAATTGATATTGATAATCTCAATACATTTTGGACAGGCGTATCTAAACAATATAATTTCGCACTTTCGGATGAAGCGTTATTTGAGGGCAAACTAAAGACATATCGAAAACCAAGCGATTATGAATTTCAATTTTTTGATACGTTTGTGGATAATTCAACAGCTCATCCTGATTATCCGGGAATATTGGATTCTATTCCTACAAAATTTAGAATTTTTAATGTTACAGACAGTACATATATTAAATTTTATGTCTACTCTGCTGTTCCCGATGGGAAACTTAAATTTGGTGACCAAATTGTATTTCTTGAAAAAGGTCCTAATGGAAAGTTCGTCCCTTCATGGAATTTTTATGCCCAGGATAGTGATTCGAATTATATATTACACAATGGAAGTAAGTTAGTAATAAAAACTAAAAAACCGCTTAACAGCAGTGATTTATTTGAGTTCAATACAGGAACTCCCAAATCAGATATCCAGTTAGCAAAACAAAATCCTTTACGTGTACGAGTGGTACCAAATCCTTACGTAACATATTCACCATTTGAGTTGCCGTTAAATCCCGGTGTTACCAGTGGACATAACCGCAAAATTGATTTTACTCATCTACCGGCTAACGCAGTTGTTAAAATATTCACTGCCCGTGGAGATCATGTTGCAACTCTTTATCAGGATGGAAATTTAGACAATGGAGCAGTCTCATGGAATTTGAAGTCAAAAGAAAATCTTGATGTTGCCTTTGGTGTGTATTTTTACGCTGTAGAATCACCCGCAGGAAATCAAACAGGAAAATTTGCAATTATTAAATAATGATTATGTGACCTATGAAACAACAACATTCACAAATATTTCGTACTATGTTAATGGTTGTGATGCTCTTTCCGGCAGCAGCTTTTGCGCAATCAAAAGTCGGTACAACTGCCGCACAATTTTTAGGTAATGCAATTGGTCCGAGAGCGATGGCGATGGGTAGTGCCTTTGTTGCATCGAATGATGATGTAACTTCCATTTACTGGAATCCGGGAGCGTTCGTTCAGGCAAACAAATCGGAATTTGTTTTTTCCAATTCTGATTGGCTTGCTGGAACGAAATTTCGCTGGTTTGGATTGATGCTGAATTTTGATTCTGAAAATGCAATTGGCGTTACCGTTACACAATTAAATTATGGTGAAGATGATGTAACGACTGTGGCAATGCCGGACGGAACAGGAGAAAAATGGACAGCGTACGATTTCGCCGCAGGGTTATCGTACAGCCGACGTTTGACAGATAAATTTTCACTTGGTGGAACAGTAAAATATGTTTCTCAGAGAATTTGGAATGAAAGTGCAAGCAATGTTACGTTTGATCTTGGTTTATTGTTTATAACCGATTTTAATGGAATGCGGCTTGGGATGTCAATGTCAAATTTTGGCGGCGATCTCACTCTGGATGGAAAAGATTTGTTACACAAGTTGGATGCGACGAATGCCGGTTCTAACCAGGTGTTGGTAGGAAAATTAAAAACCGATGCATGGCCCATGCCGCTATTGTTCCGTGTCGGGCTTGCGATGGATGTTGTGAAAAATGATATGGTTCGTACTACCATTGCAGTTGATGCCTTGCGTCCGAATGACAACGCTGAATCAGTTAATATTGGTGCTGAACTTGGCTGGATGGATTTAGTTTTTGTGCGTGGTGGATATAAGTCATTAATTTCCCAGGAGTCGGTGTTCTCTAAGGATTTGCAGCAAGATGGTCTTTCATTAGGTACTGGTATTAAATATGGATTAAAGGGACTTATGTCAGTAGAAGTAAATTATGCGTTTACTAAATTTGGGCTCTTTGGCAATTTAAATACAATTGCAGTTTCAATTAGTTTTTAATATAATTCAGGTACAACACAATAGGTATTTTTTAATTAACAACTATGAAGCGAAAGGAGGTACTTCGGCAGCGAAGAAAATAGTTTGTGTAAAAAGGTAATAACTAACTGAAGTTATGCAACAAAGTAAAAAACCACTGTCATTCCCGTCCCAAAGGGATCCCTTCGGGACATGTTTTTAGCGGGAATCTATAAAATGGATGTTCGCCGCGGCGAACATGACGACCTTATTTTTTCAGACATGTTTATATTTTGAGTAACTTCAGTAACTAATTAACAATATCAATTAATATGGAGGCAAGAATGAAAAGATTTCGTCTTTTTGTTGTGCTGCTGGCAGTAGTAATAACCGGAATGGTTATGAACGTGTCGCAGGCACAAGTAAAGGTTACTTTTGTTGTTAACACTGGTACAATTCAAGATACAGTCAATAGTGTTACATCAAAAGTAAGTATGTCAGGTGATTTTCCTGCACCGCTCCCAGGTTGGGGTGATGGAATCGCAATGACAAATATTGGTGGCGATTACTGGTCAGCTACAGTCTCATTAGCCGCTGGCACAACTATTGGAAATGGATTTAAATTCCGTGCTAACGGTGGTTGGGAAGAAAATTTCGATACGAAGGACAATCGTCAACTTACAGTTGGTTCAGCGGACACAACATTGCCACTTCAATTCTACAATACCGGTGTTTTTGTAACGAAGCCGTTGCAATATTGGAGACCGTATCCCGCAACAGAAACTGATTCGTTTACAGTGTGGGTGCGTGTGAATATGAAAAATGCAAAGGACAGTGCAAAGTTCGGATGGACAGCTAAAGATGTAGATTCTGTTGCAATTATGGGAGATAACAGAGGAGCATCTGGTGATTTTAGTTGGGCAAGTTCAAATTATCTTAAACGAGAAGGCACTTCTGATTTTTATTCAGGACGTATTCGTTTTGCTAAGAGTAAAGTTGCGGCAGGTGATATTGTTGAATACAAATTCCGACTTGGAAGTTTATGGGGACGTGATGAACTTCAAGGCGGAGCGCCGAATCGTAAATTTACTGTTACAAGTACAAAGGCCGATACTACATTGCCGTATGTGTTCTATAACAATGATAAACCATACTTCCCACCTCCGGTAAAAGTTACATTTATTCTCAATACTGCTGCAATTCCTGATACAATTTATGGTAATACCTCAAAAATGACAGTAACGGGTGATTTTCCAGAGTTGACAAACTGGGGAGCTGGTGCAGAGTTGAAAAATATTGGTGGTGACTACTGGTCAACAACAATCGTAATGTACCCAACCCAAGCACCCAAAGGATTTAAATTCCGTCTTAATGGCGGCTGGGAAGGTGATTTCGATACGAAGAACGACCGTCAGCTTGCGATAGGTACTAAGGACACAACATTGCCGGTTCAATTCTACTATCCTGGCGGTTTTGCAGTAAAGCCATTACAATATTGGAGACCGTGGCCCGCGACAAGCGTTGATTCGTTAAACGTTTGGGTGCGTGTGAATATGTTCCCTGTTGTTGAAGCCGGAGTGAACGGAAAGTTTAAATGGACTGCTAAAGATGTAGATTCTGTTGTAATTATGGGTGATAACAGAGGAGCATCTGGTGATTTTAGTTGGGCGAAAAGTGAACAATATCTTAAAAAAGAAGGGACTTCTAATTTTTATTCTGGTCGTATTCGTTTTGCAAAGAGTAAAGTTGCGCCAGGTGATGTTGTTGAACATAAATTCCGACTTGGAAATTTATGGGGGCGTGATGAACTTCAAGGAAAACCGAATCGTTCATTTAAAATAACGGTAGGCAAAGAGGATACAACATTGGCATGGAAATGGTTTGATGATGCACCGCCTGTTGTAATCGTTAATAGTGATACAACTTTCATTACCTTCAACGTAAATTTGAAGTATGCAATAGATAAAAAAGGTTTCAGCCAAGGAGACACTATTGTTGTTCAATCTGGATTCTTCAAAACCGGTGCGGTTGAAAAAGAGAAACAGTTAAAATTGCAAATCGGATCACTCTATTCAGTAACTGATACGATTGTAACACGCATAGGAAATATACTTAACTATCAATATTATCTTGTAAAAAATGGTAATCGTATTCGCGAGCACTATTTTAACTTTGATTATAAAGGTACAAACAACAGCGAGCAAGAACGACGTCAGGTTATCGTAGCAACAAAAGCATATATCGTTAAAGATGACACTATTTCTGTTGATGCACCACGCAGACAGCCATTATTCCCGAGTCAGGTTCCATTAAAACAAGCGGTTACTGTTCGATGGGTTCTCGACTTGCGTCCGGCGTATGCACAGGTTAAAGCAGGTTCAACATTAAAAGATGGTCAAGGTACTGCTGATATTCTATCAAACAATATTGATAGCATTAAAGTATGGGGCGTTGGTATTAACGGTCCAGCAACCAATTTACCAACAGTGTATCCGGTTGGCGATTGGGCGCCGTGGGATAGATTTATGACTGTCGATACAAGCAAACGCAGAATGTGGGATGATGGAGCAAAAGGTGATGATGTTAGAAAGGGTGATACAATCTATACATTAAAATATACATATCCTGCCGGATCCCGTGCCGGTCAAATCTCTAAGTTTGGTATTAGAGGCGGCGATAACGAAACAGGATTTGGACTTAATCACTTGGATAACATTGATGATACAAACCCACTTGTTACGATTAACGTAGCATGGGGAAGCATCAATCCGAAGTTCTATAAAGCATGGAGATATGATATCAACATATACAGTGTTGACCCAACTGCTGAGATTCCAAAAGAATTTTCACTTCAACAAAACTTCCCGAATCCTTTCAACCCATCAACTACGATTGAATTTGGTCTTCCAATTCAATCCAATGTGAAGTTGACAGTATATAATGTAATTGGTCAGGAAGTGATGACATTAGTGAACGAAAACATGAAGGCTGGAAAACAATCCATAACGTTTGATGCAGCACGTCTTTCGAGCGGTGTGTATTTTTATCGTATTTCAGCCGGTCAATTCAATAGCATTAAAAAAATGATGCTGTTGAAGTAATGCTGGTATTGAAGATGAACGAATAGTTTATTTTCAACATGGTTAAATGAAAATCCCCACGCTAATAGCGTGGGGATTTTCATTTTAATTATTTCTAGAACTAATATCAGCGCAACAAAAAGAAATAGAAAATTTAAGTGTAATAAACCACAGTGGTTTTGTAATTTCACTGTTTCCCAAAAAATAAAGAAATCCCCCTAACCCCCTTTTCTGTTCCACTGAAAATATTTTCCTTTACTGAGTCCAAGTATTTTCAGAATTTGTT
>CAYHZL010000019.1:0-11456 GCA_964361075.1 uncultured Chitinophagaceae bacterium
CAAATATTGTGATGTTAAAATTTTATGCACATCGCAAAAATAAAAACCTTGAAGGTTTCGTAATCCCGAAGGGATCCCTTTGTGAATAGTTTTTAGAGATGCCCTAAAGTGTTTGCATGATCATTTATTTAAAGTGATGTTGTCTTTTGTTTTTTGAATCCAGTCAATGATTAACTCTTTTTCTTCTTTTGTCAACCGTGCATTTTTGTGCATTAATTGGTATTGCGGTAATGGCATTGTACCATCTTTAATTCTGTTTTCAACTCCTTGTAACTTGCTTATCTGTCTTCTTGAAGAATTCGAACCAAACTCGCTGAAATTGATCTTTGCTTTACCATTCTTAATATCCATTGCTAATAACCATGCGACCGGTTGGATATTGGAATACCATGGATAGTTTGTATTGTTGCTATGGCAATCATAACATGCATTTTTTAAAAGAGTATATACATTTTCAGGAACGTTATATGTATTGGAGATGTCTGTTTGCAATACCTGCCCGCTTATATTGCGGACAGGTTGAATAAATTGAATGGCTGTAAATACAACCAATATTACGAACAGTAATGCAAACAATATTTTTTTTATACGGTTCATAAGATTATTTCATTTCTTCTTTAACCGAACCGCATGTAAGCATTTTTTTGCCGTAGTATGGATTTTTTATTTCTTTTATTTCGCTTAACCAAATCGCACCCTTTTTATCATTATACATGGGGCAAAAGTCTTTATACAATACCTGTTCACTTCCAAATGCTTTTACTAAATCGTACAAATCTTTGCTGAGCATATCAAAATGTTCGCGCTGATGCTCGATTTTACCGGCATTCTCACTAATATGCTCAGCCTGTTCTCTTGCATCATCTTCCACATCTTCATATAGTTTCATTTGTTCATGAGTTAAAGAAGACTTGTTCAATTTTCCCATGACATCAACTATTTCCTTTCCAGCGGCGGCGGCATCTTTCGTATTGTCGTTCACCAATGCATTTTTTAAGTGCAGATAGTGTTCTACAATTTTCTTAATTGATGCAGCAGCTTTTGTATCTATAACGCGTAGTGCCGACGTTGTATCTGCTTTTGTTTTAACAACAACTGATTCTTTTTTGTTTTGTTCGTGCTTATGTTGGTTGTGATCTTGCATACTTGCCCCCTTGGGGTCAGTCATTGCAATCTTTTCTCCGCCACAGCGTCCTCCGGCACACGATTTTTCTTTTTTATCTTGACCTGCAAATGCAGATGTGTTTGACGTAGCCAGCACAATAAGTACAAGCAGTGCGAACATGAATATGTTTTTCATAATGGTTCTCCTTTTAGTTAGTTGTTGGTTTTATTGTCGTAATTATTGAAACTGTTCCTAATTGTTTTTCATCTTTCATCTTTCATCTTTCATCATCCATCTTTCATCTTTCATCTTTCATCTTTCATCATCCATCTTTCATCTTACATCATCCAACTTGCCATCTTACATCATCCAACCTGCCATCTTCGATTTTTTCAGTTCACCTTTTTTCAACGCACGTTCTTTCATCCAACTGAAAAGAATCGGCGTAACAATAAGCACATGGATGGTTGATGTAATCAATCCGCCGATCATCGGTGCGGCGATCGGACGCATCACATCAGAACCAACACCGGTACTCCACATCAACGGCAGCAGACCGATAAGAGCTGTACTCACCGTCATCACTTTGGGACGCAGACGCAGAACGGCGCCATCCACTGTTGCATCGTAAATATCTTGTGCAGTAATCGGACCATGCTCGCCTTTTTCATGCGCATGTAATTTTTTATCCAACGCTTCGTGAAGATACACAACCATCACGACGCCGGTTTGCACAGCAACGCCGTACAGCGCAATGAATCCTATCCACACTGCAACCGAGAAATTATATCCTAAAAAATAAATCAAATACACGCCGCCGATAAGTGCGAAGGGAACAGAGAGCATCACGACGAACGCTTCGGTGAATTCCTTTGTAACAAAATAGAGCATCACAAAGATGATAAGGAAGACAACGGGCATCACAATTGTGAGCCGTTCTTTTGCACGGATTTGATTTTCCCATTGTCCGCTCCATTGCAATGTATATCCGGTCGGCAATTGCATCTTGCCGGCAAGAACTTCTTTTGCTTCCGTTACAAAACTTCCCATGTCGCGTCCGCGCACATTCAGAAAGACGATGGAACGCAACTGTGCATTTTCGCTCGAGATCATCGGCGGACCGGGAACGATATTGATTTTCGCAAGTTGTCCGAGCGGAATGTAACTGCGGCTTGAAACAGACATCATCACGGATTGCGGATTGCTGATTGCGGATTGCCGTTGTTCCGATTGACCCGCGCTCATTCCCTGCATTCCACCGCCGTTACTTTTTTGTGAACTCGTTTTACTGCTGACCATTGCATTTTGATTACTGCCTTTTGCAATATTTACCGGCACAAGAAGATTTTTCAGATACTCAACACTCTGCCGATAATCTTTTTGAAACCGTACACGGATCGGAAACCGCTGCCGTCCTTCAATCACCGTACCGATATTTTCTCCGCCGATTGCTGTTTCAACAATATCCTGTACATCGCCGACATTGATTCCGTACCGCGCAACCGCTTCTCTATCAATTGCGATATCAACAAACCGTCCGCTTTGTGTTCTCTCGGCATACAAATCTGCTGCACCACGAACAGTGCGGAGAATTTGTTCCGCTTGAATCGCAAGACGTTCGAGCGTGTCCAAATTTTTTCCGAAAATTTTCACACCCAAATCTGTTCGCACGCCGGTAGAGAGCATGTTGATGCGGTTGATGATCGGCTGAGTCCAACCGTTGCGCACGCCGGGAATTTGCAGTTTTGCATCCAACTCTGCAATGATATCATCTTTAGTTATTCCCGGACGCCATTCGCTTTTCGGTTTCAATAAAATAATTGTTTCGAGCATGCTCACCGGTGCGGGATCGGTGGATGTTTCTGCTTTTCCCGCCTTGCCAAGCACGTGGTGAACTTCCGGTACTGATTTGATGATTGCATCCTGCACCTGCAAAATGCGATTCACTTCTGTGATGGAAGCGGAGGGAAGTGTTACCGGCATAAAAAGTAAACTTCCTTCATCAAGCGGAGGCATAAATTCGGAACCGATATTCATGACCATTGGAATGGTGATAACAAGCGCAGCAACATTCAATGCGATTGTTGTCTTGCGATGTTTCAACACCCAGTGAATGATTGGCGCGTACAGACGATTTAAAACCCGGGTGATCGGGTTTCGTTCCTGACTGCGGAATTTGCCGCGCGTCAGCATCGTCATCAACATTGGTACAAGTGTGATCGCAATAATTGCTGAACCGGCAAGCACAAAAGTTTTTGTGAATGCAAGCGGACGAAAGAGTTTTCCTTCCTGTCCTTCAAGCAAAAACACCGGCAGGAACGACACGACCATGATCGCGACAGCAAAGAAAATTGATGGACCAACTTGCTTCGCAGACACGATTGAAATTTCTATGTAATCTTCTGTGGTCAGCGTTCCTTTTCGTTCCTGCGCTTCTGCCACATTGCGATATGCGTTTTCCACCATCACGATGGATGCATCCACAATAACGCCGATGGCAATCGCAATTCCTCCAAGCGACATAATGTTTGATGTAACGCCGCCGAGTTTCATGGCGATGAATGCGATGAGTACCGCGACGGGAATTTCTATAATGACGCGAATGACACTTCGCACATGAAGAAGAAAAAGGAATACAACGATACTGACGACGATCGCTTCTTCGATCAGTGCGCTTTTCAATGTATCAACCGCCGCCATAATCAAACTGCTTCTGTCGTACGAAGTTTTTATTTCCACACCTGCCGGCAGTCCGGGAGAAATTTCCGCAATGCGTTTCTTCACGCGGTCAATCACATCTTTTGCATTCTCGCCGTACCGCGCCACAACAATTCCGCCCACAGCTTGTCCTTCGCCGTTCAATTCCAATGAACCGCGTCGGATGTCGCCGCCGAGTTGAACGCGTCCGATGTTGCGGACATAAATCGGCGTGCCGTTTCCTCCCGTGCCGACAACAATATTTTCAACATCGCGTACCGTTTGAATATATCCTTGTCCGCGGATAAAATATTCCTGATCTGATATTTCAATAATTTTTCCACCGACATCGTTGTTAGATCGCATTACCGCATTGCGGATATCATTCACAGTAACGCCGTACGATTTCATTTTGTCGGGATCAATATCAACCTGATACTGTTTTACGAATCCGCCGATTGATGCAACTTCCGCAACGCCTTGCACACCTTGCAAGTTCAGTTTGATATACCAATCCTGAATCGCGCGCAGTGTTCCGAGATCATATTTTCCTTGAACAGTGTACCAAAACACATGACCAACGCCGGTGCCGTCCGGACCAAGTTGCATTTTCGCTCCTTGCGGTAATGCGGATTGTATTGTAGAAAGTTTTTCAAGCACGCGGCTCCGCGCCCAATATAAATCGGTGCGTTCGTTGAAGATGATATAAATGAACGACATTCCGAACATTGACTGTGCGCGTATCGCTTCAACTTGCGGCACGCCTTGCAGTGCAGTAACAAGCGGGAATGTGATCTGGTCTTCGATCAGTTGCGGCGAACGTCCCATCCATTCCGTGAAGACGATAACCTGATTTTCCGACAGATCGGGAATTGCATCGAGCGGCGTTTTACTCACCGCCCAAATTCCCCAGCCGATGATGATGAGGTAGAACAGAATAATGATGAATCTATTCCGTGCCGAGTAATCAATTATTTTTTCTATCATAGTAAACTCTTTTTAGTTTTATGTTAAAATTCCAATCACCAATTCTCAAATCACCCCCTCTCTTTCTCTCCCCCTGTTAGGGGGAGAGGACATATTCCCTCCACTAAAAGGGGAGGGACAAAGGGTGGTGTCGTTTTCGCTGAACAGTTACTAAAATTTACAACCTGAAGCATGAAACTTGAAACCTAAAACCTATCTTTATCTTTCCACAATCAGCTTTCCGTGCACCATTCCCATTCCGCAGGCGAAATGAATTTCACCAATTTTCTTCGGCGTAATAGTAATGGTGGTTGTTTTGAACGCCGGAAGTTTTTTGCGGATGTTCAATTCTTCAAAGACCACTTCACTGGTGCATTCGGAATCTTCCACGCGGTGAAATTGCAATTTTATTTCTTGACCAAGTTTCACATGTATTACTGCAGGATCATACTTCCCATCGACAGTAATTGTAACCGTGTTTGTTTTTTGCGTTTCAGAAGATTGCATCGTGTGAGCCGAATGGTCTTCTGGCGCCGAGATGGAGTCCACCTTAGATGTGGACTCCATCTGAGCTGTTCCATGTCCGGCGTGCGGATTTGCCGCGCTTGGCTGCTGTAATGCACTTTCAGAATCAATCAAAAATCCGCCGGAGACAGCAATCATTTCTCCTGCTTCCAATCCGCTGACAATTTCATATTCGGAATTTGCAGATTGACCGAGCACGACATCGCGCGGTTCAAATGTATTCGTCTTCGTTTCAACCCACACAACGGTGCGCTTTCCGGTGAACATAATTGCGCTCGAAGGAACTGTCAAAGTATTTTTTCCTTCCAAATGCAATTGTGCTTTCACGAACATTTTCGGTTTCAATTTTCCATGCCGGTTGTCGAATTCCGTTCGGGTGCGTACCGTGCGCGTTTCCGGGTTCATTACCGGATCAATAAATGTTACTCTGCCGGTAAATTCTTCATCGGGATACGCGTCCGTTTTTATGTGAACGATTTGTCCTTTCTTTACGAACTGTACATCTTTTTCATACACATCAAGATAAATCCACACTTTCGAAAGATTCGCAAGTTGATACAGCACAGTTCCTTCATCCACATATTGACCGGATTGAACTTGCTTCAACACAACTGTTCCGGATATGGGGGAATTGAACTGCACGGCTGTTTGTACTTTGCGTGTTTGCTCAAGATGACGAATCTGCTCATCCGTCATTCCGTAATTCAATCGCAGACGTTCGCGCATTCCATCAATAAGATTTTGCTGATTACCGCTGAGCGCGAGAATGAATTCCTGCTGTGATGTTACCAAGTCGGGACTGTATAGTTCAACAAGCGGCTGACCTTTCTCGATATAATCGCCGGTGAAGTTGACGTACAATTTTTCAATTCGCCCGCGAAAGCGTGCCGAGAGCGTTGCCTGATATGTTTCCGCAACATCCACAATACCGACGACGTCGATCATTTTTGTAAGCGGCATTCGTTCCACTGGCATTGTTGCAACGTTTGCCAGCACGCGCTGTGTGGGTGAAAGTGAGACATATTTGAGATTTTTTAATTCTTCTTTGCTGATGTCTGTATGTGCGGATTTTTTCACGAGCGCCATTCCGCACACGGGGCAAGCGCCGGGCTTATCGGAAATAACCGACGGATGCATCGGGCAGGTGTAAACATCTTTTGCTTCTGATGTTGCCGAAGAGTCGGTGTGGTTTTTGTGTTGTTCTTCATTCTTACTGCATGATGCAAGAAGAAGTGTTATTGATAATGTGATAATGTATTTCATAAAGGACTCTCTCTTTTTAAACCTTGCGAAGGTTCTGAACCTTCACAAGGTCGAAATTAAAAATTCGTTTCAAATTCTTCGCCGACTGCACGTTCAAGATTGTAACGGTGCATTAAATAATCTGCGACTTCCATATAATATTCCATTTTGTACATTTGAAGCATTCTGAAACTGTCAATCAGTGAAAGAAAATCTGTTTTGCCTGTTTGATACGCGCTTAATAATGCCTCAAGAGTTTGCTGTGCATTTGGAATTATTGTTGTGCGGTACCGCTCCGCCTGTTCCCAATGTGCTTTTGCTTTTGTCCATGTATCAATTAATTCAAAGCGCACCATTGTTTCCATATCGGAAACGAGCGCTTCGCTCCGCTGCACTTTGTATTCGTTCTCTTCAATTCTCCCGCCGATTTTTCCGCTCACCCACGGCGCAATGGGAATGCTGATGCCGAGCATCAATTCCCACGTGTTCGGCAATCCGGTACGCTCTCTGTACAATCCACCGATCATTGCATCAGGAAATCGTTCGCGTTGAGCCATTGCAAGTTCCGCCGTATTCATTGCAACTTCATTCTTCATTGCGGAAACTTCTTTGCGCTGTGCAACCGCCCGTACAGCAAGTTCTTCTTTGTTGACAGAAAACGGCGACAACGTAATGTCCGGAATTCTTCCGATCGGAGTTGTAGGCGGCAATGCACGAAGTGTGTTCAGCATTGCTTGGGGAACGAGCAAATCGTGTTCGAGTGTCGCACGCTGGTTTTCTAATTTGGAAAGTTCAATTTCCAACCTCAGAATATCCGCCTGCGATGCAAGCCCGACGGAATATTTTGAGCGCACCGAAGCGATCATTTGCTTCAGCAGTTCTTGATTCGCACCGTTCACTTCGATGCGCCTCTGTGCGGAATAGATCATCACGTACTGTTTTTTCACATCGGCGATGATCGCGCGTTCTTCCGCCCCGTACAGATCTTCGGTGAACGCAACATTCGCTTTTGCCGCGCTTTGTGCAAAAGAATTTTTTCCGGGGAAGGGAATCATCTGCGTGATGGAATATTCACGTTCCATTCCGTACAGCGGATTAACGGAAGTGAAAGAATTATCCATCAAGTTTGCAGAAATCTGCGGCGCTGTCCACATCGTCGCCTGCGCAATGCGCGCGTGTGCCGCTTGAACCGACGAGCGAGATGCCTTCAGTTTATAATTTGCTTCCTTCACTTCGGCAATCAATTGCGGTAAGAGAAGAGAATCGGCTTGTTGGGAAAAAAGCTGCGATGATAGTATCACGATACAAAACGAAATTAGGATTTGTTTTTTCATTGCTGTCTCCTTGTTAATTCAAAGTAAAAAGTGAAAAGTGTTTTCGTGAGGTTGCTTTTTACTTTTTGAATTTTGATTTATTATCTGAAGTTACGCAAAGTTCAACTTTTATGAGAAAAAAGAACGATTTAAAGAATAATAGAATACGGATAACGCTGATTTTGACAGATTTTCACGGATTTAAATCTGTGTACATCAGTTTAATCTGTGTCATCAGTGGTCTATTTTGTGTTTTGCGTAACATCAGTTCGATCATAATTTCTCCAAAGCAACATGAAACAATACGGCGCAGTACGTCGCCGAATTATCGTTTGTGGCGCTGTACACCATCACGGCGCCACGAAGGAGAATCTTAAATCAGAAGTGCAGCGTTGAGAATAAAAATTGGAGGATGATTGAGATGAGGAGATTCAGCTTCGTGAACAAACACAGAAGAAGTGTGCGACGTGTTTGTTTGAGTGAGCGAAAAAAATAATGATACCACAACAGGCGCAATAGAATTGTTTTGTTCAACGTTAATTCCTGTGTCGACCGAAGAAACAACCGCTGGTCCACACTCGCAGCACGGTGTGCGTGTTAACGAAAGATCGTGATACGGCGTGCGTTCGCACGAAGGACATGCCGAACCATCAGCTTTCATTTCACATTGCTGTAACAATGGAAGTGCTACAGCAAGCAGTGTTACCGAAAGAGCTATATGGAGAATTTTTTTGAACACGTTTTTTTAGTTTTTGTGTAACTACTCAGCGTGGCAAATTATAAATTTGTTTTTACTTCAAATCACCCCCTCTTTGCTTCTCCCCATTTATGTGGGAGAAAATTCCCTCCCCAAAAAGGGGAGGGATAAAGGGTGTGGTTGTTTTCGCTGAATAGTTACGTTTTTGTTTTACTAACTACCTTGATAAACTTAAATACTCAATAATAAGTTCCACAATTATTTCTTCAACTTCAACTTTTTTTCGTATTCTTTTTTATTCAAAAGAAGTCCGGTTGCAGTTTGCACTTGCGTATCAAATTGAAGCGATGTTTTGATGCGACCTTTTTCGCCGCTGTAGCGGGCGTTCAATTCTTCTTCCAATTCCTCGCGGATTTCGTTCTCATGCCGAGTGATGCCGTTTATTTTTTCTTTGTTCAATTGTACATTCAGCGCATCAATTGATTCGAGTGCGGCGGAACTGTAATGTTCTTTAGTTAATGATTCTTTCACTTCAGCAAGCTTCTTTTCAACATCGTCACGGTATTCAAATTTTTGAGTCTGCACATATTCTTCAAATTCTTTAATAAGCGGTTCATCAACAGCAACATTTTTTTTCTCTTGTAGCGGCGGATGTTTTGTTACATACCGTGTTGCAAATTTGAAGAACATCGCCTTGCGCATTAATTCTTGATAGAACGTGCTGCGTTCATGTTCCAGCACAATCGAATCCGGCATGACGCCGCCAAAATCTTTTACGATGCGTCCGCGTGAAGTTTTGTATTCGTGCTTCAGACTGTCCGGCGTGGTAAGAAAAACACCGTCTTTGTTTTTATGAAGATAATCTATTTCCTGAATCGAACGTCCGCTTGGCGTGTAGTACCGCGCGGTGGTAATTTTCATTGATGTGTTGTAACTCAGCGGCAGAATTGTTTGCACTAATCCTTTGCCGAATGAACGCGTGCCAATTAGGATACCTCGATCTAAATCCTGCACAGCACCGGCTACAATTTCGCTTGCGCTTGCGCTGTTTTTATTGATGAGCACGGCAAGCGGAATATCTGAGACAAGCGGTTCTTCGTTTGCGGAATAAATTTTTTCATCATCTTTTCTACCGCGAGTCGTTACCACCGTGCTTCCGTTCGGAACAAACTTGCTTACAATTTCAACAGCCGCCTCCAATAATCCGCCCGGATTATCGCGAAGGTCGAGAATAATTCCTTTCAATTCGCCGCTCGCTTTTAATTCTTTAATTGCCTGCCGCACTTCATCGCCGGCGCGCCGGGAAAATCGTTCCAATTTAATATAGCCGATTCCTTCTTTTACATACCCGGAATATGTTACGTTGTTAATTTGAATTTCTTCGCGCACGAGAACAAACTCA
Organism: uncultured Chitinophagaceae bacterium; assembly: GCA_964361075.1. GTDB lineage: Bacteria > Bacteroidota > Ignavibacteria > UBA10030 > UBA8401 > CAYHZL01. Next base: position 9,948 of record CAYHZL010000019.1, read on the forward strand.
AGCGGCTGCGCTTCTCCTTCGCGTTCAATTTTAATGCGAACGGTTGTGCCGGGTTCACCGCGCACTTTGCTTCGCACACTGTCGGGATTTGAAGATGAAATTTTTTCTCCGTCAATTTCAATCAACCGATCGCCGGCACGCACACCTTGCTTCTGTGCAGAGTACCCTTCCATCGGCGCAACAACAATAATACTTCCATCGCGCACACCGATAGAAACACCGATGCCGCCGTATTGTCCGTGTGTAATTAAATCGAGATCGTCTCCTTCTTTCTCGCCGATGAAGACAGTGTACGGATCGAGCGTTTCCAACATACCGTCAATACCGGAGCGCATAAATTTTTCCGGATCAACTTCATCTACATAGTTGGAGACAATTTCTTTATACACACGTCCGAAAATATCCATGTTCTTGTTAATCTTGAAATAGATATTTTGATACTCAACAAATCCAAACGTTACCGTAGCGAGAACGCCGATAATAATTCCGGCAATAAATTTATTTTTCATTTGTACCACATCCTTTTTTTGTTTCTTCTACTATTAATGTAAAATTTATTTTTGATGAAAGCTATTGTTGCTGTGGTGAAGCATTGTTGTTTTTTAAGATGCAAGGTGGTAAGTTAGTTCAACAGTAGTTCCCACCATTTTTACTATATCCAAAGTACAAAGATGTCAGACGACTGGGAAGCGTCGTCAGACATCGTGTATAACGTCTGACACGTTTTGTGTGTCTGACGTTTCTTCTTCAGGAAATGAACTATGGTTTTAGAAACCGACAAATATTACCATCTCTACAATCGCTCTAACAATGAAGAAACTATTTTTAAGGAAGAACAAAATTATATTTTCTTTCTTGAACGGTATCGGTATTATATGGATGAATCTGTTTCAACGTTGGCATATTGTTTAATGCCGACTCATTTTCATTTTGTCATCAAAATTATTACTGACGATTGTGTTTCACTAAAAAAGAATATTGCCGCACTTCTTGGTGGTTACACAAAAGCGATTAATACAACATACGAGCGGCATGGAAGTTTATTTCAGCCCCGTTCAAAAGCAAAAGAAATTGATGATGAAGAATATTTACTTACGCTCATGACGTATGTGCATCAAAATCCAGTGCGGGCTAAATTAGTTGGACGAATGGACGATTGGAAATTTTCAAGCTATAGTGATTTAACAGGAACCAGAAACGGGACACTGCCGGACAGAGATTTTATTCGCAGTTATTTTTCGTTTTCGAAAGATTTTCAAAAATATTCAGAAGAGATTGTTCCTGAAATAAAGAAACGGTATTGGGTGTAATAACGGAGAACGTCTGACATGTTTTGTATGTCTGACGTTTTAGGTTTGATGTTACTCAAGAAAGATGTCAGACGATTGGAAAACATCGTCAGACATCGTGCATTAACGTCTGACACGTTTTATATGTCTGACGTTTTAGGTTGGGTTACTCAAGAAAGATGTCAGACGATTGGAAAACATCGTCAGACATCGTGCATTA
>CAYHZL010000019.1:11556-32870 GCA_964361075.1 uncultured Chitinophagaceae bacterium
GTTACTCAAGAAAGATGTCAGACGATTGGAAAACATCGTCAGACATCGTGCATTAACGTCTGACACGTTTTGTGTGTCTGACGTTTTAGGTTGGGTTATTCAAGAAAGATGTCAGACGACTGGAGAACGTCGTCAGACATCGTGCATTAACGTCTGACACGCTTTATGCGCGGTTCTTTGCGTCCCGCGTTTTTTGGCGGGGTGTTTGACGTTTTGTAACACTCAAAAACTCAAAACGATGTCAGACGATTGGAAAGCATCGTCAGACATCTTCTTTCGCTAACAATATTTCAGAAATCTCTAAGGAAAAATATGAAACTCAGGGGTTGCATTTTTCTTTCCTTCTTCTTTTCGTTTTCTGTCGTTGCACAAATTTCTTCATTTCCGTACAAAGAAAATTTTGATTCAATCGGAACGGTAAAACTTCCGAATGGCTGGATAACCACAACTTCAAAATCTTCGTTGGGAGATTTTACCATTAACACTTCCACGCAATCACGCTCCGCGCCGAATTGCATTCTTTCCACCGATGCAAAAATTTCGCAGAGCATTACATCGCCGCAAATTAATTTTTCGAATAAGAAAGTTTCAACGCTCGAATTTTATGAGCGCAGAAGTTCAACACACAACTCCGGTCTCCTTGTTGAAGCAATATTGAATAACGATACAACATCGATTATTCAAATTGGCGATACGTTGAAAAATGCCGGCGCAAATTATGTCCAGCGAAGTATTCTGTTACCTGCGCTGCTGAATAATCAACCGGATGTGCGTTTCCGTTGGCGCGTTGTAGGAAACGGTACGGGCAGTACCGGCACTATTCGACTTGATGATATTTTTCTATCAGTACAGAAATCTGTTGATTTGGAATTTCAATCGCTACGCGCTGTTCCATCGCAGCTTCTCAAAGGCGAAACCAGTACAATGAGCGCGACTATTTTCAACCGTGCTTCTGCAGGAACTTTTTCTTTTACAATTCAAATTAACGATTCCGTAACTACAAACAGTATTATTCATCAACGCGCGTACACATATATGTTTGCAGAATCGGAATCAACAATCATTGTAATTCCGTATGAAAATATTTCCGCAGGAAAACATTCTCTCACGGCTTCTCTTTCTGTGGCAGGCGATGAAGATACGACGAATAATGTTGCTGCTGCATCAATCGTTGCTGGTTTGCCGTCGCATACTATTATTGCCAACGAAATAATGTACGCACCAATCGGCGATATGCCGGAATGGATTGAATGTTTCAATACGACTAACGATACGATAGATATTACCGGCTGGAAAATTTCCGACGCAAACACAAATACGAAAGCAACAATTTTGAATTCTCAAAATGTAATTCTGCCGCATTCGTATTTCGTTGTCGCAAACGATTCATCATTCAAAAATTATTTTACAATTACTGCGCCGGTCTTCATCGCAAAATTTTCTGCGCTCAACAACACAACGCCGGATGCGGTTGTGTTGTTCGATAATCGCACAATAATGATGGACAGCGTTTTCTATAAACCAAGTTGGAATGGAACAAACGGAAACACTCTCGAACGAATTGATTTTGCTGCATCATCAACCGATTCAACAAATTGGAAAAGCAGCGCACCAACGCCCGGAAAAGAAAACACTCTTGCAAAAAAAGATTTTGATATTGCTGTTGTGCGTGTCGCCTTCGAAAAAAATGCTGACGGATTTTTACTGCGTGCAACACTTAAAAATGTTGGAAGGAGTATTGCAAACGCAATCTCTGTTTCATTTTTCTATGATACAAACAACGACAGCACAATAACAAACGATGAATATATCGGTATCGGAAGCAGTTCTGTTATTTCTTCACTAACACAAAACGATTCGGTTGTTGTTTCGTTGTACTGGAAAACAACTATTCTTGGCAAAGCACATATTATTGCACAGGCGCTGTTTGCACAAGACCAACGTCTCACAAATAATACGGCGCATTTTTTTGTCAGCAACAGTTACATGCCGCAATCAGTTGTTATCAATGAAATCATGTTCGATCCGTTTCCAAATCGTGCGGAATGGATCGAATTTTTCAATTGCAGCAACGATACCATTGATCTGCAAGAATGGAGAATGATGGATGCGCCAACATCATCCGGTACTCGCACGGTACTATCATTTTCGAAATCATCGTTCAAAATTTTTCCAAAAGAATTTTTCGTGCTGGCAAGCGACACAATTTTTTTTCAGCAATATCCGCATCTTGCAGCGGCAAAAAATATTTTTATCGCGAACAAAGATTTAAATCTTAGTAATAGCGGCGACGATATTCTTCTTCTCGATCACACGACTCTGCAAATAGACAGCGTGCGGTATTTTCCGAAGTGGCACCTGCCATCGTTGAGCTCAACATCGGGGCGCTCGCTTGAACGGATCAACCCGCATCTTGCAAGCAACGATACGCGCAACTGGAGCAGCAGTGTTTCTACTCTTGGCGCAACGCCGCTTGCCGCGAACAGTATTTACACAACTGCACTGCCAAGCAATGCATCGCTCACACTTTCACCCAATCCATTTTCTCCTGATGGCGACGGCTTCGAAGATTTTCTTTCGATTGCATATTCACTTCCTGCAATAAGCTCGCAGCTTCGTATCCGCATTTTTGATGTTGCGGGAAGAATAGTCCGCACTCTTGCAAACAATGAACCCGCCTCTTCTGCCGGCACAATACTATGGAATGGTTTTGACGATTACAGCCAGCGAGTACGTATAGGAATGTATATTATTTTTGTTGAAGCGCTTGATAATTTTGGCGGCGTTGTGCAAACAATGAAAGATGTTGCTGTAGTGGCAACAAAATAATAACTTTTTGTAGATCGAGAGAGTTGTCAACATACAACTTCATACGTTTTTTCGGTATGTAGTTTATTTTTGAAACTACTCAACGTGGCAAATTATAAATTCGTTCGCCGCGGCGAATCACTCACTCTTTTCACGAAGTGATGGCTTCGCTCAGCTTTTCCACTTTTGTAAATACGACCCCCTCTCTTTCTCTCCCCCTGTTAGGGGGAGAGGACATCTTCCCTCCCCTACAAGGGGAGGGACAAAGGGTGGGGTTATTTTCGCTGAGTAGCGCGTTCAGTACGCCTGCGGCGAATTTTTTTCAAAAAGAGTAACTCACGATGTGAGTTACTTAGGAGTTACGTATTTTTGAAACAAAACATTGACGAGGTATCAAATGGAAACAACGAGACCCCTTCTCTTCGCTAAATACCAAACCTGCGAAATAGAGATACCTAATTTCGCTGCTATTTCTTTTATCGGTATCTTCCTGTACATGCGTACTACGTAACGAATTTCCCTATCTGTCCATCTGTGCATAGAAAACCGCTTTAGTCCGTTTTGCCAGCAAAACTTTGCAATGGTACCAGAACTTCTTCCTATTTTTTTCTCCATCTCCTTAAAGGTAAAAGAATGATAATTCTGCAATACAAATTGTTTCTCTTTTTCTGTCCAATGTATGATTGAAAACTTTTTAAATCCCAAGTAACGCCTACGACTCCTGACAGCACCAACGGTACGACCAAGAACAGCGGCGATCTCAGGAACTCTTTTTTTAGAATGCCACCGTTTAATGTAGGAATCTTCTTCAGGATTCCAATTTTTGGCTCTCGGCAGAGTAATCTTCAGTCTAGATGCCTTGAGACGAACAGAATTCAGATTTCGTCCAAGAGATTTTGTTACATATTCTTCCCCCTGTGTACGATAAGACTTTTTAAGAAAGGTAATTTCTCGAGTTGTCCATCCTTGATACGGCTTTTTTTTTATCCCAAGAAACCGACTTCGTACTTTAATGGAGTAGAGTTTACAACCAAGTGTAGCGGCTATTTCAGAAACCTGTTTTTTTAGATACCAGCGTTTGATGTAATCATCATGCTGTTGGGTCCATTTAAAATACTTTCGTGCAATATTCAGTCTGTGTACTTTGTAATAAACAGTCGCCAAACTATAGCCGAGAGTGCTTGCTATATACGACGCTCCGTACTTTGGGTAAAACTTTTTGAGGAATGCAGTGTCCTGATCTGTCCACTTCTTTGCCCTTTTCTTGCCTTTTATTTTTTGGACAGGAGAAATATCACTCTTTAGAGGACGATTCTGTTTTCTTCCGATCTGAAACGTATCTTCCTGCGAAGTTTCTTGTCGATCAGTGGTATATTCGGTTTCCATTTGTTGTTTTACAGTAACTCCTCAGCGTAATTTAGTACCGGCGTGAAGGAATTTCCTTCAAGCGCGTTTTAGATGGCATCAACTATTCGAACGCCGTTCTTGCGGGCGGCAGGTGTGGCAAAAAAACTATTACTCAACTTTCTTCTTTACGGATTTTCTACGTTCATTCTCATCCAGAATTTTTTTGCGGAGACGAATTGATTGTGGTGTTACTTCAACATACTCATCATCGCCAATCCATTCGATTGCCTGCTCGAGCGTCATCAGATGCGGAGTTTCAAGCCGCACGGCTTCATCAGTACCGGAGGAGCGCATGTTGGTGAGTTGTTTTGTTCTGCACACATTCACCGTCATGTCATCTTCCCGCGAATTTTCGCCGACAATCATTCCTTTATAAATTTTTGTTCCGGGTATGATGAAAAATGTTGAACGCTCTTGCAGTTTCCACATTCCGTACGCAACCGATTCGCCCGTTTCCAGCGAGACCAACGCGCCGCGTGTGCGATGCGCAATTTCACCTTTGAACGGTTCGTATCCTTGAAAATTATGATGCAGTACGCCGTTGCCTTTTGTTTGTGTCATGAACTCGTTACGGAAACCAATCAAGCCGCGCGCCGGCACCAAAAATTCCAAACGCGTATTGTTGTTGGATGAAATCATATTTCTCATTTCACCTTTGCGCTTGCCGAGATTTTCGATAACAACACCGGTGAATTCATCCGGCACATCAATAATGACATGTTCAATCGGTTCGCATAACACATCATCAATACGTTTGTAAATTACTTCCGGACGAGAAACCTGTAATTCAAAACCTTCGCGGCGCATGTTTTCAATCAACACGCCGAGATGCAATTCGCCGCGTCCGCTTACTTTAAACACATCAGGTGAATCAGTGAGTTCGATGCGCAGACTGACATTGGAGCGAAGTTCTTTTGCAAGACGATCGCCGAGGTTTCGTGTGGTTACATACTTGCCTTCCAAACCTGCGAAGGGAGAATTGTTCACAACGAAATTCATCGACAGCGTTGGCTCTTCAATTGCAACAAACGGAAGCGCTGTCGGATCAGCGGCATCGGCAATTGTTTCGCCGATATCTACATCTTCCATTCCCGCGAGCGCAATAATATCGCCGACACTTGCTTGTTCAACTTCAACACGTTTTAATCCTTCGAACGTATAAATTTTTGTTACGCGCGCATCTTCGGCTGTACCATCGCGATGAATAATTTTCATCGGTCCGCCAAGTTTCATTGTTCCGTGCGATACTTTTCCGATGCCAAGTCTGCCGAGATAATCATTGTAATCAATTGTTGTTACCAACATTTTAAACGGTTCATCAAGAATACCTTCCGGCGGCGGAACTTTATTCACAATGGTTTCAAACAACGGTTCGAGCGATACTCCTTCATCTTCCATTTCTAATTTTGCAATACCTTGTTTTGCAATTGCGTACACGGTTGGAAAATCTAATTGCTTATCATTCGCGCCGAGCGAAAGAAACAATTCAAAAATTTCATCCAGCACTTCGTGGGCACGCGCATCTTTACGATCAATTTTATTGATGAGAACAATCGGCTGCAAATTTAAATCGAGCGATTTTTTGAGAACGAATTTTGTTCCCGGCAGCGGACCTTCTGCGGCATCAACCAATAACACAACACCATCAACCATTTTCAATGTGCGTTCCACTTCGCCGGCAAAATCGGAATGACCCGGCGTATCAACAATATTGATTTTATATGTTGTCTTGTGTGCTTTTGATTTGTAAAAGACGGCAGTATTTTTAGCAAGGATAGTGATACCGCGTTCTTTTTCCTGATCGTTGGAATCCATCACGCGCGTTTCAACAACTTGATTGTCGCGAAATGTTCCGGTTTGTCTCAGAAGCTGATCAACCAACGTCGTCTTGCCATGATCCACGTGTGCAATAATTGCGATATTTCTAATATTTTCTCTGATAAACATAACAATTGTACTCTTTACAACAGTGTATAAACAAAACGCCCCAAGCTGATGGGCTTAGAGCGTTCATGAACTTGATATAAAGATACGGAAAAGGCGGGAGGTTTCCAAATTACAGTAGGGTCTTAATTTGAGGAGAAACGTTACACCTCAAACTTTTCCAATCGTACCGGTATCTCTATTTTATTAAATCCTTTTTCTTTGAGCGAAGAAGAAAATTTTTCTGCCTGGTCAACGTCGCCATGCACGAGAAAAATATTTTTTAATTTGTGCCTATCGAACTGTTCGAAGTATGCAAGCAATTCATTTTTATCGGCATGTGCGCTGAACGAGTTCATCACGACCACTTCGCACTTCAAGGGATGCACTTCGCCGAAGATGGTCACTTCCGGCATACGCTCTACAATTTTTCTTCCTAATGTATGTTCCGCTTGATACCCGACAATCATAACCATATTGCGCGGATCACTGATGTTGTTTGCGAGGTGATGTGTGACGCGTCCTGCTTCGCACATACCCGATGCTGAAATGATAATGCACGGATCTTTTCGTTCGTTTAATTTTTTTGATTCTTCCACATCGCGAATATATGTAAGCCGGTCGAAACCAAACGGATCAGGATCAGATTTTAGAAGTTCAAGTGTTTCTTCGTCAAAACATTCTTGATGTTTTCGAAATACTTCTGTTGCGTTCGAAGAGAGAGGGCTATCGACATACACGGGAATTTTTGGGAGGAGTCCATCATTCGAAAGTTGATTGAACTTATAGACAATATCTTGCGTTCGTCCAACACTGAATGATGGAATAATAATTTTACCGCCACGATGTATCGTGCGCTGAATAGATTGAAGAAATTTTTCACTCATTTCATTTTCGCCGCCGTGCACTCGTCCGCCGTACGTGCTTTCGCTGATCAGCGCATCAACATTTCCCATAAATTCAGGATCGCGCAAGATAGGCGTATTTGGTCTGCCAAGGTCGCCGGTAAATCCGAATTTTTTTTCGTACGGATTTTTTCCTTCGTGAATGGAAAGCACGAGCGATGCAGAACCAAGTATGTGTCCGGCATCGAAAAATTTTCCGGAGACACCGTCAATAATTGCAAAATCTTTTTTGTACGGAATTTCCGTCAACAAATCGAGTGCGGGTTGTACATCATCCACCGTGTAGAGCGGTTCAATGGGAGGCAATTTTTTCTTTGCATGTTTTTTATTTACAAACTCCGCATCACGTTGTTGTATGTATGCACTATCGAGCAGCATCAAGCGGCACAAATCTGCAGTAGCCGGTGTGCAGTAAATTGGTCCGGCATATCCGTTCTTCACAAGATTGGGAAGATTGCCCGCGTGATCAATATGTGCATGTGAAAGTACGACCGCATCTATTTCAATCGGATCGAAAGGAAAATTTCTGTTTCGTTCTGTGGTTTCCGATCTGCGACCTTGAAAAAATCCGCAGTCGAGTAGAATTCTTTTTCCGTTGACGTGAAGAAGATGCATTGAACCGGTTACTGTGCGTGTTGCGCCGATGAATTGAATGTGCATAATGGTTTATCCTGCCAGAAGTTAAATTACGTGTATGAATGTGCACTACATATTTTCCATAAAATACAAATTCCTGAATGAGATGGAAATATTTTTTACAATATTCATTCAATTTTTATAATTGCAAGACAATTGTATTTGTTCTATCTTTGTACCATGAAAACACTAACAATACATTTACCGGATTCGGTAGAACTCGACGATAAAGAAGTTGTAATGCTACTCGCCGCTACATTGTACGAAAGCGGCAAACTTTCTCTTGGTCAAGCTGCAGAGTTTGTTGGGCTTTCTAAAAAAATATTTATGGAAACATTGGGAAAGTATGGGGTTTCTGTGTTTAATTACTCGCCATCGGATTTAGACAGGGATATAAAAAATGCAGAAGACCATAATCTCTGATGCAAGTTGTATTATTCTTCTCGATACAATTGGAGAATTACCTATTCTTCAAAATCTTTTCGGCACAATCATCACAACAAGTGAAATAGCTCTAGAATTTGGTAAACCGCTTCCCGCTTGGTTTGAAATTCGACAATCAACAAACAAAAAACTTCAAACAACCTTGCAAGAAATACTTGATAAGGGAGAGGCAAGCGCAATTGCTTTGGCGGCTGATTATACCGACTGTTTACTTATTATTGATGATCTCAAAGGAAGAAAATATGCAGAACACTATGGAATAAAAATTACCGGAACACTTGGTGTTATTGTTAATGCAAAATTAGCAGGACATATTTCTTTCATCAAACCAATCATTGAAAAAAATAACGCCACGAATTTCAGAATTACTGAAGAATTAATTAGCAAAGCTCTTGCACGCGCAGGAGAATAATATTTTCTACAACATCTCTTTTAACTTTTCGTACCCGTTTTTGCTGATGTGTAATTGTGTTCCATCCTTTAAAATTGCAACGCGGCTTTCTTTTGCGAGCAACTCAATCCGAGCGAGCCGTTCGATGTTCAGAATAGAGGAGCGGTGAATGCGTACGAAGCGTTTCGCATCGAGTAATGTTTCAAGTTCTGCCATGCGTTGTTGTTTGAGCAGCATCTTTCCTTCCGACTTGAATGCAACATAATCATCTTGCGCTTCGATGTAATCAATTTTTTCTACCGGCAGCACGTGTACTTTTGCACCGTCGCGGATAACAATGCGTTCAATTGGCTGATGCGCTTTCTTCACTTCAGAAAGAAGAGTCTCAATTGGTTGCGCTGTTTTATGTACGATGTGTGTTTGCGCGCGCTCCAACGCCGCATCAAAACGTTCTTTGCTGAATGGCTTGAGAAGATAATCAACTGCGTGTACATCGAATGCTTTCAATGCAAACGTATCGTACGCAGTAACAAAAATTACGGCGGGATGATGATCGAGTAATTCCAGCACTTCAAATCCGGTAAGTTTTGGCATTTGAATATCGAGAAAAATCAGCGCAGGTTTTTGTTCGTTGATAATTTTTACCGCTTCAAAACCATTCATACACTCACCAATGATTTCAATTTCGGGATGCAGAGAAAGATGCTCTCGCACAACCGCGCGTGCAAGCGATTCATCATCTATGATGAGTGTTGTAATTTTTTTCATAATTTTTTTATGCACGGAAACATTACATCAACCCGAAACAGATCCGAGGTTTCACTTACATCCACACGAGCTTCTGTTCCATATTTTGCAAACAATCGTTGGCGCACATTATTGACACCAATGCCCAGTGAAATTTTTTGCGGACGGTCTGCATCGCATGGATTTGTTATTGCAATATAAAGTTTCTCGCCGCGTTGTTCAATGGAAAGACTAATCGTTCCGCCTTCTACCACGTGCGCAATGCCGTGGTTGATTGCATTTTCCACCAACGGTTGAAGAAGAAGCGGAAGAATAGCACACTGAAGTGTCTGTGGATCAATCTGCAAGTTGGTGTGCAAACGCTCGCCGAAACGAATCTGTTCTATCGCTAAAAAATTTTTTATCAGAGCAAGTTCTTCTTCAATGCTGATTGTTTCTTGCGCGCCAAACTTTAACGATGTCCGCAAAAAATCTGAAAGCAGTACACACATTGTTCGTGCATTCTGCGGATGTTGCGTGGTAAGCGCACTGATGGAATTGAGACTGTTAAATAAAAAATGCGGATTGATTTGTGCTCGCAGCGCTTTTAATTCAGCTTCTTGTGCGAGAAGCTGCAAGCGTAATGCATTTTGTTCTTTCTCCCGCGTCTCCTGAAAAAGGATGATGAGATAATGCACAGCGACAGCCAATAAAAAAAGTAATGCACCGATTCCAAAAAGCAAAAATTTTTGTTCGTTAAACCGAACAGCAAACAGTTGATACTGTTCCATTGCAGCGAGAAGCGAAACAGCGCCTGTGCTGATGAGCAGCCAAATTGAGCTCGAAATTCCTGCCGAAAAACAATGTACAACAATGATGCGCGGAAGATTTTCATTCCGGATGGGCAATGTTTTGCAGACATACCACGATGCGAGCGACATGTATCCGAACAACACCATCATCGGAATGACGACAAGCAATACAGCGCCAAGAGAATTTATCGTGGAAATTTCAAACAGGGGAAGCAGCAATGCGCCGGAAAGAATCCACAATGCATTGAACAGAAGAAAATTTTTTTTGTCGGAAAAGATTGGATGCATAGAGATTCATTACGGAAAATGCAGATGGACTCCACCTCAACTTGTCCGCCTTCTTTTTGGCGGAAGGTGGAGTCCATCTTGTGTAACAAAAACTTCAGTTGTTAATTTTTCACTTCTGCGCCGCCCATGATTGCATATCCTTTTATCACGAGTCGTTTATTCGTACCAGATTTTGGATGAAATGTTTTATCTTCAAATCCACCAAGGAGAGGAACGGCTTGCACAACAACATGCCAATCTTCCGGCACACGAATTTCGACGCCGCCCCAAAATGCAAAGACATCCAATACGGCTTCATCATTTTTTATTTTTGCCTGACGCAAATCGAGCGAGATGCCGCCCATGATTGCAGATGCTTCACCGCCAATAAACTCTTGCGATGAAACTTGTTTTTTCAATCCGCTCATAAAAACAAAATGACTGAATGTTGCGTCGGAATCAACACATTCTTCGACTGAGATAGTAGCCCAATTTTTTTTTCGTTTGTTGGAATTCAAAAGAATATTAGCGCCGATAAAAATAAGAATGAGAGGCCAGTAGTTCCAAAGATTAACATTGAGAATATCTAATTTATCCAACAGCAACAGCGTGCCGGCAACGGTAAGCAACAGACCGAAAAAACGTTCAGATGGATTACGAGGAGAAACGATTTTACTTGCGCCCCACACAATAAGCAACGCAGGCCAAAGCCGGAGATATGTATGTGCTTCAATAATGTAAAAATTATCGAGCGTGAATAACACACCAAGGGCTATGACAATGATGCCGAGAACAAATTGCGGCGAGAACCATGACGATGATTTTGTTTCCATAATTTTTTCCTTTCAACAACACATTTGTGAATCGCGGTAAAAAGATTTCCAGACCATTTTTATTCCCAAGAAGACAAGTAAAATTGGCCACGAAGTATGAAATGTTAATCCCCACACATGCAGCGTGGTAATAAGCAGCCATGCACCTATAAAAATAACTTGTAGAGCGCTGCCGAAATGATGCGCGTTGCGCGTGTTGAAGAGTTTGCTCACACCAATCAGAATAACCAACACAGGCCACAACTGCCCGAATGAATGACTTTCAACATATCCGAAATTAATTGCGAGAAAAAATATGCCAAGTGCGATCAGAAGTATGGCAGTGAAATAATGTGACGAAAGATTGCGTTTGTGTGTATGCATAATTGTTTCCTTTCTTTTGTGTAATTAAGATACATGAAATGCGAAGAATAGTTGCATCTCTTTCGGTAAGATGCGGATGGGAATCGGTAAAGTAAGATTTTTTAAAGGCTCGCTGAGTAGTTACGATTTTTTTTGTTTTTCCCCGCTCTTTTTGTATTTTATTCAAACCACAGATTGAAAATCCTTCTTCGGTTGTACTCTATAATATCATGACGACACACAGCGCGATTATTGAAGAAGTAAAAAACAATACGGTATCATCTTCCCACGCAAAAGAATACAATAAAATAAAACTCGTGCTTTCACTCAGTGAGACAGTGCTCTCGTTTCTTTTCACCGTAGTGCTGCTCGTTAGTGGATTCACATTGCGTATCGAAGCGTTGGCGTATTCGTTTACGCAATCTTCCTACATTGCACTTTTTATTTTTGGCGGAATCATCGGTGTCTGTAATGGTGTGCTGACTTTTCCGCTGAGTTTCTATTCAAGTTTTATGCTCGAACACAAATACAATCTTTCCAATCAAACTTTTTTGCAATGGTTGTGGGAACGCGTGAAAGGAATGTTTGTTGCTCTTCCGATCATGGTTCCGCTCGGTCTGATTTTTTATTACTTCCTCGTAACATTTCACAATACTTGGTGGCTGCCTGTTGCACTCACACTTTTTTTCTTTTCGATAGTGCTCTCGCGTCTTGCACCGGTTTTTATTATGCCGTTGTTTTATAAATTTGTAGCGATTGAAGAAGGAAACTTGAAAGAAAAAATTCTTGCGCTCACAAAAGAAACATCAATGCGTGTGGAAGGCATTTATACATTCAACTTGAGCAAGACAACAAAGAAAGCAAATGCGGCGTGTACCGGAATCGGAAAATCGAAGCGCATTATTCTTGGCGATACACTTGTTGAAAAATTTTCCGAAGATGAAATTGAAGTGGTGTTTGCACACGAACTTGGTCATTACACGCACGGACATATTTGGAAAGGTATTCTCGTCGGCACGGTCAGCATTTTTCTTGGATTATTTCTTACGGCACAGTTGTATTCGTTGTCGCTTGCTTGGTTCGGATTTACTTCGCTTGCACAACTTGCCGCACTTCCGTTGTTGACGTTGTGGCTTGGTCTCTATTCGGTGATCACATTGCCGCTCAGCAATATTCTTTCACGCAAACATGAATACGAAGCCGATCGGTACGCAGTTGAGCGAACACACAAGAAAAATGTGTTTGCTTCCGCGATGAACAAACTTGCCGCAATGAATCTTGCGGACACAACACCGCATCCGTTTATTGAATTTTTATTGTACAGTCATCCATCAATTGAAAAACGTATTGCTGCTACGGAGAAATTATAATGCATACATTTATGACAGTGCTTCGAATGCTTGGCGTGTTACTTTCAACAATTCCGTTTTCAATTCTCTCGTTGACAAGTATTGTTATAGATAAAAGCGGACGTATGTATACGTGGGTCGGCACAACATGGTCGAAAATTTGTTTGTGGGTATGCGGCGTTACTGTGAGTGTGCGCGGTATGGAAAACATCGATCCAAAAGGAAATTATATTTTCGTCAGCAACCATGCGAGTATGTTCGATATTGTTGCCATACTGTCAATTGTTCCGCATATACGCTTTATGTTTAAAAAAGAATTGGGCTACATTCCATTGTGGGGATGGTGTATTCGGTACGGTCATCATATTATGGTTGATAGAAAAAAAGGAACGGAAGCGATGAAAAGTTTACACCGCGCGATGAAAGAAGTTCAATCCGGCGGTGCGGTGCTGTTGTTTGCGGAAGGAACGCGTACGCGTGATGGAAAACTGCAGCCGTTTAAGCGCGGAGCGTTTGCGCTTGCATCAAAATCCGGAGTGCCGATTGTACCGTTGACGATTAACGGCAGTTACAAAATTATGCCGAAGGCGTCGCTGAGTATTCGTCCGAATCCTGTTGAATTAGTTTTTGAAAAACCGATTTCAACGGCGCACATTACAACACGCGAGCATGAACTTGCAATGATGGAACAAGTACATTCCATTATCGAAAAAAATTATAAAGAAGATATTTAGTTCCGGTTGAAAAAGTCATTGCGAGGCGTTTTTTTGCCGAAGCAATCTTTTCAATTTGAAGAAAGATTGCTTCGTTCATAAAAAACATTCACTCGCAATGACCGAAAAAAATATTTCAGTGAAAACTATTTAAACGAAAACTTATTATGTCAGTTTCCATCAAAAATGTTGAACACATTGCCAAACTTGCGCGGCTTGAATTGCGCGAGGATGAAAAAGAACAATACATGCACCAGTTGAATGACATTCTCAAGTACATAGACAAACTGAACGAGCTTGATACAAAAAACATCGAGCCGCTTTCTCATGTTATTGAGTTGAGTAATGTCTTCCGCGACGATGTTGCAAAGCCGTCACTGCCGACAGAAGAAGCGCTGAAGAATGCCCCCTCAAAAAATGAAACGTTCTTCAAAGTGCCGAAAGTTATCGGATAAAAAAATATTGCTGATGAAAATTATTGCTATTATTCCTTCGCGTTACGGTTCTACACGGCTAGCAGCAAAATCGCTTGCCGATATTCATGGCAAGCCAATGGTGCAGCATGTGTACGAACGCGCAAGACAATCTCGTTTTATCACCGATGTGTTCGTTGCAACCGATGATGAGCGTATCGAATCTGCCGTGAAAAAATTCGGCGGGAATGTGGTGATGACATCGCCCGACATTCAAAGCGGAAGCGACCGCATCGCTGCTGCGGCTCGCTCTATTACTGCGGATATTGTTGTGAATGTGCAAGGCGATGAACCATTGATTGAACCGCGCATGATTGACCAGACGATTCAACTGCTGCTTGATGATTCGTCCGCGCTTGTCGGCACAGCAATCAAAAAAATTTCTTCATCGGAAGAATTGCTCAATCCAAGTGTTGTGAAAGTAGTGCTCGATAAAAATTTTTACGGATTATATTTTTCTCGTTCTGCTGTTCCGCATGTTCGTGATGTCGCTGATGCAACAGAGTGGTTGAAGCACACTATTTTCTACAAACATTTTGGTATGTATGTGTACCGTGCAGATTTTCTTCAAAAGTTTTCTACGTTCGCGCCAACACCGCTCGAACTTTCTGAAAAATTAGAACAGCTGCGGATTTTGGAAAATGGTTATCGCATTAAGTGTGTTGTTACGGAATACGATTCTGTTCCGGTAGATACACAAGAAGATTTAGACAACGTCAGAAATTATTTACGCGGCAAATAAATGAACATCCTCGACGCAGAGCGCGGAGAAATTTTTTCGATTGAAAACTAATTAGTTCTCGCTGAAAAAGTCATTGCGAGCGAGTGTTTTTTATGAGCGAAGTTCCAAAGGAATGCCTTCGGCACAATCTTTTCTTCAAATTTTTAAGATTGCTTCGGCAAAAAACGCCTCGCAATGACGCGCAAAGAGTATTTCAGTGAAAACTATTTATCTACCATTTACTATTCTATCATCATGGCACACCCACACGTAAAATATATTTTCATCACCGGCGGCGTTGTCTCGTCGCTCGGAAAAGGAATTGCCGCAGCATCACTCGGATTGCTTTTAAAATCGCGCGGACTTCGCGTTACCATTCAAAAGTTTGATCCGTACATCAATGTTGATCCCGGTACGATGAGTCCGTATCAGCATGGTGAAGTGTATGTTACCGATGACGGCGCGGAAACTGATCTCGATCTTGGTCACTACGAGCGCTTTCTCGATCTCAGCACATCGAAACACAACAATGCAACCACCGGGCAAATTTATTACGAAGTGATTTCGAAAGAACGCCGCGGCGATTATCTTGGCGCCACCGTGCAAGTAGTTCCGCACATCACCGATGAAATTAAACGACGCATTGGCGCACTTGGCGCAACCGGAAAGTACGATGTCGTCATCACTGAAGTTGGCGGCACGGTTGGCGATATTGAGTCGCTTCCGTTTCTCGAAGCCATTCGACAATTCACACTGAGCATCAGCAGACGCAACGCGCTGAATATTCATGTAACGTTGATTCCGTACATTCGTTCAGCAGGTGAAATAAAAACCAAACCGACGCAGCACAGTGTGAAGACGTTATTGGAAATTGGTGTGCAGCCGGACATTTTAATTTGCCGAACAGAAAAACGTTTATCGAAAGATGTACGCGAAAAAATCGGTCTCTTTTGTAACGTTGAAACAGAAGCGGTTATCGAAGGGCTTGATGTTGATACCATTTATGAAATTCCGTTGATGTTTGAGAAGGAAGGACTTGATAAAATTGTTCTCAACAAACTTAACATTAAAACGGGCAAACCCGACATGCGGCAGTGGACGCGCTTTGTTCATAAAATAAAAGATCCGCGCGCGCGTGTAACAATTGGTTTTGTCGGCAAGTACACTGAATTAAAAGATGCGTACAAAAGTATTACGGAAGCATTCATCCATGCCGGTGCCGCCAATGATGTTGCGGTTGATCTAAAATGGATTCGCGCCGAAGAAATTGACGGAACAAATGTTGCGGAACATCTGGGAGAAATTTCCGGATTGCTTGTAGCGCCGGGGTTCGGCATTCGCGGCATCGAAGGAAAGATTAAAGCAATTCAGTACGTGCGCGAAAACAATATTCCATTCTTCGGAATTTGTCTCGGCATGCAATGCGCTATTATCGAATTTGCGCGCAACGTGTGCGGAATGAAAGGTGCGAACAGTACGGAATTCCGCAAGACAAAATACAATGTAATTGATTTAATGATTGACCAGCGCGGCGTGAAAAATATGGGCGGCACGATGCGGCTTGGCGCCTATCCGTGTGCGCTTCAACGAGGAACGAAAGCGTATTCCGCGTACAAGAAAGAATTAATGTATGAACGCCATCGCCATCGTTATGAAGTGAATAATAAATTTCGAAAAGTATTGGGCGAACACGGAATGGTGTTCAGCGGATTAGCGCCGGATAATTCGCTGGTAGAAATTATCGAATTGCAACATCATCCGTGGTTTGTAGCGGGACAGTTTCATCCCGAATTAAAATCGCGCGCGCTGAATCCGCATCCATTGTTCAGAGAGTTTGTGAAAGCGGCAGTGAAGTATCAGAAAGAAAAGAAGTAGCAGGAAAAAAATTAAACACATCCGTTGCTACGGAACATTGTAGGCACCGATGCCCATCGGTAATTAGTCCAATTGTTAGGCGGACAGTGGCATTGTATTATTTGTTTTTGTACTATTGATGAAGTGGAGGACGAAAATATGACAATTCAAAATATTGAGAAACAATTGATGAAATTAGACACTACTTCTCGCGCGAAATTAGCGAGCATATTATTGTCAAGTCTTGACGATCTTTCTGTTGCTGAAAATGAAAAATTATGGGCAGAAGAAGCATTGCGAAGACACAACGATCTGATGAAAGGCAATGCAAAATCAAAACCAGCAGATGTTGTTTTCAAAAATGCTCGCGCTCGTTTGAAATGATTGAATCTATTTCCTTCCATGAATTAGCAGAATCAGAGTTGAATGAAGCTGCAGAATATTATGAATCTCAAGTCAAAGGGTTGGGGAGCGCTTTTCTTATTGAAGTTGAACGTGCGACTATTCTCATCCGACAAAATCCGGAATCTTCACCCCGCATTCTAAAAGTTATTCGTCGAAAAATTCTTCGCCGCTTTCCGTACAGCATTTTGTATTCTACTGTTGATAATTCAATTCGTATTGTAGCAATTGCAAATCACAAACGACGGCCGTTTTATTGGCGTGGTCGTAAATAATTTTCACACAAGCTCTGTCATCCTACAGAACATTGTAGGCACCGATGCCCATCGGTGCTGGCATTTTGCAATAAAGAAAATTCATTGGTACGCTTATCTTTGCGTTTGGTGCGCCAAGAAAAACCTTTGGTGCGGTGTTCTGAGAGACTGGTACGGTCATCTCAGCGGTTGTTGTTGCCATTGGTACGGCATGCTCAATGACTGGTACCTCTCACTGAGTGATTGGTGCGGTAAGAAAAATGATTGGTGAATGGGTTTGAGGGAGTTTAAAAGTGTTACATTTTGTTCCCAACGTCGCGTTGGGAAGTGGTTCCATTGGGATTGGGAACACAAATATAGGCGGACAAGTAATTCATACAATACACTATGACACGCGCACACTATAAAATTTACAGCAAACAACAACGCATTTTTTTACAATGACCGATTGGCAAAACAGAGTTTCAATAACATTACGTTACCCACGAGGACGTTGGTAACGAAAAAAAAATTTTGATGATGTCGATACGATCTCTGTATCATCCGACTTGCATCTCGGATCGTCAGGCAGTATCTTGATTTCATTCCGCATGACGACTGAGATTTTTTCTATCCTAGAGTAGAGTAGGTATCATATGATACTATTTTAGCATGAGCAGTTTATAATTTGAGTTAAATATAATACGCAGAAAGATAATGAGCCTCTTAAATTTAATTGAACCACAACTAAAAACAGATTTAGAATTATTTTCGTCCGATAAAAAACTAACACCAACGACAGTTGTAGAAAGTATCAATATTCAAGGAAAAAAAATAAATCGTTACATAAATGAATTCTGGACTGCAAAACAACGTCAAGCGTCTTCGCTTCAAGAAATAAGTTACAGAGCTTGTTTCAAACCCCAATTGCCCGGATTTTTCATTAAGCTTTTCACAAACGAAAAAGATGTCATCTACGATCCTTTTAATGGTCGTGGTACAACTACTCTTGAAGCTGCTCTTTCTGGAAGAAAAATAATCGCAAATGATATTAACCCTCTAAGTAGAATTTTTACTGAAGGAAGGCTATATGTACCAACCCATGATGATCTTTCAAAAAGATTGGATTCAATACCATTTGAAAAAACTGCAAAAGCGGATATAGACTTATCCATGTTTTATCACAAAAAAACAGAATCTGAAATTGTGTCTATACAGCAATACTTAATTGAAAAAAATGAAACAAAAGAAGAAGATAGTCTTGATAAATGGATTAGGATGGTTGCAACCAACAGATTAACAGGGCATTCAAAAGGATTTTTTTCTGTCTATACAATGCCACCAAATCAAGCAGTAAGCCAAGAAAGTCAAAAGCTGATTAATATAAAATTAAATCAAAAACCTGAATACAGAGATACAAAAAAAATAATTCTTAAAAAGACACACAATCTTCTACGCAATTTGACGCCTGCACAAAATAAAAATCTGTTAGCTGCAGCGAAAAGTGCAAAATATTATTCTGAAGATGCAAGGAATACAAAAAACATTAAAAGTAATTCTGTTCAACTTACGGTAACTTCACCGCCATTTCTTGATATTGTAGATTACCACCAAGATAATTGGCTGCGTGGCTGGTTTAATAATATTAACATGGTTGATGTTGAGTCAAAAATTACAATGTCAAAAACTGTAGAGCAATGGTCCGAAGTAATGGGAAAAGTATTTGAAGAATTATATCGAATAACTAAAGCAAATGGCTGGGTTGCTTTTGAAGTTGGAGAACTTCGAAATGGAAAGATAAAATTAGATGAATATGTTGTTCCATTAGGAAATAAAGCTGGTTTTAATTGTGAAGGGATAATTATCAATTCTCAAGTTTTTACAAAAACGTCTAACATATGGGGAATAAAAAACAATAAACGTGGTACTAACACTAACAGAATAGTACTGTTTAGCAAATGAAAATTTATCCGGTTGTAACCATAACTGAAGAAATGTTAGCAGCCTCACAAAAATTGATTAACAACGTTCAAGTTAACAGAACAGTTGCATCCAAGATTGATACCTTAACTGGAATAATTGGGGAATATGTTTTCGCACAATTTTTTTACGGTGATTGGAAGAAAAACAATATCGGTGAAAACAAAGGGGAAGTAGATTTTGAGAATATTGAAATAAAAACATCTTCATTTCCGTTCAATGAAAATCTAAATTTACTTGTTCGAGAAGATTATGCATTAAAAAGGAAAGCCCCTTTTTATATTCAAATAATTTTAGATGTTGAGTCCTCAAAGGCAGAACAAATAAAACCAAATACAAAAGCGTACATTTGTGGATGGGCTACTGCTGAAGAAGTAGATAAAGCAACATTAAAAGATATGGGTTCAAAATTATCTACTAAGGGTGGATATAAATGTAGATGTATTCCTATAAAGAAATTACATTCAATGGACGATTTCAAAGAAAATTTGCAATCTTTGAAATCCAACACATTTTAAGTCATCTCCGCGACGGTTTTTTTTTCATATAGTTCCCAACGTCGCGTCATGTCCGAAGGACCACTTCGGGGAAGTGATCCTCCAAAGGAGTCTGCCAAAGGCATCCCTTCGGGACTTCGGACCTTCGGGATTGGGAACACACAACCACGAAGTTCTCCGCCAAAAACATTGCGTTACCAACGAGGACGTTGGTAACGAAAAAAATAAAAACATTCATCAAACATTCTCAGATTTAGATTTTGAAAATAGTAATCAATTTTTTCAAATGAGTTAATTGTTACTTAAAAATGCTTCATTCACTTTTTGTTGATTTCAATTCATACTTTGCATCGGTCGAGCAACAGCTTCAACCCAAATTGCGCGGCAAGCCGATTGCTGTAGTTCCGGTGAAAGCGGAAACGACATGCTGTATTGCGGCAAGTTATGAAGCGAAACGTCTCGGCGTTAAAACGGGAACGCTTGTTGCCGAAGCGCGCAAGTTATGTCCGGGGATTCACATTGTAGAAGCACGTCCGCCAATGTATGTTGAGTACCACCACAAATTAGTGAGCGCAGTCGAATCGTGTATTCCGGTGGACAAAGTTCTTTCGATTGATGAAATGGTCTGCACGCTCACCGGCAGTCAGCAGCAAAAAGAAAAAGCAATTGCACTGGCAGCGCAGATCAAAAAAACTATTTCTGCAAATGTCGGTACGGAATTAAAATGTTCCATCGGCATTGCACCGAATCAATTTCTTGCAAAGACTGCTACCGATATGCAGAAGCCAGACGGTCTTGTTGTGATTGATGATGCCGATCTTCCGCACTGTTTGTATCGTCTCGAACTGCGCGATCTCTGCGGCATCGGCAGACAAACGGAAAAACGAATGTGGCGCAACGGCATCTACACCGTTGAACAATTATACACGGCGGAAAAAGCACTGCTGAAAAAAATCTGGGGCGGTATCGAAGGCGAACGGATGTACGAAAAATTGCGCGGGCATGTGGTGTACGAAGCGCCGACACATCGTTCCGTGATCGGGCACTCGCATGTGCTTGAACCGAAATTCCGTACACAGGAAGGAGCGTACGCTATTCTTCATAAGCTGCTGCAAAAAGCAACGGTGCGTATGCGCAGTTATGGTTATCACGCCGGTGCAATGTTTGTAAAAGTAAAATTCGTAAACGGCGAGCGATGGGTAAAAGAGTTATCGTTTGATGATACCAGCGACTCAGTAAAATTATTGCAGGTGTTGGATGCGATGTGGAAGAGCTACTCATGTTCCCGCACCAAACCAATTGCAGTTGCCGTAACACTTTTTAAATTGACAAAAGAATTCGATCATACGTTGTCGCTCTTCGAACCTGAACACCAGCGCACACAATTGAATGATGCCGTTGATCTGCTCAACACTAAGTTCGGGAAAAATACAATTTACTTCGGCGGCGCGCATCGCGTGCTTGGCTCCGCGCCGATGCGGATTGCATTCACTCACATTCCTGATTTGAAAACAGAAAGCGACGAGTAAGCGTTACTTAAGGACATCTCTAAAAACATCGTCGTCATTGCGAGGGAGCGAAGCGACCGAAGTCCCAAA
>CAYHZL010000020.1:0-29239 GCA_964361075.1 uncultured Chitinophagaceae bacterium
AAAGTTTTACTTTTTCCAAAGTATTCAATGACGAAATTAAAACGAGGAAATAGTTTTGGTAAATGCATAATACTGAATACCATCACGCCAATCGAAAACCGATCAATCCACGAAGACAGAGGCCAGCCGAAATGCACGGTAATTTTTTTATCAGGAAGTTCGTAGTCCAGAGCATATAAAATTTCGGTAATGCCTTCGTATAGCGATTGACGCTGGTTAGCAAACCGAAAATGGTTCGGCGATAATTTTTCAGGTATACCTTGCCGCGGATGGTACAGACTAATATATACCTCTGAACTATCTACCGCTTTTTCTGAAGCTATCTCATGCGGACGACGGAAATACACATCGACATGTTCATCATTAGATTCTGCAAGTTGAAAAATCATATTCAGCGGCGCATCGGTTTGTTTTATTTCTTTAATTTCGGGCGCGCGTTTTTTTGCTACTCTCAGTCCGATAAAAAGAAAAACTGCTGTTACCGAGCCCCACATCACTGTTCCGTACGGCTTATGATATCCCAAATACAAAAAACAACTTAAAAAAATTGCAAAGAGTATCAGAGTCAAAGATCTGTGAGTATTGTAAGCACGAACATCTTTTGTTCCTTTCGAGTAACGGTAAATCAGCAGGCTACCCATATTAATGGTAAAGCTCGCCAATAAACCAAGCGCATACATTTCAGCAAGAATTCTTTGACTGCCGCCGGTTAATAAAATTATACATGAATAAAAAATTGCACTGCCAATATGAACACGGTACAAGGATTGACGTTTGTTCGTTTTCATTACCCAATGAAAACCGTAACGATGTGCAACACGCTCGACCAGTTCGCTTGAAGCAACATAAGCGGTATTCACTGCCATCATCAAGAGAATACTCGCCGTAATTCCGACGATATAACCAAAAGGCACACCGCCGACCATCTTTGCAAATTGTGTAATTAAATCGGTCTCGTGTTCACCAAATTTTATATTTGATGAAAGAACAATCAGTGCAAGAACAGGTGTAAAGATACCCGTTGTGAGGGCAAGAAAGATATATGCCTTCTTTACATCTTTCCAAGATTTTACTAAACCTGCCGTCTGCACAACAGATTCGATTCCCGAGTACGCAAGTATACAACTGGAAACGCTGACAATGACAAGGAAATACATGCTAAAAATATTTTTGCCTTCAAAATTTTGGAACACGCTGACAAAGCTTGCACCTGCTGTTTGCCAACCGTGCGGTGTTGTATGAAGAATACCTTGTGTCAATAAATTGATGAGCACAATCGCCGCGATGACAAATATTCCAAATGTAAATTTTGCATTCTCTTTTATTCCGAGAATATTCAATCCGGCAACGAACCACACAATACCAATTTCAAAAATAAATTTTCCTGTTGCCCCTATGTTAAAAAATGTCATGCCATTTTCTACCGCACTCACAGTAGAAATACTTGCTGTCAATACATAGTCCACAATAATGGAAGCTACGGCGATAAACGACATTGATGGTCCAAGCACTATATACGAAAATGAATAGACACCGCCGCCACGCACGCCATGTAATTCCAAAATTTCTGCAATTTCTACCATGCGTGCAGAAAGGATGCGCATCAATAAAGAAGTAACGGCAATAAAAACAATTGCGCTCGTGCCGATAAAACGAAATGCTTCACTCGGTGCATAGAAAATAGATGTCAATTCATCCATCAATGTAATGATGGCAATGGAAAGCCACGTAAGCCACCATCTCCCACCGGAAAAATAAGAAAGGAGGTTTTTCTTCCGGATTAAATATGCAAACCCGCCAAGAAGAAGAAGATTTATTGCGAGGTTAATAAAAAAATGTGTCGAAAACATACTTATTGTATCGCTTGTACGTGTCGCAATTAAATAATCATCATCGCATCGCCGTAACTGTAGAAACGATATCCTTTCTTAATTGCTTGTCTGTACGCATACATCATAAAGCCATGGTTTGCGAATGCTGCAACCAGCATCATCAATGTGGACTCCGGCATGTGAAAATTTGTAATCAACCTATCGGCAATCTTAAAATCGTACGACGGGAAAATAAATTTATCCGTCCAGCCGCGCGTTGATTTTAAATGACCATCCGTTGTAACACTCGATTCGAGCGCGCGACACGTACTTGTGCCGCACACAAATACTTTTCCTTTTGTATCAATCGTTTTATTCACGATATGTACGGCTGATTCGGGCACTTCGTAATACTCGGAATCCATTTTATGTTTCGTCAAATCTTCCACTTCCACCATTCGAAATGTTCCAAGTCCGATGTGCAGCAGTGCTGATGTAACTTTCACACCTCTCTTTTCTAACTTCGTCAGCAATGGTTTTGTGAAATGAAGTCCTGCCGTAGGCGCAGCGACCGCACCAATATTTTTTGCGTAGACAGTTTGATATGCTTCTTTATCTTTCGGCGTAGATTCGCGTTTGATGTACGGCGGCAACGGCGTTAAACCGATTTTATCAACCATTTTGAAAAAGTCGCCGTCATAATTGAAACGCACCGTGCGTCCGCGCGACGTGGTATTGTCAATTACTTCGCACCATACATTCCCGTTATCGAAATATATTTTATTTCCGATTCGGACTTTGCGCGCCGGATCAACAATGACATCCCAGATATTATCTTCAACATTCAATTGCCGAAGCAAGAAGACTTCGATCTTCGCATTTGTTTTTTCTTTCTTGCCGTAGAGCCGAGCTTGAAACACTTTCGTATCGTTGACAACAAGGCTGTCGCCTTTTTCGAAATAATCAACAATATCATAAAAATGCATTTCTTCAATTGTTTCATCAGCTCGATTCAATACCATCAACCGTGCATGATCCCGCGGGCGCGCAGGATGTTTCGCTATAAGATTTCGCGGCAATGGATATTTGAAATCGGAAAGTTTCATTGTGTATCGTTCCTTTCGTGGCGCTATGGGCACCATTGGTGAAACATTCGTTCCTCGTTGCGGAACGCGTGAATTAAAACAATATACTACTGCACATGCGTGCGATTTTTATTTATTTAGTTCTCACTGAAAAAGTCTGAAGAGAGAGATGTCATCTTTCTTGCTTATTCAAGACTCTTCATCTCTTGCAGAAATAAAGATGACATCTCTTTGCTGTTCCATTTCTTCAGCAAGAACTATTTAGTTATTTTCAATTGTACTGCATCAAAAAATGCTCTGCCGATTAGTACGGCAAACGGATTGTCAACATCATTCATTCTTTCCGGATGCCATTGTGCAAGCAGAAGAAATTGTTTTGATGTTTTTTCCTTCCACTCTAGCGATTCAACAAGTCCGTCTTCGGAATAACCGGAAACGGTTAATACCTCTGCAACGTTATTGATTGCTTGGTGATGGCAGGAATTAACATTGCCATGGGTAACACCAACGATGTGTGCCAACGTTGTATGTGGAACAACATCAATTCCGTGACGCAAATCTTTTCCGGATGCGCCCGAATGTTTTTTGAATCCTTGCTGCTCAACATCCTGATAGAGCGAGCCGCCGAAAAAAACATTGATAGCTTGCAGTCCGCGGCAAATGCCAAGCACCGGCAATTGTCGTAGTAGTGATTTTTCCAACAACATACATTCGAACAAATCTCGTTGCTCATCAATCCCTTGAACATACTCAGTGGGCGCTTCTCCATATAATTTCGGATTGACATCTCCACCTCCGGTAAAAACAATTCCATCGCATGTTGCTAATTCGCTTTCATTTTTCTTTTCCGCAGAAAGAGTAACAAGCTCTGCATCAGGTTGAAGTAGATGCAGCCATTCCGAATATAATTTCTGCTTATCATCTCGTCCGGTATGTAGTACGGCAATTCTCATTGCATATTCACTTTCGAAAATAATATTTTCTTCCACTCTTCTTCATCGCTCATCGAGGCGTGCATCTTTAAAACGTACAGCGGCATTTGTGATAGTATTTCATTCGAGGTTGAAAGCCGCGCACCATCTTTTTCCGTTGTAATAAGATACTCTGCATTCGTTTCTTGATACGCTGTTATCATTGCATTAAAATCGAGCGCTGAGTATTGATGATGATCAGAAAATTCTAGATGGCGTTGAATTGAAAGCTGCATTCTGTTCAACGTCTGCTCGAAACTTTTTGGTTGAGCAATACCACAGAATGAAATTCCTTTTTTCTTCCGTAACTCCTGCACATCAACAACAGCACCAGTAGAAAATGAATGAATTTCTTTCGGTTCAAATGTGCTTGCGAATATTGGAGCCGTCGTATAGTGTTGAATGTGTTGTTTCAACTCATTCACATTTTCGTTGTGTTGAACTTTTGTTATCACCACAACATCTGCTCTTCGCAGCGATTGCAAATGTTCCCTGCGAAAACCTGCCGGCAACATAGACATTGCAAATGGTGAAGCGCTCGCATCAATCAGCACAATATCCAAATCCCGATGCAATGCGCGGTGCTGAAATCCATCATCAAGAATAATAACTTCAGCATCGAATGTATCAAGTGCATACTGCGCACCGCGCACACGTTGTTCATCAACAATAACAATTGCTTCCGAAAAATTTTTCGCCAGTTGGTATGGCTCATCACCCGCTTCCATCGGAGAAGCAACGATGTGCTTTCCGTTTGCAACAACTACAAGTCCGCTCGTTGCTCTTCTATAACCGCGACTAACAATCGCAACTTTTTTCTTTTCCGAAAGCAATTGACGCACAATCATTTCAACTATTGGCGTTTTGCCTGTTCCACCGGCAGTAATATTGCCGACGGAAATAACAGGGATGCCGACAGACTGCGAACGAAATATTTTTAGATCAAAGAACGTATTACGAACAAATACCACGAGACCATACAGCCAGGAAAATGGCAACAATACAGGATGAGGTTTCATATCATTTCAAGCGAGCATTGATTCAACGTAACTCCTCAGCGAGAGAAAAGTTAGCACACTGATGACACAGAAAAAACACAAGATTGTCACAGATAATGGTTGTGAGTTGAAAAAGGTGTTGCATAAAATATTTCAAAAAGATCCTCATCTGTGAATATCAGTGATGTTTCTGTGTTATCTGTGTGCTATTATTGCTTTACGTGTGTAAATAATTGTTCACTGAGTAGTTACGATTTAACAGCGATATTTATTTCTTGTAATTTTTTTTCTGTATCGCGAAGAAATTCATCGAGAGAATTTCCATCTAATAATTCCGGTACAATAATCGGTTCAGCATAGCGTACGAACACTTTTGAAAACGGCATCGGCACTTCAAACTTATCCCAGCTTCGCAATGTTTTTTTCTTTTCCATCGCAACACTCATCAACACCAACGGCGCACCGGTTTTTTGTGCAACACGAACAGCGCCCATTTTCATTTGGTGGCGCGGTCCACGCGGTCCATCAGGCGTAATGCACAACACACAGCCATCGTTCACTGCATCAATCATCAACTGCATCGCTTCTTTTCCGCCGATATGGCTCGAGCCGCGAATCATCGTGAATCCCCACCGAGATAATACCGATGACAAAATTTCTCCATCACTGCTTTGGCTCACCAACGCTGCACTTCGTTGCTCGCCGGGTGGACGATGAAGAAACCAAGCAATTAACATCGAGCCGTGCCAAAACGCTAGAACATATTTTTTATGCTGCCGCTTTACTTCTTCGAGCGCTGCCGGATTCACGATCTGAACGCGCAGTGTTTTACACCATGCAAGAACAACGAACCATAATGTTTTTTTTGTCAGCCATAGAAGAAAATTGTTTTTCATTACAGTGATGATGACTGCATCGCTAAAATTTCACGCGCAACATTTTTAGATGCGCCTGCATTTCCCAATCGTTCTTTAACGATGGCAAGTTCTTTTTTCACTGCGATATATTTTTCATCTGATAAAAAATATTCATTCATCGAAGCCGCCAGATTTTGCACAGTCGCGTGGTGCTGAATTAATTCCGGCACAATTGTTTTTCCCGCCACAATGTTTACTAATGCAATGTTTTTTATATGCACAATAACGCGTGCTATCAAATATGTAAGCCACGATGTACGGTAGACAACCACCATTGGCGTTTCAAAACATGCCGTTTCTAAAGTTGCTGTTCCTGAAGCAACAATGGCACTGTGTGCATGATGCAACAATTCATGCGTTGCATTCTCGACAAATGTTACCGAAAAATTCGGCGGAATGTGTCGTTGTAAAAATTCCAGCGAAAGATTTGGTGCAACAGCAACAACAATTTCAACATCGTGCTGTTCTCGCAATACGTATGCTGCGCGCACCATCACAGAAAGCAAATTGCTCACTTCCTGTTTTCTGCTTCCGGGAAGCAGCGCAATAATTTTTTTTGATGCATCCAAACCGAATCGTGTACAAAATTCTTCACGCGATAGTGTAACATGCAATTCTTCTAACAATGGATGACCGACAAATACTACCGGAATTTTTTCTTTCTGATACAATGTAACTTCAAATGGAAAAACAACTAGCATTTTGTCAATTAGTGTGCACATTTTTTTGATGCGGCTTTTTTTCCACGCCCACACTTGCGGACTGATGTAATACACTACTTTGATGCCATACCGCTTAATAGTCCGAGCAAAGCGCAAGTTGAATCCCGGATAATCAATCAACACAACTACCTCAGGCTTTTTTAATTTCAACAATTGCTCTAAAGTTTTTTCAACCGAACGAATCAACGGAAGATGTTGAATCACTTCAACAAAACCCATAAACGAAAGTTCGCGCACATGATATGCAAGCGTCATTCCTTCGCGTGCCATTGCATCGCCGCCAATACCAAAAATTTCCATCGAAGGATTGTGCCGTTTCAATTCCCGCACAACACCGGCACCGTGCATATCGCCAGAGGCTTCTCCCGCAATGATCATCACACGCTGCATCATGCGCATTATCCCAGAAAAAATTTCACTATCAATACTACAGAAAGAATTGTGAACGCTTGCAGTGTCCGTCGTTCAGAGTGAAGTCCGCGTTTTAAATCTACTGCGCGATGAAAAGAATGTTCGCCAACATATCGCGTTACTCGCGGAATAAAACGCGGAACATTTTCACAGTAGTGCTGATACTCTTCGCCGAACGCCGAACACAAGTGTTCCTCCTCGCGCGATACTATTAAATGATATTGCACCGCAAAAAAAACTAATGCACATAACGCTAACCATGGCGCATACACGTTGGACATTACTCCAAATCCAAAATAGATGAGCATGTTGCCGACATACAGCGGATTGCGCACGAAACCAAACGGTCCTTCTGTTACCAAATGCGATGCGCCAACAGTACCCGTCGTGCGCGTTTCACTTCCGGCAATCGAAACGCCCCAGAAACGAATTGCTTCGCCGAGCAACGCGCACATCAATCCGGCTGCAAGCGATGCAACAGTTGGATGTGCGAAGATCAACATTGCCAACACAAATGGAATTGGTGTGTAACTTCGCATCTCAAATATTTTTTGTCGAATGTCCATTGTTATCCTTGCTTAAAAACATCTTGCCGCGCTAATTCTGCAGTGCGTCGTTTGCGCGGCTTTGTTTGTTCAACAATTATTTGAAATTTTGAAAGCACATCACGAAACGAACCGAAACGGTGGTACGTAATATTTTCTTTTTCACAAAACGAAACCAACGAATCCTTCGCAAAAACAATATCAGCAAAACGTACGGGACATTGATCCGAATAACCGTTGCCTATATACACAATAATGTTTTCATCGTTTGCGTGTGTTAAAAGATGATTGCGTTTGC
This sequence comes from uncultured Chitinophagaceae bacterium, assembly GCA_964361075.1. GTDB lineage: Bacteria > Bacteroidota > Ignavibacteria > UBA10030 > UBA8401 > CAYHZL01. The sequence continues at coordinate 7,759 of CAYHZL010000020.1, forward strand.
AGTTTGCACAACGGCTGCACTCAGCATCGGTATGTGGAAAATGCGGCACAACCGTATTGTCATCAGAAAAAATTAGACTGTTTGCATACCGCGGCATTGCATTACAATTATGTTGTGCAAGCAGATGGTTGATGTACACATCAAAACCATCACTCACCACAACAATAGGAATATTTTTTCCTTCACAGTACGAAGCAAACGCAGAGAACGTCATATCGAAACTGTGCTGTTCTGAAAAATTAATCAGTTCTGTTCGTGTTAGTGATTGCACTGTCGCACACGCGCGCTGCCAACATTCTCGCGCAGAAATTTTTCCTGTCCGATACATCTGAAAATATTCATTGCATAACTCTTTATTTCCGAAATGTTGAAACATCGCACCGCCGATATCTGTGTGCGTCATGGTGCCGTCAAAATCTGTGAAGACGATGTATGACAATTCGGTTTTCATTAATTTGCACGCACTTTGTTTTCGTTGAAGCGCACCGATACTAATTTCGAAATACCTTGCTCTTCCATTGTTACGCCATACATTGCGTTCGCCGCTTCCATTGTTCGCTTGTTATGCGTAACGACAATGAACTGCGTGTTGTCGCTAAACTTTCTAATGATGCGCGAGAAACGATCGATGTTCGAATCATCGAGCGGTGCATCAACTTCATCGAGAATACAGAAAGGACTCGGCTTCACAAGATAGATTGCAAACAACAGCGCAATTGCCGTCAATGTTTTTTCTCCGCCGGAAAGTAAATCAATCGAAGTCGGACGTTTGCCGCGCGGCTTTGCTGTAATTTCGATACGCGCTTCGAGCGGATCTTCCACTCCTTCTTCTAAACGCAAGTCGCAGTCATCGCCTTCATCAAACAATCCCTTAAATGTTGTGATGAAGTGTCCGCGAATTTTTTCGAAGGTTTCCACAAATTCCCGCTGCGCCGTCGCATTAATTTCTTCGATGGTCTGCACCAAAGTTTTTTCCGATTCAATCAGGTCGTCGCGTTGTGCGGTGATAAATTCCAACCGTTCTTTTTCTGTTTTATATTCGTCGAACGCGGCGAAGTTCACAGCACCGAGCGAACGAATTTTTTCTTTCATCTGGCGCACTTCTTCGTGCACTGTTTCAATATCAAATGTGTCATCCACGGAGTATTCGCGTAAGCTTAGTTCAAATTCCAATTCTTCTTTTGCACGCAGTACAAGATTTTGCGCCTTCATCGTCAATTCGGAAATTTTCATTTCCAACTCGTGCGATACACTGAGTGATGATTCGTGCAAACGTCGCTCGTCTTTAATTTTCAATTCAATGCTATGCATGTCGTTGCGCTTTACATTGAATTCAGTTTCAACAACTTTTTTCCGCTCAACAATTTTTTTCAATTCAACGGTCAGCGAGGAAAGCTCATGTTCATTCTCAGTTAATTCCATCAGCAGTTTTCGGATATCAGTGTTTGCTTGCGCAATATCCACATCGCGTTGCTGCAATGTTGTGTGAATATTTTTGATTGTTGCAACCGTATATTCCAATTCGCGCGTAAAATTTTTCTCGTCATTTTCCAATTGCAACAATGTTACATGCGCTTCGTTCGCCACTTTCGAATACTGTTCCCACAGCGCTTCCATCGTTTCCAATTCGCTCACTGCAGCACCCGATCGCTGCTCTGCAACAGATTTTTTTTCTTCCAATGCAGCAATTGCCGGCTGAAGTTCGCCGATTTCTTTTTTCAAACCAAGCGATTCTTCATGTAAGCGCACGCGTTCAGTGGCATTGCGTTGAATCGTTTCTTCGATGCGCTTTTTCTCGTACTCAATCTGCGCAATACGCATTTCAACGCCGGTCATTTTTTGTTCGACTGCCTTCGCCTGCTCGTGCAGCAATTTCACATCAGCAGTTTTTAGCGAATGTTCTTTCTCCGAAAGTTCTTTCCGAATGGCAGAGAGCTGGCGTTCGTATTCTGCAATTTCTTTTTCCAATTCAGCAATTTGCGTTTTCTTCCCGATCATGCCGCCATCTTCGGTGCGCAAACTTCCGCCTTTTAAAATGCCTTCACTGGTAACAAACTCGCCGTCAATGGTAATACACTTTAAAGATGTGTGTGTGCTCATCAATGTGTTGGCACTCTCAACATCGTTCACCAGCGCCGTGTTTGAAAAAAGAAAATCGCACAGCGCAGCATACTGTTCATCACATTGCACAACATCGCGCGCCCAGCCAACAACTCCTGCACCTTGCAACGAACTTTTGTGATTCGCCGAAAGCGGCAGTTTATCCAAACAAATAAATGTCGCTCTTCCTTTTTTATTTTTTTTCAGAAACGCAATACCGCGATATGCTTCTTCAAGATTGTTGACGACGATATAACTCGCTAATTCACCCAACGCAGATTCGATGGCAATGCGGTATTCGGCTTTTGTTGAAAGTGCATCTGCAATTGTTGTCTGCACATTGCTCTTCCATTCATCGCTCGTGATGAGAAATTTTGCACCTTCCGAAAAACCATCATAGCTTTCAACAAGACTTTTCAGAAAATCCAATCGCGAGCGGCGGCGTTCCAACTGCGTCCGTGCTTCAAATTCATTATGCTTCAGCGATTCAATATCCTGACGCAACGCAGCGATGTAGTTCTCCTGATTTTGTGCGCGCGTTTCCGCTTCAATAAATTGTTTACGCAATTCTTTATCTTCAGCACTTAACCGCGCAACCGCTTCTGTATTTTCTTTTACTTGCTCAGCGCACGCGTCGCTCTCTTCGGATGAAAACTCAATTCGACCATGAATATTTTCCAAACGTGTTTTTGCGCGTTCGTATGTCTGACGCTTCGTAGAAATTTCCTGCAGTAATGCAATCACAGATTCTTGATGCATTTTTACTTCTTCCGTCTTCGCATCAAGCTGCACAGTGAACGCATCAAGTTCTTCTTTTTTATTGGCATACTGAAGCGTTGCATCATGCACTTTTTTATTTGTTTCTTCGATGAGAGCTTTCACTTCATTCGCGCGAACTTCAAGCTCGCTGTGCTGCTGACGTAAATCAACTTTATCTTTTTCGTACCGCTCAATCGCCTCGTGCTGTGCCTTGCTTCGCTCTGTTGCCTTCACGCGCTGCTGCTGTGCAATATTAATTTTTTGCTGCTGCTCGTTTAATTCAATTTGCGCATCGCTTAATTCTTGTTCAAGATAGCCAATCTTATCGCGGAATAAATCCAACTGCTTCTCTTCATTCGAAAGTGTATTGTTGATACGATTTTTTTCATCGCGCGCCGTTACTAATTTTTCCTGCAACGGACCAATCATTTCCGTAAGATGTGCATACTCATGTTCGAATAAATCAAGTTCCAACGTACGAAGCTGCCCTGTCAACACATTGTACTGTTCCGCTTTATTTGCCTGACGCTCGAGCGAATTCACCGCCTTCTGCACTTCTTTAATAATGTCGCTCACGCGATTTAAATCTAATTGAACGGAATCGAGTCTGCGGTACGCTTCTTTCCTTCGATGTTTATATTTCGTAACACCCGCAGCTTCTTCAAACAAACGGCGACGTTCATCAGCTTTCTCGCTCAAAATTGTTTCGACCATCTTCAACTCTATCACGGAGTACGCATCCGAACCCATACCTGTATCCATGAATAAATCTTTGATATCTTTTAAGCGGCACAATGTTTTATTTAAATAATATTCGCTTTCGCCGGAACGGTACACTCTCCGTGTGATGGTTACTTCGGAATATTCACTCGGAAGAATTCCTTTTGTATTTTCAATCGTGAGTGACACATCAGCCATGCCAAGCGGCTTGCGGCCTTTAGTTCCGTTGAAAATAACATCTTCCATTTTATCACTGCGAAGCGTGCTCGGTTTTTGTTCGCCAAGCGCCCAACGAATTGCGTCCACAACATTTGTTTTACCGCAGCCGTTCGGTCCGACAATAGCCGTAATGCCGGCATCAAAGGAGAGATGCACTTTGTTGGCAAACGATTTAAAACCTACTATTTCTAAACGCGATAAATACATTTACTGTGAATAACTGATGTTACGCAAGGACATAAGATGGAGTCCACCTTGCATAAAAAAAAATGTGAAACCGTGTAATGTTCATTTCATTTGTTAAGTAGGTGGACTCCATCTGTTTAACTTTTTCTATGTTTGCGTAACATCAATGAATAATTAATTGTGATACGCCGGTACAATAGCATTGAAGAAAAAATCGAGGTACGCCGCAACGGCATACGCGTGATTAAAATACCAAAACACCCCTACGCCAACACTCAGCACTACAACGGAAACACTGACATACACTCTGAGCAGGCTCACATCATAAATAACGGAAACGCCTTTCAGTGTCCGAAAAAAAATCCACACCATCACTGCACACACAAGCGCAAGCACAGGAATTACGTATGAACTATTTTCCATGACGCGATACAAAATCATTCCTAGCGGAATAAAAAAAACAACCGGCAATGCCGACCACACCGCAATGGAATAGGAATGAAACGCACTTACCTTAGAACGCACGGTGAACGCAAAAAACTGCACTGCAATTGTAGTAACTAACAACAACACCAACGCAACAACAGAACAATACAAAATGCTGAGCAATGGATTCCATGCGATGCGAATAAAAAACATTTTCCATGTATCGGACGATACGAGATACGAGAGCGCATAATCAAACAATACATTCATGCGATAATGATACACAATACTTGACAGTACAATGGAAAGTGTTATTGCAACAATCACCACGATAATTGCCGTATGCAATGATGATAAGATTCTGCGATCACGAATATCTGCGAAAAAATTATATGGTCTGAATAATGAACGGTCAACACTTTCACGGAAACGGCGGTTGCTGTTAAGCAGCCATGCAAAGACAATTAAAATAAAAAGTCCGATCAACACATACGCAATCGGCGATGAATGTGAACTTGCACCAAGAGGAAGCGCTGTTGTTTTTTCTCCGAGAAAAAGAGAGCGAACAATGTCATACGAAACTTTTTTCTCACGATTCAATTCGATGATACCGCTTGTTGCAATGTCAGGTGATTGCGACTTGACCGATAAGATAGGACGATCACCACGCCAATCAGCAAACGCCCACACAACGCTACCGGCAATACCGATTTCTTTTATTGCATTAATACGTCTCAATAAAAATTGCGCCTGCGCTTCTTGCGACATCGGATCGCTGTATCCATTGCGATTACCTATTTCAATTTCTTTTCCGAATCGTCCGACGAGCACCGGCTGATTTGGATGCGCTTCTTTCCAATCTTGCAATGTTGATTTGAATTGTTTTATGTCGGCAGTATTTATTGCTATCGCCGCAATATCAACAATGTTTGATTGATCAATATCGGTTTCTAAACGAGTAACATAGTACGTCAGTCGATTGTCCAACACACGCGCCACACGCTGTAACTGAGCGATGATCGATTTTTCCGGTTCGTCTGATTGCTGCAATCCTTCGCCAAAACCCCACGCAATAATGCTCGGCTGATTTTTATCGCGCTGAATCATTTCACGCAAATAATTTTCTGTTAACGCACGGTAACTTTCTTCGGCAAGAATTTTTTGCGGAACTTCGTACAAAGGAATTTCTTCCAACACTAAAACACCATACTGATTGCACAATTCAATAACAAAGGGATGCGGCGGATGAAACGCGATACGAATTGCATTCGCTCCAAGATTTTTGATGAGTGCAATATCTTTTTCCATCTCTTCGTACGTCGGCGAGCCGCCATGTTTGTACGAATCTTCCATCCACGCTACAGCACGAATCGTCAGCGGCACACCATTAAATAATAATTTATCTTTTTCTTTTGCAAGCGTGCGTATACCGGTCGTTGTTGTATATTCATCAACAAGAAAAATATTTTTCGCGTCATTTTTTTGAAGTGAAACTTTTACCGTGTACAATTCGGGTGTTTCCGGACTCCACATTGTAATGCCGGAAATTGTAACAAAAATATTTGTGGTTACATCTTTATTCGGCTCCGGCGTTACAATTGGAAGAATGGTTTTCCCCACAACGGCGCCGGATTTTTTTTCTATCACTTCAACAGCATACACAAAACTAATTGTTGGAAGCACCGGAACTTCTTTTGCAAAAAGAGTTGTGCGAACTGCAAGCTGCACTCCTTTCGGATCGATACTTTCCGTCGTTACGGATACATTATCAATCCACACACGCGGAGTTGCCACAAGAAAAATATCACGCAAGATACCGCCATAATTTTTCCAACCGCCTATTTGCTGTCGCAACGGCAGTGTGCTCTTTGCATCGAGCGTGTTATCCGTAACAACACGAATGACATTTTCTTTTCCGACCTGCAGCGTATTTTCGGGAATAGTGAGAGAGAATGATGTATATCCACCTTCATGCTTACCAATAAAAACATCATTGATGTAAATTTCTGCACTGTAGTTTATTCCGTACGCAACAAATTTGAAACTACTTCGCGTGAGCAATTCAGATTCAACTAAAAACTTCCGCAAGAAAATAACTTTCCCAACGCCGGTATACGATGAAGGGACAGAAACTTGACGCCACATTTTTCCATCATCCAACGAACATTCCCATCTGCCCGCTAAATCTATAATAGTTCTCGTTGAAGATGCATAATACAACACGGACGGACGCGAGGGCAAACCGTTTTCAAAAAAGAGTTGTTGTGCCGGCAGAAAAAATGAAAATAAAGCGAGAAGGTGAGCAATATGTAGCAATCGGAAAACAGAGTTACGCAACGAAAGGCTCAAAATTGTGATAGAATTCGTATGTTTTTTGAAAATTGACTCTTGCCCATGCAAAATCAATACAAATATACATCACGAACGTCCGAAAAGCAAAGTTAAAATAATAATGCCTTATCACTGCATATAAAGCAATGATAAGGCATTTGACGTACTATAAACTATTATTAGGGCGGTTCTATAAATTGAAAAAAAAATTTCTCGCAAAGACGCGAAGCCGCAAAATGTTTATTATTATTTGTTTTCTTTGTGCCTTTGTGTCTTCGTGGCGAAAAAAACTTAATTTTTGGAATCGCCCATTATACGGCTTGGATAATCGCTGCAAACGCATCCGTTTTTAAGCAGGCACCGCCAACTAACGCGCCATCTATATCAGCTTGAGAAAGAAGTTCTTTTGCATTTTCCGGTTTCACGCTTCCGCCATATTGAACTGCAACACGTTCCGCAACATTCCATGAATACAATTGTGAAATAAGTTTGCGAATCAGTTGATGCACTTCAACTGCCTGCTGGGTAGTTGCAGTCTTTCCTGTGCCGATTGCCCACACAGGTTCATAAGCAATAATTGTTTTTTCGACTTCAGCAGAAGTGAGTCCGGCAAGCACACCTTTTATTTGTACAGTAATAACTTGATCGGTGATATTTTGTTCGCGCTCTTCTAATGTTTCGCCAACACAAATAATCGGCAGTAATCCGGCGGCTAAAACTTTTTTTGCTTTTTGGTTAATCAGATCATTTGTTTCTTTGAAATACTGACGGCGTTCCGAATGTCCGACAATAACATATTCGCAGCCGATTGCTTTCAACATTGAAATAGAAATTTCACCGGTATATGCGCCGTCGTTATTTACAGAAACATCCTGCGCGCCAAGTTTAAGAGAAGAACCTTTCACTACTTGTTGAACAACTGCCAACGAGGTGTACGGCGGACACACAATGACTGTCGTTTGTCCAGAAAAATTTTTCTGTTTTAGTTCATTGACAAGTTGAATAGACTCGTCAACTGTTTTATTCATTTTCCAATTGCCTGCTACAATTTTTGTTCTCATAAGTAGTTTAGTAGTGAAGTCGTTAAGTATTGAAGTATCGTTATCTGTAAGTTTTTTGCAAACTATAAAGCATCGCAATTATTTCATTACTTTTAGCAAACAAATTTTTGTACGTTTTTTCATCAATATATTTATTTTTCAATGCAACATCCGAACAACCTATACATTCAAAAGCAGAACGTAGTGAGTAACCTAAAAATCGAACAAACTCTTTATCTGAAGAATTTCCTGCACCTTCGGATATATTAAGAGCAATAGAATCACACGCTCTTTTGAATTGAGAACTCAAAACATACAATTCATCTTTAGGAAATTTTTGACAGACCTCTCGCACTATTACGGTAAAATCGAGAGATTTCTGATAAACAATTAAATCTTGAAATTTGTGCATAATGACTCCACGACTTCATTACTCAACAACTTCACGACTACGCTTCTAATTTCTTCTGCAAAATTTCATTTACAACTTTCGGATTTGCTTTTCCTTTCATTGCTTTCATTGTTTCACCAACAAAGAATCCGAACACTTGCGATTTGCCGCCGCGGTATGCTTCAATCTGTCCGGCATTTTTTGCAAGAATTTCATCAATCACTTTTTCGATGGCACCCATATCGGAAACTTGTACCAACCCTTTGCGCTCAACAATTACTTTCGGATGTTCTTTTGTTTTCAACATTTCAGCAAAAACATCTTTTGCAATTTTTCCGCTGATTGTTCCTTCAAGAATTAAATTGATCATTGCAGAAAGATGTTCCGGCGAAACAGGAAAATCTGAAACAGCGATATGATCCTCTTTTACCACACGCAATACATCTGTCATTACCCAATTAGAAACCGACTTAAATGATTCTGTATCTTTTTTCAAAAGTGATGAAACGGTGTGTTCGTAATAATCAGCAAGATCGCGTTCGAGTGTAAGAATGTCCGCATCATATTTTGGCAAAGCATATTCATTGACAAAACGATTGCGCCGCGAAACCGGAAGTTCAGGCAATGTTGTACGAATTGATTCTTCCCATTCTTTTGAAACAACAACCGGAACTAAATCAGGGTCTGGAAAATATCTGTAATCATGCGCTTCTTCTTTACTGCGCATCGGCATGGCAACATTTTTATTTGCATCCCACAACAACGTTTCCTGCACAACTTTCCCGCCCTCTTCAATTAAATCTATCTGGCGTTTGATTTCATATTCAATTGCACGTTCAACATTGCGGAACGAATTCATATTTTTCACTTCCGTCTTCGTTCCAAATTTTTCTGCACCTTTCAATCGCACAGAAATATTTGCATCACAACGCAAACTTCCTTCTTCCATATTGCCGTCGCAAATGCCAAGGTATGTTACAATTTGTTTTATCATCGAAAGATATTGATACGCTTCATGCGCCGTACGAATATCCGGCTCACTCACAATTTCAATCAACGGCACACCACAACGATTTACATCAACAAGTGTATCCACATCCATATCGTGGATTGATTTGCCTGCATCTTCTTCCATGTGAATGCGCGTAATGCCGATGTGCTTCGTTGTTCCGTCATTCAACTCAACATCAAGAAATCCATGTTGACAAATTGGTTCTTCGTATTGCGAGATTTGATATCCCTTCGGAAGGTCGGGATAGAAATAATTTTTTCGTGCGAAAATTGATTTCGGAGTGATCGTGCAGTTCGTTGCAAGTCCCATCTTTATGATGTATTCGACAAGATTTCTATTCAGCACCGGCAACACACCCGGCATGCCCAAACAAACCGGACACGTGTTGGAGTTTGCTGAATTACCAAACTGCGTTGTGCAACTACAAAATGCTTTCGATTGTGTAAGCAGTTGAGCGTGAACCTCAAGACCGATTACTGCTTCATATTTTTCTGTTATTGACATACTATAAAAGTTTCAAAGGAAAATGTTTTGCAATGTATGAGAAATCTTTATCTGTGGTTAACAACGAATATTCTCTTCGCATGGTAACCGAAGCGATAAGAGCATCAATTGTTTTGATTTGAATACCTCTGGGAAGACATTGATTCACGAGTTCAGCAGCAAAAATATAATCTTGATACTCAGGTTCAATTAAAGGATACGTAAGCAATTGATCACGTATAACCTCAAAAATTTCTTTTCGACGTATTCCTTGCAACAATTCAGTCGCAATAATTCCTAGAAGAAAAATTGCGGTATCATCATCAATCAACTGTTTTAATAAGTCAACTTCCGTTTGAACAGCAGTAGAATCTCTGCGAAACGCCAATGACCAAACAGATGTATCGACAATAATACTCATTATCGCTGTCGCATTGATTTATAATCATATCCATCAAAAAACTCAACCTTGCCGAAATGTTTTATTATGGATTTGCGTTTCTTTGTTGCAATCTGATCGCGCAATGCTTTTTCTATAGCGCTGTTTTTTGCTCGCGTTCGGTACACTTTCACAACTTCTTTCACAAGTTCAGAGTCAATTGAAATATTTGTTTTCATCGTCTTATATCCTTTCAACAAAATTGTTTTTTACGCCGCCGACGTTGCTGTTACTTTTTCTGCGGCGTCTTTCAGATTTTCCACAACAAAAAAATTCTATACAATCTCAACACCATACATTTTTATTTCCTTGAGGACGCCAAAAACATCCCGTTCATTGTATTCTTGTTCCGAAACAACAATCGGCTCAATCCGCGTGTCAATGTCAACAATCTTCGGTGCAATTTTCAATGCCGCCAAAAACTCATTTTCAACATTTGCCACAACAATACAGAGATCAATATCACTGTTTTCTGAAAAATTTCCTTTTGCATACGAGCCGAAAAGAAGCATCTTTTTTATATCAAGTTCATTTTCAATTCGTACGCGAACTGCTTTCACTACATCAATTATTTTATTTGGAATTTGAGCCATTCTCTTATCTCCTTCCCTTTTTGTAAATATCGCTTTGCAAATTGCTTATCGCAAATTTTAAAAAAATTTCTTTTGTAATCATCATAACGGGCAGAAATATTAAACGCAGTTATTTCAGATAACAAACCCAATTGATCTGACTGGCATTGAATTTTTTCAATCTTTAATGCAAGGTATTGCAGATTGTGTCCGTATGGTGCTTCGGATTGGTTCTTCCTCACAAACACCGTCTTCAATAATTTTTCGACCGAAAGATGAAGGAAGAACATTGATTGAACATATTTTTTGTTCTGATACAGTTTTTCTGCTGTATCAAAATCATCATCGGATGATTCAAGCCAGTATTGCTCAATGTCTCGAAGTTTCATAATCTTTTACGCCGCCAACGTTGCTGTAACTTTTTCTGCAGCGTCTTTCAGATTTTCTGCTACCAGAAATCTCATTCCGGAGTTTTTCAGAATGTCTGCGGCAAGATCGGCATTCGTTCCCGCCAAGCGCACAACAATTGGAATTTTTACATTAACTACTTTCGCCGCTTCAACAACACCATTGGCAACACGATCGCAACGAACGATACCGCCAAAAATATTGATGAGAATTGCTTTCACATTTTTATCTGCAAGAATAATTTTGAATCCGTTCGCAACCGTTGTTGCATTCGCGCCGCCGCCGACGTCCAAAAAGTTTGCAGGTTCACCGCCGGCAAGTTTAATAATATCCATTGTTGCCATGGCAAGTCCAGCGCCATTCACCATGCAGCCAACATTGCCATCAAGTTTAATATAATTGAGATTTGATTTTGATGCTTCAATTTCGAGCGGCTCTTCTTCATCGAGATCGCGCAGTGTTGCATATTCCGGATGACGTTCGAGCGCGTTGTCATCAAAATTTACTTTTGCATCAAGTGCAATAACATTTCCTTCTTTCGTAATCACAAGCGGATTAATTTCGAAAAGCGATGCATCGGTTGCTTCGTACGCTTTGTAGAGCGACATCAAAAATTTTACACCATTCTTAAAAGCATCACCGGATAATCCCAACGCAAAAGCAAGTTTATGTGCTTGAAAGGTGCGGAAGCCCACTGCGGGAACAATATGTTCTTTAACAATTTTTTCCGGAGTTTCTGCTGCAATTTTTTCAATTTCCATTCCGCCTTCTGTCGAAACCATCACCACATTCATCGAACGCGCACGATCGAGCGTGATGCCGACATACATTTCGCGTTCGATGTTCGCACCTTCTTCGATGAGCAATCGTTTCACCAAACGCCCTTCCGGTCCGGTTTGATGCGTAACAAGTGTCATTCCTAAAATTTGCGATGCATAGTGTTTTACTTCATCCAAACTTTTTGCAACTTTTACTCCGCCGCCTTTACCGCGACCACCGGCGTGAATTTGTGCTTTCACCACCCACACACTGCCGCCAAGTTTTTTCGCACCTTCCACTGCTTCATCAACTGTAAATGCAACTTCGCCGCGCGGCACTGCTACACCAAACTTTTGTAAAATTTCTTTTCCTTGATACTCGTGAATCTTCATCAGAACTCCTTTTGATAATGTATAACATCGTAATCGTAAAATTTTTATTCAACATAAAAAATATAATGTTGTCATTGCGATCCGCCGAAGGCGGAGAAGCAATCTTGTCTCTTGCACTAATTATTAAAGATCGCCACGTCGCTTCGCTCCTCGCGATGACAATTTTAAGATTTTTTTACACAGTCACTAAACGCCAACAAAATTTATTTTATTTTCTGTGAAATTAATTTTGCTTGCATGAACAGCAGCAGATAATCTCTTCCGCCCGCTTTCGAATCCGTACCGCTCATATTGAATCCGCCGAACGGATGCACGCCAACAAACGCGCCGGTAATTTTTCTATTAATATAGAAATTGCCGACATGAAATTCATTCTTTGCTTTCTCTTGTTTCTTTTTATTTTTTGTCCACACGCCGCCGGTCAATCCAAATTCGGTGCTGTTTGCAATCTCAAGCGCGTGATCGAAATCTTTTGCTTTGATAATTGCAAGCACGGGACCAAAAATTTCTTCCTGCGCAATCGTCGCTTTCGGATCAACATCGGCAATCACTGTCGGTTCAAGAAAATATCCTTCGCCCGGCGCACGTTTTCCACCGGCAAGCAATCGCCCGCCTTCTGCAATTCCTTTTTCGATATACTGCAATTGTTTTTCCAGCGCACCGCTGTTAATCACCGGTCCCATAAAATTATTCGGATCGTCTGATGCGCCAACTTTCAACATGTTAGTTTTTGCAACAACTTTTTCCACAAATGCATCGTACACTTTTGCAACGACAATAGCACGCGATGCCGCGGAACATTTTTGTCCCTGAAATCCGAACGCAGAAGCAACCGTTGCTTGTGCTGCGGCTTCCACATCTGTTTCGCTGTCAATCACAATTGCATCTTTGCCACCCATTTCAGCAACAACGCGCTTCAACCAAATTTGTCCGTGCTGAACTTTTGCTGCAAGCTCGTTGATATGCACGCCAACTTCTTTTGAACCGGTGAACGAAATAAATCGTGTCTTCGGATGTGCAACAAGATAATCGCCGACAGAACTTCCCGGACCGGAAACGAAATTGATAACACCGGCAGGCACTCCGACTTCACGCATCAAATTAAAAAATGTCCATCCGGTCAACATCGAATCGCTTGATGGTTTTAAGATGACCGTGTTGCCCGAAACAATTGCGGCAGAGGTCATGCCGGCAAGAATTGCCAGCGCAAAATTCCACGGCGGCACAACAAGACCAACACCAAGCGGAATATACACGAGTTCATTTTTTTCTGTCGAAATTTTTGTAACCGGCTGCGGCGCGGCGTAGCGCAACATCTCGCGTCCGTAAAATTCAAGGAAGTCAATCGCTTCAGCAGTATCGGCATCTGCTTCCGGAAATGTTTTGCCGACTTCTAAAACCAACACTGCGCTGAATTCATGTTTGCGCTTCCGCATACTCTTTGCTGCTTTGAATAAATACTCCGCACGTTTTTTCGGATCAACAAAGCGCCATTCTTCAAATTTTTTCTGCGCAGCCGCCATTGCCTTATCGGCATGTTCAATTGTCGCTTTTTGAAATACGCCCACCACTTCCGATGGATGCGATGGATTGATAGATTTATTTTTCTCCATCGTCGTAATTTCTTCGTTGCCGATTACAAGCGGATATTCTTTACCGAGCTGCGCTTTAACTTTTTTCAGCGCCTGTAACATCGCCTTCCGATTTGCCTGTTTGGTAAAATCGGTCAACGGTTCATTCTTAAATGCTGTTGGCATAAAAAAACTCCTTCATAGATATATAACTTTCCAAGATTTTAACTTTGGGGAAGTTGATTATTGTTCGCCGCGGCGAACGGTGTTAAAGTAAGATTTTTTTTGCGGGAATGAAAATAGAATTTTACTGCCTTTCTAACCAAGTACCCATGACGCGCGCAACCTGATACCATCGCTCCGAGCGATGGTATCATTACCGTTTCAATCCGCGCGGGACGCTACTGTTCTCTTGCAATTTTGTTTGTGTGTTTGCTTCGGCGGTTTTTAAGAGTCTGTTTTTTTGTGTGCAAAGTTTTACACTGCTAACACCTTCATCGTTTCCTCTCCAAACTGACTGATAACTCTCACTGCAATTTTTTGCCCTTTCTTTTTTATTTCGATGGGGTGACTGATGTGACCGTACAAGCGATCAAATGCATCATCGTCTATTTCTACTTTCAAAGTTTTCTCTGCTTTACGTTTAGTGTCTTGCTTTGCGATATCGCTGAGACCTTTTTTCCATTTGTCAAATTCGGATTTGTCGCCACCGCAGAAGAAAACCTGTTTTACTATGAAGTTGCTGCCGTCATAATCATCGTCAACCATCCAATACGCAATGTCGGAAACATTACGGGCTTTCACTTCGTCTTTGATTGGGTCGTAAATATCTAAGCCCAAAATAGTGGTTTGTGAATAGTGGTTAGTGGTTAGTTCTTTTGCGACAGAGAGTTCTTTAGTCCATTCAATAACTTTGCTATCTCCGTGCAATTGTTTAACAGCACTTCTGAACTTTCTTTCGTCAGATAATTCAAGTTCACTGATAACATTATCAAAGTCTGCAATTCCGCCAAAGAACCTTTCGCTATCCCCAAGAATTGAAGAAACTCTCACGTTGTGTTCCGTGCCTGTCCCTCCGATATGTTTGCCGGAATGCTTACTGCTGCTCTTCTCATTTGAGAAGTTAATCCATACATCTCTTCTTTGGGAAAGGATGATGTATGCTGATAAATCTGTTTGGTTAAGTCCATTGATTTTTGCCAGACTATCAAGTCCTGAAAGCTTTTTAATGATGTCATAATTACATAATATTTGTTTGTTTCTATCCACTAACCACCAACCACTATCCACTAAAAGAATATCAGGTTCACCGATGGTTACAAAACTTGCTGCACTCTTGCTTGGTTTTTTCTTTAATCCTTCCTGCAACAAATCATCGTGAATACGCGCTTTGGTAACTTCAAATGTTCCCATGCTGGTGGTTTGTGTGCTGCCTTCAATATCGCTTTCAAAACTGAAACCTAAAATCACCAACCATTGTGCATCGCCTCTGTTTCTACATTCTTTGATGGCATCGTTCACTTGTTTTTTGCTCACTGTTCCGAATTTCGGACCTATAAAAAAGTATGCTTTCTTCTCGCCTTTGCCATTCATGTAGAAACCTTCGGCATGAAGATTTTCATTGCTGAGTAATTCTACTCTTGTAAAAATTACCATTTCATTTTTTCTGCCGTTCTTAATTCCTGCACTGAGCAAATGTTGTTTGATTACTTCTTCAAATTGAGAAACATCCCCCTCACCCCCTTCAAAGGGGGAATCGAGAGCTTCGGGTGAAATGGGTTCAAAGTTTTGCAAAGTTTCTACGGTGAACGGACCACTTACTCTTAATCGTTTGTTGTCAATCTCAGGTTTGTCATACAATGTTTCTGTTGACGGTGGTTCATCATTGGCTAAACTTTTTAGTGTGATGTGTGGAACTGTTTTGTAAATAAAACCTTGCCTGATGTCGGGCTGGCGTTCTCCCCCTTTGGGGGAGTTAGAGGGGGGTTCATCATACAATTTGTAATACGGATATGTTGCCGTCATTAATCTTTGCTTGGCAATGTTCAATGCAATTCTACTTGTGTCAATGGTTATCCATCTTCTACCGAATTGCTCTGCAACAAAAGCAGTTGTTCCACTTCCACAAGTTGGGTCAAGAATTAAATCGCCTGGGTCGGTTGTCATTAAAAGGCAGCGTTGAAGAACTTTTGCTGTTGTTTGAACTACATATTGTTTTTCATCAAGAAAATTTCCAGTGTTCACATTTTGCCAAACATTATTAATTGGTCTGAATGGAAAATCTTCATGAAATCTCATATACCTAATACTGTTTTGAGCGGTGTGAATTCTTTTTAGCTCAGCAAGTTTTTTCATTCCAGGCAAATTAGTTTTCCAATGCTTCCCTGGATTTGGTTTGTATATTTTTCCGTTATACTCAAAAGTTGTATCACTTTTTGTTTCGCCTGAAGATTGAAAATCACTTGGCTGGTATCTCTTTGCATCAGCTGGAATTAATTTCGGATTTTCTAATTCTGCTTTTGATAGTGAACGGGTTTGTCCATCAGGTAATAAAATCCAGTTGTAACTTCCTTCACCTTCATCTGCTTTTATCTCCTCGTATATTTGTCTATACTTTAAATGTTCTTTGTCTTTCGCAAACCATACAATGAAATCACCAATTCTGGATAACGCTTGTGATTCAAAACCTCTTGTTGTTTGAAAATAAATCAAACTCACAAAATTTTCACTACCGAAAACTTCATCCATAATACTGCGAACAAGGTGAACATTTTCATCGCTAATCTGCACAAAGCAACTTCCGCTTTCGGTGAGTAATTCTTTTGCAATCAGTAAACGGTCTCTCAAATAAGAGAGGTAAGAATGAACGCCATCAGCCCAAGTATCTCTGAATGCTTTTATAACTTCACCTTCACCAGAAAGAAATTCATCATTCCCATCTTTTACATCACGATTATTCATTCTTACTTGCCAGTTGCTTCCGTATTTAATTCCATAAGGCGGGTCAATATAAATGGTCTGCACTTGTCCTGCCATTCCTTCTCTCTCAAGCAAGCTTGCCATTACCAAATGGCTGTCGCCTTGTATGAGGCGGTTTGTCCAACCGTCCTGATGCTGGTAGTAATCACTTACTTTTTCCAACTCATCTTTCTCCAAAGCATTTCCAAAAAGTTCGTTCATGCTGGAAAAATCCAACTGTAGCCCCTCCCAAGCCCTCCCCGAAGGGGAGGGAGCAACCATACGGTAAAGATTTTCAATCAGCGTTTCGGGTGCAATGTGTTCGTGGCGGTATAAGCTGCGTATGTCCACACGAAGCAAATCATCACGGTCATCGTTGCCGTATTTGTCTAACCAAAATAATTCGGGGTCTTGCCCCCGGTGCACCACAGGATTTTTTGGCAACTCAATGAGTTTTTTCCCCTGCTTCACTTTGGGGTTTGCATCTTCATATCCTGCTTCTTCTTTTGAAGGGATGTGAACCCGTTTGTCTTTGGGGTGTTTAATGGATTCTACTTTTTTTGCCATGGTTATTTCAGTTTCTTAATGTTCTTATTGTTCAGAAGTGATTTCATTTGAGTGATTGCAATGCTGTTGAGTTGCTGCAAGCGTTCACTTTGTTTCAAACCCTGATGAATTAAAACAGCATTGATGCTTTCCATATTTGAAAGCACAACCAACTGCTCAATGGTTGCTGCATCACGAATATTGCCTTCTGCTTTCGGGTTTGCATCTCTCCATTGTTTAGCTGTCATTCCAAACAAAGCCATGTTGAGCATGTCTGCTTCATCGGCATAGACAAAATTTATTTTGTCTTTTGAAAGGGTTGGCGGAATTAATTTTTCTTTGATGGCATCGGTGTGAATGTGGTAGTTAACTTTAGCTAAAGTGCGTTGGAGGTTCCATTCTAATTTGAGGCGGTCATTCTCATCAGCTTTGAGTCGTTGAAATTCTTTGATGAGATAGTATTTAAATTGCGGAGAAATCCAAGAGCCAAATTCAAAAGCAATATCCTTATGGGCAAAGGTGCCGCCACGATAGCGCCCTGTTTTTGAAATAATACCTATTGCATTTGTTTTTTCAATCCATTGTTTTGAAGACAATACAAAACCATTACTACCACTTTCGTTTTTAATGTTACTGAATTCAGTAACATTAAAAAGAGGGTTATTCATTTTCTCCCATAAGCCCATAAATTCCACAGTATATCGGGTGCTTAACCAGTGTGAAATTACCAATCCGGTAGTTTCGGCATTTTTAAACCTTGCCATATCTGTTAAAGAAATATAGTCCTCATTGTTTTGTGAGTAAAGAACAATCTCAATACTTTCAACCTTTATTGTTTTATTTTTTGCCATACTTTTATTTCTAATTGTGGTCAATCTGCCATAGTTAATATTTATTTTTCTTTTTAAAGGTCTCGAATTCGTAACCTTTAAACCCATCGAATTCGAGGGGGTTAAAGAGATGATATTTTTTCTGCCAATTGGTTTTTGATGTTGCGAATGTCGTTGGCAATTTCAATGAAATGCCATTCGGGATAATCGTATTTTTCTTTCAGCGCATTCACGGCAGGGATCCAACGGTTTTTAACAAACCATTTTTTTTCTGCTTTCTCTTTTGCCATACCTGTAATTTCCACAATCAGGTTTTTCAATTGTCCGTCTTTGCCTTTACATTGTGCAATGAAGTCGGGAAAATAATTTTTGTCTTTGCCGTCTTTGATGTAAGGAACTTGAAAACCAAGAAAAGCATTTTTTACATAGCTCTGCACTTGCGGTAATTCTTCCAATGTCTTTGCTGCAATTTGTTCCCAGCTTTCGGTGTCAGCCACAACGTAGTTTACATGACTTTTTTTTGTCTGGTAAACTTCTTTCACAGTATTACCGTTCACATATTTTGTGCTGCTGAATTTATTGTAGTAATTAAAAACAGGTCTGATAAATTCTTTGGTGTTTTGTTCGGTGTTGATTCCTCTTGCAATGTGGTCAACAATTTTTTTCGGTTCTTCAAAAAAAAGGAGCTTCTTGTACTTCTGTTCGGCATTGTTTACATACACTTTTGTTTCATACCATTCGGTAACTACTTTTTTCAGTTGATTGAACTTGTTGAACTGTGCAGCACCTTCATCGTTGCCGAAATGAATGTTGAGCAATTCTTTTGTAAGCCAAAAAATTAATTCAGCATCCCGTTTTTCCAACACACTCTGAATTTTTATTTCAATTTCCTCAGCAGAAAATGCATTTGACAGTTTTGTTATTATAGGAGTTTTATCACCAGGAATTTCATAGTTTTCCACATCGCTAAAATCATATTTGATTGGAAAAGCAAAATTTTCAATACGGTATCCTGTAACATTCGGAAAAGTAATTTCCAATTTTTCCTCTCGTTCAGGCAATGCCATGATGTGTTGTAATTCAACAGGCTGTGGGGGCGGCTCAGGACTTCCGCCTTTAAACATTTTGAACGGAACACCAATGATGTGAGCATACTCAGGTGGAAATTTTTCAATGACAATTTTGCGTTTGTCGTCTGTCGGGTTTCCGTCTTTGTCGTAGCCTTGCAAATAATAATTCATCCTTCGCAACGCCCTTCCTGCAACCTGCTCACACAAGAGTTGCGAACCGAATGCACGAATGCCCATGATGTGTGTAACGGTGTTTGCATCCCAACCCTCTGTGAGCATACTAACACTCACTACGCAACGAATGTGTGAACCTAATTTTCCTTGCTTGCCAACCGTGTTCACCACCTCACGAAGAATTTCAGCATCGGTTATCTTCCCTGCACTTCCCTGTCCGTGAATTCTTGCATAATCTTTTTTGAACTCTTCAATTTCCGAAACAAAAATCTTTTTGAACTCCTCGTGTATTTGTTCACCGTTGTCCAACGCATCGCTGTCAATTAAAAGGGTTGGTGGTCGCTTCAACGGTTTCTTTGTTGCAGGGTCGTAATTGCTGAACAAATCTTTTGCACCAGCTCTTGTAATCAGTGTTCCGTTTTCATCATCATACTCGTATCCTGCAATGTATTTATAAACTTCTTTTGAAACAGAAGTGTTGTTGCACACCAAAATGAAAACGGGAGGTGCAGAAAACAAATTTATTTTCTCCTCCTGAATTTTTCTGTGTCCTTCATAATATTCTACATAGTGATTGTAGAATTGGTCTAAAGCTCCCTTCACCAAAGCAGGAAGTTTGGGTGGCAACTCTTTCAGCTTTGTTCCTTCTTCTTTTGCTTCCGATTTTTTTTTGCGTTGTCCCTTCTTTGGTAATTCATCTTTCACATGTTCATACAGATTTCGCAACACTGGCATTTTTATTTCCTGTGTGTTGTCACTTTCAGGCAGAAAAGGAATTTTAACTAACCCGCTTTCAATGGCTTCAATCAAACCAAAATCAGAAACCACCCACGGAAATAAACTATAAGGAGTATAGCCTGAACCCTGCAAGTAATACGGTGTTGCCGAAAGGTCATAGACATTTTGCAATTTGAAACGCTGTGAAATTTCTTTCAGTCCGCTGAACCACACTGCTGCTCTTGCATTCTCGTCTGCTTCTTCGTTGTCGGAAGTTTTGCCTTTTGATAAAGGTAAATAACAATGATGTGCTTCATCATTCATTATGAGCAAACGACTTCCTGTTTTGAATTTACCCAGCATCCGTTTTACTACTTGTGAAAAATTTTCGGTGTTGCCGGTATTTATTTTTTTTCCTTCCAAATCCACTTTGCCGTCAAAAGGACTTCGTTTGTTCCCTTGTAAAATTTTTGGTTCAAACGTATGGTAGTTGGTAATTACCAATCTTGCATTTAGGTTTTCTACACTGTGTTCTAAATTTTTCGGAACTAATCCTCTCTCATAATAATAGTCAGCTCTGTTGTGTTGGTTCTTTGTGTCCACAAACAAAACTCCTAATCGGTCTTTGATAGTAACTCCGGGTGCAACAATTAAAAAGTAATCGGCGAACCGTGTGTCACTTCTGTATTCCTGCCTGTTGAAATAATGGTAGAGAATAAAACAACCCATCACCACCGTCTTACCCGAACCTGTTGCCATCTTAAACGCAATCCTCGGTAAATGATCTGTGCTGTCATTGCTGGCTGTTTGCTCTCCGCTGCGAATTTTGTTTAAGATGTTTTGTCCGGCGTTTGATTTCTCAGCAACTTCATTTAACCAGATAGCGGTTTCAACTGCTTCCTGTTGAGCAAAGAATAATTTTTTTACAGAGTGTCTTTCGGGATTGTCAAACCAAAAGGTGAGGAGTTCCTTGGTTACTCTTGTGGTGTTCGGATATTTTTCTGCTCTCCATTTGCCGATTTCTTTTCTGCAAAGATTTATTAAGTGTTCGCCATACTCGACAGCAAAGTCGTTCACTTCAAACATCTGCGATTGCGGACCCCGTTTTGTTGGAATTACATTAATGTCAGTAGTAAAAATTCGCCGGCCTTCCCTGATGTCCTGATAATTCAATGAACCATCAGCATCGGTGGCATAGTGCAGAAGGGGTTCATCATAAGGACTGTTTAATATTGGATTATCAGAGGTCATGTTTAATTGTCTGCAAATTTGATTTTTACTAATATCAAAAAGATGATTCAACTCTTTTCGCACCCACGCGGGCAATGCTGTCAACTTAAGGAATTCTTTTATGAGAAATAAAGTAGGACAAGCATTC
>CAYHZL010000021.1:0-29039 GCA_964361075.1 uncultured Chitinophagaceae bacterium
GGAGTCCGACATGGACTCATCTTCAAAACGGAAAAATATTTCTTATAGAAGATCTTTTCGGTTGGAAACTAATTGCTGCTGTTGGTGTCGCAATGGTCGGCTCTGTCTTTTCCAGTGATGCGTGGAATAACATCACATTTACTGCCGGTGAAGTAATCAATCCGAAAAGAAATATTCCGTTAAGTTTAGCACTCGGTACAGGAATTGTAACACTCTTATACATTCTTGCAAACGTTGCATACATTCTCGTCCTTCCTATTCATGGTATTCCCAGCGGCAGTGATGTTGTCGCTCGCGGAATTCAATTTGCCACTTCAGATCGAGTTGGTACTGCAACCGCTTCGTTAGTTTTTGGCGAAAGCGCGGCTGTTGTTATGGCGGTGCTTATTATGATTTCAACATTTGGCTGCAATAATGGGTTAATACTTTCCGGCGCACGTGTCTATTACGCAATGGCAAAGGATAAATTATTTTTTCAGAAAGCCGGCGAGTTGAACACGCACTCTGTTCCGGCGTGGGCATTAGTTGCACAAGCTGTATGGGCAAGCGCGTTATGCCTTTCCGGAAGCTACGGCGATTTACTTGACTACGTAATTTTTGCTGCGCTCGTTTTTTATATTCTTACTGTCGCGGGGATTTTTATTTTACGGAAGAAACAACCGAATACAGAACGACCCTACAAAGCATTTGGTTATCCTTTTATTCCATCAATCTACATTCTCCTTGCAACAACGATGTGTATTATTTTACTTCTTTACAAGCCAACATACACATGGCCCGGCGTTGGTATCGTGTTGACTGGAATCCCGGTGTATTATGGATGGAAAAAGTTTTTGAAATGAAAACTAATTGTCGACAAATATAAAACCCGCCTTTCGGCGGGTTTGGTTATTCGGTGCAAGCCATGACATCTCGTATCATCTGATACTATTTCATCAACAACAATTTCGATGTCTGACGCGAAGCGTCTGACATCTTCTTTAGCATAAAAAACGTCAGACAGCAAAAAAATCGCTGTCAGACGTTTTTGAACTACCACTAACTTACTTCATCAGCAATAACTTCTTCACTTGATTAAACAACTGCTTCTTTTCACCATTCACAGAAGTTGCTGTTATCCTATAAATATACATCCCGCTCGATATTCCATTTGCATTCCAGTTATAAAAATAATAACCGGGAGTAAGCTGGTCATTCACGAGTGTTGTCACTTCTCTACCTATAACATCATATACTTTTAATGACACATTGCTCGCTTCGGGCAAACCAAACTTAATTGTTGTAGTTGGATTGAACGGATTCGGAAAGTTTTGCGAAAGTGAATAGACTGTCGGTATTTCGTTTTCTTTCTGTACCGATGTAGTAGTTACCACAACTTCAGTTGAAGGATTACTACCATTACCGGAATAATCTACCGCAATAATTTTGTAATAATATTTTGTTTTTAGTTTAATAGAATTATCTGCATACGAAGTATCTGCAACATTTTTCAACAAATTTGCAACACCGGGTATAAATCCTTGAACCGTATCACGGTAAATTTGATAATATTGCAAATCTTTGTCAGCAACAGCATTCCATTTTAACTGCACTGCGTTCACACCGCTAACACTTACAAACGATGCTGCTAAACCATTTGGTACTTGCGGAGAAAGATTATCTACTGAATACCCGCTGTCTGATTTTGAGACAGCAAATATATCTGCACTTGCACCATGCGATGAAACTTGAAATGTTGACCAGACCATTCCTTTTGCTTTTGTAGAATCGAATAATGTCGGAACAACAGCGGCATACATTGTATCATTCAATACTAATGTTTCGAACACACGAATAAATGTAAGCATTGATGTTGTATCTCGCCGCCAAATTCCAAATTTCGTAATGCCGCTTGCTGCTGCCGGAGACGAAACACTCCATTGGACAGTTACTTGTTTGCCGTTATCATTTGGCACATCTTTAATCGAAGTAATTTTTGGAGTTGGAATTGTAACAGGCGAAGAACCTCGGAAAAGGTTTAATGCAAATACACGGTTGCTTCCAAACCTTAAGCCTAAACCAGATTGACCAGGTATTGTTTGGAATGATTGCGAAAAAATATTTACATCACCCAATACAATAATTCGACCGCTTCCTATATTTACTTTTGCACCAAGTGGAATTGTTGAGTACGCTGTTGACGGCAACACCATTCCGTTTGTTATTTCGTCTATTTTGTATGTTGATGAAAAATCAGTAACCGGAGATAAATTATTCGACTGTATCGAAATGCTTTCTCCGTCATTAATGAATTGTTCAAAACGATTTTTCTTTACTGTGATATTTTCAAACGATGAACCGTACACCGCTTGATTTGAGCCACCTGGAGATGTCGTCATAATTATTTGCGCCGGTGATACAACGCTGATGCTTGCCGAAGCAAAAACGCCAAGAGTATCAACTCCAACAAAAAGATTACCATCCTTTGCAAAATTTGAAACTTTAATCCAGTACGGACGACCTAAAATTGATTGTGTAGAATCTTTTATGAATGTGCTGTCAATTTTTATTCCTGTATTCCAACCAGTATCGCTTAACAATATATTTTGATTATTACGTCCAAAAGCTCCGCTATGGTCGCCTAATAATACAAACGAACCGCCGCTCTTCACAAAATTTTGTATTTGAGAAACTTCTGAAGTTGTAAACAAATCTTTTTGTGTTATAGAAACCAAATAATCATAACCGGTAGGATTAAAAACAGTTTGGTTTGTAATAACATTGTGTCCGGCTGTACGTAATAAATTTAAAGTCTCCGCAAAATAATTTGAATCGATACTATTACCATAAAAACCATGCTTTGTATCGACCAAAATCTTTTTCGGAGTTTGAACAGCTTGAACACCATACCCGGTAACAGGAATGGTAAGCGTATTCGGCATATTGCTCGAATTATTTGTAACTGTTAATGCGGCTTTTGCAAAACCAGCAACAGCGGCGTTGTATCGAATAACAATATTTTGCGATTGACCCGGAGCTAAATTGTATGCACCGCCACCGGAAACAATTGTAAACCAATTATTAAATCCGGCAAGCGAAATATTTCCTGAAAGATTAGCTGCTGAAATTGCACTGTCAATAAGTGAAATTGTAATATCCGATGTTTGACCAATCCGTATGCCAATAAAGTCTATATCAGTTTGAGTAATACCCATTTTAGCAGAAGGTTGTAATACAGTAATTATCGGATCAAGATTCGGGAGTGTTTGATCAGCATCAACAAAATAAAATTCACGATTGTGACTTACTGTATTTTGATCTAATTCCCAACCACTATTAGAAAATTTATTCGGCGGGAATGCACGGAATTTAAATTCTAATTTTTGTCCCGGCGTTGTATTAATTGGAACTGAATACGAATAAATATTTCCGCCAATACTTTGCATTCTTGTTGTACTATTCCAACCATTAAAGGAACCATTTACAATAATTGAATCAGTTGCCGGATTAAAACCTGCACCAACCAAACGGTTCATATCGGCGCGAAATGTAATTGTATGTGTAACCGGAACCGGATTGATTACTTGTCCACGTACAAACATTTGAATTGCGGGAACAAGATTGGAACCAAAACAAGTTACATACGATGAATCTCCGCCAGAGCTAAATGCAATACCACGCGGACGAATATTTATTTTTGATTCAAGACCATTGTTTACATCATTCCATTTTATACTATCAACAATTGCGTTGATACTTGGATTGAATGCATACCATGTGTTAAATGTAAAATTAGAAGCCGGTATATCATTTCCACTACCTGAACTTACCCACAAATTATTTGTTTTCGGATCCCAACTCATGGATTCAACTGACATACCCCGTAATAACGTATCTTGCATCCCACGATTTACATACGGACCCAACACTCCATTTTGACTAACATAACGATAGACAGCTTTATTTGTATAACCGGCAAAATATACTTCATTTCCGTTTCCACTTACGGCAACAACACGAGAGAAACCTGATGTTGTATCAATAACTTTACCGATATAATTAAAATTCTTATCAAATATTTTTATTGATCCACCAGGAATAACATGCGCAGTAAATATATTTCCATTCTTATCCACTGCGGCTGCCGTTAATGTTGAGCCGGGCGTCGGAATTACTTTATTCATTCCGGCACCGGTTTTATAATTTACTCGATAAAGAATATCAAAAGAAGAAACGATGATGTTTCCATTTTCATCTTTTGTTAAACCTCGATTGCTATTAAATAACGTATCAGAAACTCCATTTACTGAAATTATTTTGATTGGTGAAAATGCTGCTTGCGTTCCGTTTGGATTGAAAACATAAATAGATCGAGTAGGTACCAATTGATTATTTGAATTCTTTATGCTATCTGTTACACCAAACGCTTGAAACCAAATCTTTCCATCCGGATCTACAGTAATACCATGACCGCCAGACGTTACCTTAAATCCGTCATTCGGAAATGACTTTGCAAAGTTCCAAGATGCTCCGGTAGGTTGCAATCCTTTAATATTTGGGCGAACTGGTGGAAGTATAGAACTTCCAGTAAACACATACTTTCTGTTCGGGTCGGATTCCCATCCACCATTAAATTTATTTTCAGGAAATACTTTGAATTTGTACTGAATTGTATCGCCAGCATAACCTGCATACCGAATTGTATCTTGCCAAATAGTTGTAGAGCCAAGACGATACATTTTGTGTTTCGAACCCCATCTATTAAATTGGCCATTCACCACTATCGAATCTGTTACCGGATTAAACCCTGCTAACATCAATGAATCCATATTGGCTTGGAAAGTAATCAAAGACGTATTATCAACAGAAGTATCAATTTTAACTGCTCCAAAATTATCAAAAAGTATTACACCGGAAGCTGTTCCATTATTTGGAATACCTGGTGTTGTCCACTCTATATTGAAGCCAACAATTTTATTTAAATCCAGCATACCATTATTATCTTTTCCAGAAAAACCGGGCAACGAAAATCCTTTATCATTCGGATTTATCAATCCATTATCTTTTAATGGAATAAGTAATCTATTCCACCCAGAAGCAGTTTCAAACACACCTTTCTTTTCGAAATACCATTCTTCATGATCAGCCGGATCTGTTTGGTATTTTGAAAGTCCACCGGCATCCCACAATTTTATACGTAAATTTACAAGACCGGGTTTTGAAGAAGGTGTTTGATTGTAGTACCACAAACTAAGATAGTTTGCTGAAGAAAGATCAATAGAGGTTGCATTGTTTGGAAAACGAGATGTGTAAAGGTAAATAAATCCTCCGTATGTTTCCGAACTATGAACTGTCCATGTGGCTTTCATTGCTGCTAAACCTTCAATAGGTGAAGGACTTGCACTATTGTTGGTCAATGTTAATGAACCAACTCCGCTCCATCCTTTTGTAAAATTCGGATCACTCGCCGCTTGATCAAAATTATTGAGCACGGTGGATGATGGATTTGTTGCGTACTTAAGAATAGAACCACTGTTGGTTACAACCCATCCATTATTTTCAGAAGTATACGAAACATCATACAAGAATTCTGTTGTTCCCAAATTTTGTTGAACCCAAGTAGAACCCGCATCGGTTGTTTTCATCAGTAACCCTCTACTGCCAACCATCCATCCAAATGTTGGAGTTACATTTTTTAAAAATTGCACTTGGTTTGTTAATCCAACAAGATTATATAACGGAGACCATGCATTACCGGCATTGTTCGTTTTTCTAATATTATCGTATGATGCGCTATTCAAGGCAACACCAAAAGTTTCGTTAGCAAAACCAATTCCGTTCACCCATCCCAAAGGTTGTCCTATTATTGTCCATGTAAGTCCCGCATCAATGCTTCGTAAAACTTTGCCATAAGCAGTACCAAAATAAATTGAATTCCCTACAACATCCAGTGCGCCCAGATATGCAAAATCCAACGAATCTGTAAATGGAATATTTGTATTACGGACCCATGATGTACCAGCATCGGTGCTACGAAGAATGACCAACTTATCACTTTTTGAAGTTGCATCTCCGAGTGCAACAAGGTTTGTTCCAACTAATTTTATTTTATCAATATAGCTTCCTGCAACACTTGCAGTCACATTCCATGTTGTACCACCATTGGTAGTTGAATAAATATTTCCGTTCCAATCTCCAACCCATGCCTGTTGTGAAGAATATGCCTCAACAGTTGATAGCGATGCGTTGTTTGGAAGATTACCCTTTGCACTAAACCATGTTGCCCCGCCATTAGTAGTTTTCATCACTACCGGAAAATTTGAAGTGTAATTTTTACCAACTGCAAATACAGTATTGTTGTCTACTGCTTTTACAGCGTAAAAATTAATTGTGTCTCCAAATTGTTTTGCCCAGTTTACATCTGCCGGCTTAGGCGGTGTAATTGCAAAGAAATTACTTGTTACAAAGTTTGCAGTATTCGCTGCATCACTAATACGAATTTGCGCTTGAGCAGTTTGTGTTGTTGAAACTAACCACCGAAAATTTCCAATTGTTCCATCAAATCCGTTTGCAATAACAAACCACGATGTATCCGTGCTTCGCTTCCACGCAATATTAATTTTTGAAATTCCCGGATCTACATTCCAACTAATATTTTGTAAACTTCCTGCTTCCCAACTTTGTCCACCAACTGGAGCATTGAGTGTAATTGAAGATTGGGAAACATAATCTACAACAACATACATTCCCCAATCATAACCACGGTTATGCCATCCAGGATTATTCTGACTTGTATTTCGTTCTAACTCATAAAACTTTAACGAGTGACTTTGTACACCAGTAAGTTGTATTGCAGATAATTCCATACGAACATCATTACCATTGCTGTTATTCACATCGGTAATTTTTGAATCGTTTTGTAATGTAAATCCAATTAATTCACCTGCGCTAAATTTTAAAGTATCGCCATACGCAGGCAATTGAAATCCTTGCCACTTATTCGTATCAAGCGTAAATTGAACACCACCAAGATGCCAGTTTGCTTCTATCCCTAACGGATCAAAAGACATTGTATTCGGATCATTATTTTTTCCTGAAATAAAATTTGAATTCGTTGCTTCATTTTTAAATGGCGTTACTAATCCATCGTTGTCATTTAATTTACTGTACCATCCAAGGTTTCCATTGCTGTATGCAATACCAGTATCCGAAACAGCGTTAAGGGGTAACGTTTTTAATCTTGGATTTGCTCTCCACGCACGAACAATACCTTTGCCGGTATTGCCTTTCAGGACATAATTTCTCCACCAAAATTCTTTGACAACACCACTACCCTGCGGAACGTACCATTGAAATGCAACATCTTGATGATTAAAACCAAAATTTGTGGTCAATAAAGTGTCATAGTTAAAATATTTTATTGTTGATTGAACACTACTCCTTTTGTTGGGCGAAATTTCGTTAGAACTTGCTATCGCCTCTTTTTCTACTTCACTATTAAATTTATTTTTTGATCTCTGAAGAAGTTGAACATTGTTTTGTTGTATCTTTTCATGTTTTGCAATTGCAGTGCGTACTAACTCGCCAGGCTTTAAAAGAATCGCCTCTTGTTCACCTGTTTGTTTTATATGCAGCAATACTCGTTGTTGCGCGAAGCCCATAAATGAGCAAAACAATATCAAAACAACTAACAACTTTTTCATATTTCCTCCTATTAAGTGAATGTGTTATTAAAGTATTATTACCTGAATTTGGTGACAAAATAATTGATTGTTACCATTCCAAACATTTGCTCAGTTTCTTTTTGAAATAATATGCTTTATTTTTATTTCCCTCGCATCACATAATTACGGTATTTTTAAAAAATGGCAATTTCCCATTTTTGCTTCTCAGTGGCGAGAGTTGTATATTTTCAAAAAAGGAAATACTACTATGCAAAAATCTTCCGCCGACAGTATTTATAACAAACACCTAAAAGCACTCCCGGTTGAGCAGCAATTAGAAATCATTGAAGTGATTGCCGAAAAAGTGTCCGATTCTTTACGAAAACTGCAACCTTCAACAAAAAACATCCTCGATCTAGAAGGTGTTGGTGCTGACCTATGGAATACAGTTGATGCTCAAATGTATGTCAATACTCTCCGTAACGAATGGAATAACCGCCCGTGAATGTTGCAGAAACATTTTCATCTTTTCGAACAGTCGGTGTTGATACATCACCGTTCATTTACCTTATCGAGCGTTCACCGAAATATATCAATGCAACGCGGGAATGTTTTCGGCTTGTATCTTCAGGAAAAATTCAAGCCGTAACATCTGTACTGACTCTCACCGAATTATTAACACAGCCGCTGAAAACACACAATACCATTCTTGCAGAACAGTATCGAGAATTTCTTTTTCACAGTTACAATCTTTCAGTTCATCCCCTTGGTATAGCAGAAGCCGAGATTGCTTCATCACTTCGTGCGGAGTATTCGCTGCGAACGCCCGATGCTTTGCAACTGGCAACTGCTATTGCATCGGGGTGTGATGCTTTTCTTACAAATGATTCAAATTTGTTGCGCGTTGACAAAATTCGTATCATTACATTAGACTCCTTATTATAATTTTTTACTTCTGCATCTTCCCCGCATCCCATAATTACGGTATTTTTAAAAAAGACTATTTTCTCCGATAATGTGTTTGCTTTTCATTCTGCGATTTTATAGAATCTAAAAGCCTCATTTTTGGGAAACCATTTGCGTTCGCTTATAAAAATATTTTTTTCACTTTTGTATCTTCCCTTCTTTCTGCATTCACAGCATCAAAGTCTTGCTGTAACGCGATATACAATAGAGCAAGGTCTTTCAGATAACGTGGTAAATTGTGTTTTGCAAACACGAGATGGATTTTTGTGGATTGCTACGATGAATGGGTTAAATCGTTTCGATGGAACACATTTTAAAGTTTATCAACACGACTTTTCTGATCCGCTTTCACTGCCCGAAAATTATGTGATGAGTTTGTTTGAAGACCACAATGGGAATCTTTGGGTCGGTACATGGGGAGGCGGATTATGTTTGTTTGATCGCACGAAAGAACATTTTATCAATTACAGACACAATCCTAATAACAGTAATTCTCCAAGCGATAACTACATTCAAACTCTTCTTGAGGATAAAAATGGAATACTCTGGTTTGGAACAACAACTGGAGGTTTAAACCGGTTGGATACGCGCACAATGACATTTAAACACTATTTAAATTGCAACATCACATCCATTTGCGAAGAAAAAAACGGCATTCTTTGGCTCAGTAATTGGGATGCCGGAACAAAAAGCACCGGCTTAATACGATTTGATGTAGCAACCGAATCTTTTTCCTATTTCAAACACGATCCGAAAAACCCGCACAGCATTGCAAGTGATACTATTTGGTCTATCACTAACGATGGTGACAGCCTCTTGTGGCTCGGTACATATAGAGGAGCTGTTAAGTTTGATTTGCATACCTACAGTGCTGCACATTTCAAAAAAGAAATATTAGATTCATCGCACATTCGAAAAATACTTTTAGATAATAAAAGAAGAATTTGGATAGCAACATATAATTACCGCGGTCTATTTCTTTTTGAAAAAGAAAATGGGAATGATTTTTCATGGCTGCGGACTAAAAATGAAAGCACCACTACACTGTCATCCGATGGCATTCGGTGGTTATATGAAGATTTTTACGGCAACGTATGGATTGGAACTGTAAGTGGTTTGAATAAGATTCTAAGAAGAAAACAATTTATTCAACATAACTATCTACCAACATCATACACACACACGGTAGCAGTCGTCAAAACAATTTGTGAAGACAGCAAAGGATATTTATGGGTAGGATATGGAGGCGGCGGTCTTGACAGAATTGACCGCAAAACAAATACAAGAACTCATTTCACAACCATACAAGGTGATCCTAACAGTCTTAGTTATATTGACGTTGAGACAATTTATGAAGATCGCCATGGAACACTATGGATTGGAACTAACGCCGGTGGATTGAATTGTTTTGATCGCAAGACAAATTCATTTACTCATTTATTTCATAACCCCAAAGACCCAAACACCATTCGATCAGATTGGACACAGCAGATCATTGAAACACATGACGGAAAATTTCTTTTTGGCACAGCGGCAGGAACGGATGTATATGACCAAGAAAAAAAGACGTTCGCCCGATTTGAAAAATTTGTGAACGATACAGCACAACACAGTGGTGGTGTTGTGCATTGTGAAGACATATCCGGAAATCTTTGGTTTAGTGAATGGCTCAATGGAATACACCGTTACAATATTCGAACGAAAGCATACAAACATTTTATGCCCGAAATAAACAATCCCAAAAGTCTCAGTTCAACAAAAACCACATCAATTTTTGAAGATTCGCATGGTAATATTTGGATTTGCACGTATGGTGCCGGTGTTAATAAATTTAATTCGTCAACAGAAACATTTACACACTATACAACTCTGAACGGTTTGCCAAATGATGCTGTATTCAAAATTGAAGAAGATAAAAAAGGGTTTCTATGGATGAGTACAATGAACGGTTTGGCACAATTCAATCCATCAACTGAAACATTTCGCACGTTCGATGTCGGCGATGGACTTCTTCACAACGAGTTTATGTGGCGTTCAAGTTTTAAAAATAAAAAAGGCGAGATGTTTTTCGGTGGCATAGGAGGGTTCATATCGTTTTTTCCCGATAGTATTGTAGATGATCTTCGACCTCCCAAAGCAGCCTTGACCTCATTCAAAGTATTTCAAGAAGAATTACAACTTCCGCAATCTCTTCAAACCACAGAGCAAATAATTTTGGATTACAACCAAAATTTTTTCTCTATCGAATACACTGCTTTAGATTTTGCTGATCCGATTCATCACAAGTACATGTATATCCTCGAAGGATTTGACAAGCAATGGAACAATGTTGGTAACAGAAAATTTGCAAGTTACACCGATGTTCATCCCGGTACATATCGCTTCATTGTACGAGCCGCAAATGGTGATGGCGTTTGGAATAACGATGGCATCTCTCTTTCTATAATCGTTCATCCGGCATTTTGGATGACGTGGTGGTTTAAAGCATTACTTATTTTACTATTGATTGGAATTGTCTTTGCGTTATATCGTTATCGAATAAATCATATTCTTCTGTTGCAAAACACGAGGGTAAAAATTGCAGGCGATTTGCATGACGAGATAGGTAGTAATCTCAGCAGTATCACCATTACCAGCGGGCTTATTCAACAAACAAATAATTTAAATGAGACGCAGAAAGAATTTTTAAAAGATATTTCCATAACCGCACAAGAAACCGCCGATGCAATGCGCGATATTGTTTGGTTCATCAATCCGGATCACGATAACACACATGCTGCATTTATTAAGATGAAAAATATCGCTCACACAATGTTGTATAATATTCACTATACGTTTGATGTTGATGAATCAGTCTTCGCAAAAATTATAAATCTTGAAACAAGAAGGAATCTCTATTTCATCTATAAAGAATCATTAAACAATATTGTTCGCCATGCACAAGCAACCCGCGTTCAAATAAGTATGAAAAAAAATTCCGATGGCATCTTGTTCACCATCGCTGATGATGGAATTGGATTTGAACACAACGGCACATCGAACGGCAATGGACTTCTCAATCTTTCAAAACGTGCAATAGATATGGGTGCTGTATTAAAGATTCAGACAAGTTCCAGCGAAGGGACTACAATTTCTCTTTTAATGAAAATACCGTAAATATGCTATTGCGATATTGAGCTGTTTTTCTTTCTTTAGAAGTAGAAAACCTTCCGAAGGTTTTTCAACAAAAAGTAAAAAAACTTCTCAGAATTGAACTATTCAAAAGATGTAATCTTCGGAAGGTTGAGAACACGCTATGACAGAATCATCAACTTCAGAAATACAAGTGTGGATTGTTGAAGACAATAATCATTTCAGAAAAAGTATTGTCTCGCTCATCAATCATGAAAAAAGAATGAAGTGCGAACATTCTTTTGCATCCTGCGAACAAGCGATAAAATTATTAGAGGCGGGTTCTATTCCGGATATTATACTTCTTGATATCGCATTACCCGGTATCAGCGGCATTGAAGGGATAGCGCAATTTAAATCCATCTCACCGGCATCGCAAATTATTATGCTGACAATGTTTGATGATGAAAAAAAAGTATTCGATGCCATTTGTGCGGGCGCATCCGGGTATTTGTTAAAATCATCGCCACCGGAACATATTGCGCGCGGAATACAAGAAGTGATTGATGGCGGATCAGCAATCAGTCCGTTAATTGCAAAAAAAGTTCTCGAACAATTTGCTCAGTCTAAATCACCGCACACTGATTATAAATTGACAGGGAGAGAAAAAGAAATTCTTCGTCTTTTTGTTGATGGACTGAGAATACAGGAAATAGCAGAAAAACTTTTTCTCAGTTATCATACCATTAATGCTCACATCAAAAATATTTACAACAAATTACAAGTAAACACTCGCGGACAATTAATGGCAAAGGTGCATAAGGAACGTATCGTATAAAATTTTATGTATTGGATATCCTTTAAAACAATGTTGTCATTGCGATCCGCCGAAGGCGGAGAAACAATCTCCGTTTTATATGCCGGGAAAAGAGGATTGCTTCTCCGCCTTCGGCGGATCGCAATGACTGTTTTCTTGGTTTTAGAGATGCCCTGTTGTTGAATCTATAAATTACCTGCAATTATACTTCACCTCTTTTCTTCATTCGCTTTGTTAATTTTTTCGTAACTCCTAAGTAACTCATATTGTAAGTTACTCTTTTTGAAAAAAATTCGCCGCAGGCGTACTGAACGCGCTACTCAGTGTATTTTTTGTCCCGAAGGTTCGCCACGGCGAATGGCTTCGCCAGATGTGCCACCTTCGGCATAATTTCAGTATTTCCAAAAAAAACGAATCCCCCATCCCGATTAAAAAGCAAATCGGGACACCCCCTTTTTAAGGGGGATTTCCTCGCTCTTATTCCCCCTTGAAAAGGGGGTTAGGGGGATTTTTTGAATAAACAATTACGTTGTGTAGTTACATCTTTTCCTTGTAAATCCAATCCATCTTTACTATTTTATTTCGGAAAAATTTTTTATCACTAACTGAAGTTACGCAAAACAAATTTTTATTAATGATTCGCCGCGGCGGACGCCACACATTTACCAGATAAGTCATGGCATCATTCGCGATAAAAACACATTTTGAGTAACATCAGTAACTAATCAAATGAAAGGATGTAACGGTCGCCTATGGAACTCACTCTCATTTTAGGTATTAGCGTTGTCGGTTTACTCTTTGCCGTGTACCTTATTCGCGATGTCTTGAAACGCGATACCGGAACTCCGGCAATGCAGGAAATCTCCAACGCAATTAAATCCGGCGCAGAAGCATTTTTGCGAAGACAAAATAAAACCATTGCATATCTTTCTGTTGCCTTGGCTGCGTTAATTTATATTCTGTACGCATTCGTGCGCGCACACAACGAACACGATCCTGCATCACAAAGCGACCTTGCCTTATGGACAACACTTTCGTTTGTTCTTGGTGCGGCGTGTTCAGTTGCCGCCGGTTACATGGGCATGTGGACTTCAATCAGAACAAATATTCGTACCGCTGCTGCAGCAACGAAAGGAATGAACGGCGCATTGCAAACTGCTTTACGCGGCGGCGCTGTTTCCGGATTTTTTGTTGTTGCAATGAGCTTGCTTGGAGTGTCAGGATTGTTTGCGCTTGTAAACATGAGCGGTGTTACAAACGATATTTCAAAAATTCCATTGCTGATTGTCGGTTATGGATTTGGTGCGAGTTTCGTTGCACTCTTCGCACAACTTGGCGGCGGTATCTACACCAAAGCGGCTGATGTTGGTGCCGACTTAGTTGGAAAAGTTGAAGCCGGAATTCCTGAAGATGATCCGCGTAACCCTGCAGTGATTGCAGATCTCGTCGGTGATAATGTCGGCGATTGTGCAGGTCGCGGTGCAGATTTATTTGAATCAACTGCTGCTGAAAATATTGGCGCGATGATTCTTGCTGCCGGATTGTACAGAGCAAATTCAGAAGTATTCGGTGGACAGGGACTTACACTTATCGGCGTACTTCTCTTCCCTCTTGTTGCGCGCGCGTTTGGTATTCTCGCATCTATCGTCGGAGTTATGATTGTGAAAACTGACGACAAAGAAGATCCGATGGATGCATTGAATCGTGGATTCTATGTAACAGCAGCGTTGGCAATGGTTGGATTTTTTATTGCTTCGAAATGGCTGCTCGGCGATGCGTACTATTTTAATTTTTTCATTTGCGGTGTTATCGGCGTTCTTACTTCACTCGCATTTGTTTTCATCACACAATATTACACTGAATATAAATATCGTCCGGTGCAATCAATCGCACAGCAATCCAAAACAGGACCGGCAACAAACATCATCGCCGGTATTGCTGTTGGAATGGAATCTACCGGTTACCCTGTGCTTGTTATTTCTGTTGCACTCATCTCATCGTATTTTCTTGGCGAACATTCCGGATTGAAAGATGCAGGATTATTTGGAACAGCCGTTGCAACAATGGGTATGCTCGGCACAGCGGCATATATTTTGGCGATGGATACATTCGGACCGATTACTGATAACGCCGGCGGCATTATTGAAATGTCACATCAGCCGGAAGAAATTCGCCGCAAGACAGATCGACTTGATGCTGTTGGCAACACAACGAAAGCACTCACAAAAGGATATGCAGTCGGTTCGGCGGCGCTTGCTGCGTTTCTTCTCTTCAGTGCGTACTTCGATGAAGTTCGCAACTATGGTTTCGAATTAACACACATCGATCTTTCGAAGCCCGCTGTGTTTGTCGGTGCGCTGCTCGGTGCGATGCTCGTGTTTCTTTTTTCTTCACTTGCAATTAAAGCAGTGGGACGTGCGGCGTATGCGATCATCAATAATGTACGAGAACAATTCAAAAATAATCCCGGCATTATGCTCGGAACATCCAAGCCGGATTACGGTCAATGTGTTGATATCGTAACGCAGGCAGCATTGAAAGAAATGGTATTGCCGGGTCTTCTCGTTGTTACAATGCCGATTGCCGTCGGTATTCTTTTCAAATTTATTTTCCAAGCAAGCGGTAGTCCTGTCAATGGTGCATCGGGTGCAGAAGTGGTCGGCGGATTTTTAATGGTCGGAACAATCACCGGTATTCTCATGGCGCTCTTCATGAACAACGGCGGCGGCGCGTGGGATAATGCAAAAAAGTTTGTTGAAGTAGAAGACAAAAAAGGTACTGAATGGCATAAAGCAACTGTTGTCGGTGACACTGTCGGCGATCCATTCAAAGATACTGCAGGTCCATCACTTCACGTGTTGATCAAATTACTTTCTACAATCACATTGGTTATGGCTCCATTATTTATTTAAAGGATGAGGGATGAATTATGAAATTTAATCAGATTGATATTGTATCCTCTTTCATAATTCATCCTTCATAATTCATCCTTCTGCCTTAAAATTTCTTCTTACCGAAAAAAATCTTTTGATAGAAAAACTCTTTTTTGTATATTTGATGTGTTCATACGCAATGGACAGGTAGCTCAGTTGGTAGAGCAACGGCCTGAAAAGCCGTGTGTCGCCGGTTCAATTCCGGCCCTGTCCACAAAAAAAATCCCACGCCAATACAACGTGGGATTTTTTTTACTTTAGGGCGGTTCTATAAATTGAAAAAAAAATTTCTCGCAAAGACGCGAAGCCGCAAAATGTTTATTATTATTTGTTTTCTTTGTGCCTTTGTGTCTCACGAAGTGATCCCTTCGGGATTCGTGGCGAAAAAAACTTAATTTTTGGAATCGCCCTTTAGTATCCTTCTTCTTCAAAAAACTTCGGGCAATGTAATAATAAACGACGTGCCTTGTCCAATGACAGATTCGAAAGTAATCGTGCCTCGGTGCAGTTCAACAATTTTTTTTGTTATTGCCAGACCGAGCCCTGTTCCTTTTGTCTTGCCGAAAGTAACAAACGGTTCGAATAACGTAGTACGAATTTCTTCCGGAATTCCCGGACCATTATCACGGATATGAAACACAATATCATCATCTACTTTTTTGACAGTGATGATGATTTCACCTCTGCTCGGCATAGCATCTTCCGCATTATTGATAATGTTTATTAACACACGATGTATGCGTTCCGCATCCACCGTTATTGTTCCCTCATATTCTTTATGCGTAGTAAACGCAATGTTCTTTTTTTGAAGATGTTCTTCTACTTCAGCGTGAACTGCGTCTATAATTTCATCAATATTCTTTTTTTCCAAATTCAGTGAAAACTCACCGTGAGAATAATCGAGCAACTCGCGCATCATACGATTCATTCTCTCAACTGACAGAGAGATTGTTTTAAAAAGATTTTCGCGGCGTTGTTCAGTAATATTAGAATGCATTTTCAGTGCGCCCGCCGCGAGTACTATAGAGCCCATCGGCGAACGAAAATCATGAATAATGTTGCTTGCCATCTGCCCAATTGTTGAAAGACGTTCGTTGCGAATAAGTTCTTGCTGTGCCTTCCACAAATTATTCTGCATTTTTATAAATGCATTCGAAAGCGTTTTAAATTCGACACTCGAAAGTTCACCATTATACCCATACTGAACATCTCCTCTGCCTACAATTTCAGTTGCTTGAACGAGAGATGTTAATGGTTTCGATACCCAGTGACGAAAAACAAATATTCCAAAACCTGTCGTTACAATACTAAATACAAAAAAAATACCGATAGAATTTATAGCATTTGCTTTCAGTGCAAACGAAGTTTTATCTAACGATATCTGCATGTGTGCAACACCGAGAATCGTTCCTGATTCTACATTATGACAACGTAAACATTTTTTCTCGGCTGTAAATGGAAATGTCCCAACCAATTGCTCGCATGATGAGAGCCAAAGAGGTGTATTGGACGATGTATTGTCTAAAATTTTGTCTGAATGATGGTGCAATAAACAATTTAACGTCCATACCGGAGTTCCGTTGTTGAAAGCCTCTTCGTAATGAAGTGAATACAACATCGCAACATGTTTTTCGCGAGCGCGAAGACGCTGCGTACGCTCCGGTGAATAATATTCGGAATTCAATCGAAGACTGTCAAATTTAAATAAAATATGTATCTCGCTGAAATCGCTGACCTTTCGAAGACGGTTGAGATAACCATCATCAATACTTTCATTCGTGACCATCATGTTGACAAGTGATTCACGAATTGTCAGTGCTTGTGCGGTTGCACCGTTACGTACTTGTTCCAGCATTTGTTTTTCCTGATTGGCGTAATTAAAGTACGCAATCACAACAATGACAATAAAAAACAAAGGAACTAACAGGAGAAATATTTTTGTAGAAAGTTTCATGAGGTAATAAATTGTTTTTTTGGTATTATTGTCAAATAAAAACTGAAATACGTAAATGCAACTATTTACTGGATAGAATTATTTAGGCGCTGCACCCAGCACATCATCAATAGATAAATTTTTCACATCGCCCAATTTCAATTTCTGAATTCCTTCCTCCACTTTTTTCTTGTCGCCAACCACAACAATGTTGATTGCATTCACATCAATATATTTTTTCGCAACGCGTTCTACATCGTTTTTGGTAACTGCCAACACTTTTGGAATGTAATTATTGATATACTCATCCGGCAGACCGTAGAGAACAATTTCGCCAAGCTGCATTGCAATTTGCGCGACAGATTGGAAATCTCCGGGATATCCAAGCGCAAGATAATTTTTTGCACGCGTCAATTCCGCATCAGAAACCGGTGTGCAAATATTTGTTAATTCATTTATAAATTCTTGAAGCGCTTTATCGGTTACATCAGTTTGTACGGCGGACGAGGCAACAAAGCCGCCGGGTTTCATTCTGAAATCAAAACCCGAACCTGCACCGTACGAATAGCCGTGTGTTTCGCGCAAGTTTTGATTCAATCGTGAGGTGAACGAACCGCCGAGAATTGTATTCATCACAACCAACGGAAAATAATCTTCCGTCAATCGCGCGGCGCCAATTCTTCCGATGCGAATTTCAGATTGCGCGGCATCCGGTTTATCAATTAAAAAAATTGTTCTTCCCTTTACTTGTGCTGCATCAGTAAAATGTACAGAAGGAACATTTCCTTTTTTCCACGCGCCAAAAAGTTTTTCCGCTTGTGCAGCCATTTCTTTTGCTTTCACTGCACCGACAATAACAAGCACTGCATTATTCGGACGATAGCAGGATTCATAAAATATTTTCAATCCATCAACAGTCAATGCGTTTAACGTCGCTTCTAATTTTGGATAATTTTCGCCATACGGATGTTTTGTGCTGAAGAGAAATTGATTGTGCGCTGCGTCGGCAATTGTGCGCGGCTGATCGTGTGCCTGCATGAGCGAGGTTAATTGTTCCTTGCGCAATCGGTCAAGTTCGTTCTGAGGAAAATCGGGATGCAATGTTACATCAGCAAACAACTTCAGCGCATCATTCAATTTTGAAGTTGGTGTGCGAAGTGAAATTGTTGAAAACTGCGCACCTGCATTTGTCGAAATAGAAGCGCCAAGAAAATCTACTGCGTCAGCAAATTCAAGAGAAGATTTTCCTGCAACACCTTCGTCCAACATAGTTGCTGTCATTTTTGCAAGTGCTACTTTTTCGGACGAATCAATAGCAACTCCGGTACGAACAAGCAAATTCATCTGCACTAACGGCACTCCATTTTTTTCCAACACAATAATTTGCAAGCCGTTCTTCAGCGAAAATTTTTGTATCGGCGGCAGTTTCAACACCGGCGTTTCACCAAGTGCCGGCGGCGTTTTTCTATCAACAGATTGGGCAACAGATTGAGCGTTGGATGGCTGCACAGTTATACTGAAAAAGAAAAAAAACAACGTCGCAAATAATAAAGGATGAAGGATGAGGGAGGAAGGATGAACTTGTTTGGATTCAGAATTTTGAAATTGATAATTGTTCATTGATAACTGTTCACTGTTCATTGTTTTCATGTTACTTTCCCTCCGTGCTAATCAACGTTCCTTGTGCAGCAAGTTCTTGCTTTCCTTTTGGAACAATACTTAATACAACGCGGCGAACATCATGCAAGTAACTGCTGGCAAATGCACTCAAATCGTTCGGCTCGATAGCTTTATACCGAGCGATGTCTTCGTTAAAATAATCCGGATTGCTGGTGAAATAAAAGTACGAATTTAATTGGTCTGCTTTGCCGCCAAACCCGCCGATGTTTTCGAGACGATTGAGAAAACTTGCTTCAATCTGATTTTTGGTGCGCTGCACTTCTCTTGCACTCGGCACTTCAGATTTAAGTTTATTCAATTCTTCTTGAATTACTTTTTCTAATTCAACAAGTGTATGTCCCGCGCGTGCTGTGGCTATAATTTGAAAAGATGAAGCAAGTTTCTGCGATTGTTCGTACGCAGAAACATCCTGTGCAATCTGCATTTCGTACACTAATTTTTTATAGAGACGCGAATTTTTTCCGCCGGCGAGAAGATTGGAAACCATATCTGCCTCCGCATCCCCCGGCGCAAAAATAGGAGGCGTTAACCACGCCATATACAAACGCGGCAACTGTACTTTATCTTCTATTATTAGCCGCTTTTCTTCCATGAGAAATGGTGTTGGCGGATCGAGCGGTGCAACATAGT
Organism: uncultured Chitinophagaceae bacterium; assembly: GCA_964361075.1. Taxonomy (GTDB): domain Bacteria; phylum Bacteroidota; class Ignavibacteria; order UBA10030; family UBA8401; genus CAYHZL01. Next base: position 19,714 of record CAYHZL010000021.1, read on the forward strand.
CGCCGGAAGGAATTTCTCCGAACCATTTTTCAACCAGCGCTTTTGTCTTTTCAATATTAATATCGCCTGCGATGGAAAGACTTGTGTTGCGAGGAATATAATACGTGCGGAAAAAATTCTTCACATCATCGTACGACGCGGCAGATAAATCTTTCATACTTCCGATTGTGGGCCAGTGGTACGGATGCGTCGGCGGAAATAAATTTTCATCAATCACAATTTCTGCCATACCATACGGGCGGTTTTCGTACGATTGACGACGTTCGTTTTTTACAACATCGCGCTGCCCGTCAACCTTTGCGGAATCCATCGCATCAACCAAATACCACAGACGATCCGAATCGAGAAACAATGCAAGTTCGAGCGCGTTGCCGGGAATATCTTCATAGTAATTTGTACGGTCGGTATTTGTTGAACCGTTGTTGTTCCCGCCGGCTGCTTCAAGCCACTCGTCAAATTTTCCTTCCGGAACATTTTTCGAACCTTCAAACATCAGATGTTCGAACAAATGCGCGAAACCGGTGCGTCCGGGTTTTTCAGAACCGGAGCCGACATGAAACCAATTGTTCACGGCAATAGTTGGCGTACTTCTGTCAACATGAAGAATTACGTTCAGTCCGTTCTTCAATTTGTATTGAGTATATGGCACAGAAATTTTTGTTTCCTGCGCATTAGCCGCATCTATTGTAATTGCGGCGGCAAATAAGAAAAATATTTTTTTCATAGTGTATCTTTCTTGTTAATGAATAAAAATTTTCTCCACCAACAGCATGGATTCCAAAATAGAGAATTTCTACTGCACGGTCAACAAATAAAAACGGCAGACTAAAAGTCTGCCGTTAGTAGATCATTCAACGGAAGGTGAAACAAAAAATTCCTTTTTATTTTTTTCCTTTTAGTTCAATCTTTGTCCACGCATCTTTTAACGTTACCACTCTATTAAACACAGGACTTCCCTCTTTTGTATCTTTCACATCGGCACAAAAATAGCCGAGACGTTCAAACTGAAATCGTTCGCCCGCTGTTGCCTTGCCGAGCATTACTTCAACTTTGCAATTTTTTAATACTTGAAGCGAATGCGGATTGATGTTCGAAAGAAAATCTTTTCCTTCTTCTACATCGTCCGGATTTTCTTTTATAAAAAGACGATCGTACAAACGTACTTCCGCATCCACTGCATGTTGAGCAGAAACCCAATGAATTGTTCCCTTCACTTTTTTTCCGGAATTCGCCATTCCGCTTTTCGTTTCCGGATCGTACGTGCATCGCAATTCAATAATGTTGCCGTCTGCATCTTTCACCACTTCTTCACATTTAATAATGTATGCGTAACGCAAGCGCACTTCTGTGCCGGGTGAAAGGCGATAATATTTCGGCGGCGGTACTTCACGAAAATCATCCTGCTCAATATACACTTCGCGTCCGAATGAAATTTTTCGCGTCCCTGCTGTTTCATCTTCAGGATTATTGAGCGCTTCGAGTTCTTCCGTCTGTCCTTCGGGATAATTTGTGATAACAATTTTCATTGGATGCAGCACTGCCATTGCACGCTGTGCGCGTGTATTCAAATCTTCACGAATGCTGTATTCGAGCAATGCAACATCAATTGTGCTGTCCCGTTTTGCAACACCGATGATAGTACAAAAATTAATAATTGATTCTGATGTAAAACCACGCCGGCGTAATCCAGCAATAGTTGGCATGCGCGGATCATCCCAACCTGCAACATGTTTTTCGTCGACAAGTTTTAAAAGTTTGCGCTTGCTGAGTACGGTGTACGTAAGATTCAGCCGTGCAAACTCAATTTGCTGCGGATGAAAAATTCCGAGTTGCTCGAGAAACCAATTATACAACGGACGATGATTTTCAAATTCGAGCGTGCAAATAGAATGCGTTATTCCTTCAATCGAATCTTCGAGACCGTGCGCCCAATCGTACGTTGGATAGATGCACCACTTATTTCCCTGACGTTGGTGACCTTCGTGAATTATTCTGTACATAATCGGATCACGTAAATTGATATTCGGCGATGCCATATCAATTTTTGCACGGAGAGTTTTTGCTCCGTTAGGAAATTCTCCATTGCGCATCCGTTGAAACAGATCAAGATTTTCTTCTATAACTCTATTTCTATACGGACTTCCTGTGCCATGTTCTGTTAGCGTACCGCGCGATGCCCGAATTTCATCACCGCTCAAATCGCACATATATGCTTTTTCTTTTTTGATAAGCTCAAGAGCCCACGCGTACATTTGTTCAAAGTAATCTGACGCGTACAATATTCTATCTTCAAAATTTCCGCCGAGCCATTTCACATCTTCAATAATTGAATCAACATATTCCTGTTCCTCTTTTTCAGGATTTGTATCGTCGAAACGAAGATTGAACTTGCCGTTAAAATCTTTTGCGATGCCGTAATTCAAACAAATGGATTTCGCATGACCAATGTGAAGATAACCATTCGGCTCCGGAGGGAAACGCGTACGCACACGTCCGTTGTTTTTATTTGCTTTTAAATCTTCGGTAATTATTTCGCGGATAAAATCTAAGTTTTCGTTTGTAGGCATAATGTTTCTAAGTGAGGAAATCTGATATTTTATTGTCGTGTATGAAAAGATAAGAAAAACGGAATGATTATCAAAAAGGAATAACGATGAGCGAGGATAGAAATGATATGTTGCATTCCACGTATCTACTCAGGACAATAAATGTATAAAATGATATTCCTTAAAAACCCATCGCCACAGATTCACAGATTAAACTTTAATGACACCAAAGCGCCACCATTAAAAATTTGTGATTCGCCGCGGCGAATGTGACATAATTTTTTGGGTGATTAGTTACACTCCGTATTGATTATAGATTTTTCAGATGTCTCAATTACTGAAAGCTGACTACTTCAACAAATAATCACCAAAATACTTCACATCTATATTGTTTGAATACGAAAACGACTTGCCTTGGTAAAGAATATGAGCCTCTTCTTTTTCTTTTAGCAATGTCGAAATTCCACGAATCATATCCGGTTGAAATTTTTTTGCACTTTTTACTTCAACGTATTCTAATGACGATCTTCGATCAATCACGACATCAACTTCAACACCATGATTTGTGCGATAATAATACAATTCCGAATGTGATTTGGTGTGCAGTTCTTTCTTTGCTATTTCCGAAACAACATAATTTTCAAATAGATTACCATATAACGGATTGAGTTGAAATGTTTTACTGCTATCAATACCCAAGAGATACGATACCAAACCTGTATCGTAAAAATACACTTTGGGACTTTTAATGATTCTCTTGCCAAAGTTTTTAAAATATGGTCTCACTAAAAATATGATATATGATGCTTCCAACACCGATATCCATTGTTTGATCGTTGGAACACTAACTCCTATATCGCGTGAAAGTTCAGAATAACTTACAATTTGTCCGGCGCGTGCCGCCAAAAGACTAATGCATTGTCTAAATTCTCTTATATCACCAATATTACTTACCGAACGAACATCGCGCGTAAGATATGTTTCAAGGTACGAAGAATACCATTCCGTACTATTAGAATAATTGTTCTGAACTAACTCCGGATAGCTTCCCATTGCTATCGCTTTGATTCGACGCGATGGTCGAATTTCTGAAAACTGAAACGGCAACAATGCAAGTAAGCCGATGCGTCCTGCTAAACTTTCCGAGGCATCTCGTAAAAATGCAAATTGACTTGAACCGGTAAGAACAAACTTTCCACAACGGCTGCGATCTCTATCAACAGCTAACTTTATATGGCGAAAAATATCGGGTACTTTTTGCACTTCATCGAACACCACCGCATCATTATATTTTTCAATAAACGTGCCGGGATTGTTATGATATTCTTCCGTTATGCGATAGTCGTCAAACGTAACATACCTGTATTTTTTTGAAAGCACATGCTGAAGCATTGTGGATTTTCCCGATTGACGAGGTCCGGTAATTCCGACAACGGGAAATGACGAAAGGTATTTTTTGAATGTTGATTCAATAACGCGTGAAATATATGTCATAATTGTAGTTGTGTAATATTAAGGTTGCACTATAAAATTACACAAAGCCTTTATGAGATGCAAGAAACAAGAAAGCCCAAGCATTTTCTGCATGGGCGTTGATAGTTTTGGATGGGTACTGTTGAGGATCCGCACATTAGGGACGGGCGACCGCTCCAACTAAACTGGATGTAAATGCTCGTCCATTTTGCGAAGCGTTCAAGTATAACTTTCGGTAGGTTAGTTCACTTTTATGGGGCATTAATTATTACTCATCACAATCTTCTTTTCGCCGGATTGTAATTTTTTAATAATTTCTTTCTGCTGCTCAAATGTTTTTCCTTCCAATTCTCTGGCTATTTGTTCTTTCACCGTTCGAAAGAAACCGACCGAGTCAAATTCTTTTTTTATTTTTTCTTCAGTCTTCATATTTAATCATCTCCTTTGGCGAACGAATATCAATTGTCGGATAACCAAACTTTAAATTAACGACATTAAATAATCTGATTTTATCAAGGTTTACAATATGCCTGAAATTCCAACTAACCAAGACGTCAATTCGAGACACCGTTGCGATGGCAATATGAAATGCATCGTTCAAACTTGCCGAGCCAAGAATTTTTTCGAGAATATAATTATTGGCAAGTTCTTGTGCTTCTCTCGTAAAATCAAGATACACCAAACAATCATTCGGGATTTTCTTCACGATTTCCTTCACTTTTCGCGGTGCAGGTTGTAATTCAATTGTGCTGATCTCGGATAAATGAACAAGAAAATCTTTGTTTTCTATGCGGTTAAAGAAAAGTCTTGTATCGTTTTCAAACTCTTCATCCAAATAACCACCAATCACCGAGGTATCTATGTATATTTTTTATTGCATTTGGGCATCTCTAAAAACTAATTGCGAAACCTTCAAGGTTTTTATTTTTGCGAGGTACCATAAAATTGTAATATCACAAAATTTGGTCAGGATAAACCTTGAAGGTTTTTAGAGATGCCCTTTTATCTACCTTTAATCCTCATTTATCTTCCACAAACGTCAATGATTCTGAATTCAAACAATAGCGTAACCCGCTTGGTTTTGGTCCGTCAGAAAATACGTGGCCAAGGTGTGCGTCGCAACGCGCGCAATTGATTTCAGTTCGACGCATGCCATAACTTGTATCAGATTTTTCAACGACATGATCTGTATTTATCGGCTGAAAAAAACTTGGCCAGCCGGTGCCTGAATCAAACTTTGCGTTCGCAGAAAAAAGCGGTAAGCCGCAACAGACGCACAAATAAATTCCTTTTTTGTGATTATCATAAAATACGCCGCAGAAAGCAGGTTCCGTTCCGGCATTGCGGGTAATGCGAAACTGTTCCGGTGTTAATATTTTTTTCCATTCTTCATCGCTCTTCACAACTTTTGGCATTCCCTTTTTATATGTATCCTTCAAATATTCCCGTACCGATTTCATATTGTTCGTCTCCTTGTGAAGTTGTGAAGCTTTGTTCTGGCGGGCTATTGCATAAGAAATACTATTAATAGCGATACAGATACTTATGAAAATAATTCCTGTTGACCAAATTCTTTTTCTTTGCGTCATGCTCATCGTTTCTACCTTTAGTTTTTACAACACACTACACTGAAAATTAGTTTGTTTGAAAATATTTTTTTCGCGTAAATAAATATTTCTCAAGCAACGTCGTATTATTTATTTCCTCTAAAAAAGATATACAAAATAGTGTGCTTTGAAAGAAAAATATTTTTTCATGTTTTTATTAATTAAGTATTGACAATTTCATATTTTATCTTATATTTTAAGGTAGAAAATGAATATAGCTTAACTAATTAAGCAATCATCAATAACAAAAAAAGCAGGAGAAGAATCTTTACCAATAACACATCATTCAGTTTGTTGATCGAACGTGGGCGCGTTCAGAATAACATGATGTGAAGCTCGCTAAAGCAAAGAAGTAATACTTCTTTTTCAATCGGTGAAGAAGCAACTGTATTGTTTCCAAATTGTTTCCAATACAATGGCATTTTTCTTTCCTGCTCTATAAAAAGATAGCCATCATACAATTGAAAATCAATTGTATGGCTATCCAATGAAAGGAACATCTTGCCCAATCATAGAGAGAGTTACACTTTTAATAATTCACAGTATTTCAACATTATTTAGGAGTTATAATAACATGAAAAAAATTGAGGCAATTATTCGTCCTCACAAATTGGATGAAGTGCGTGATGCCCTTACAGAAAGCGGTATTCGCGGAATGAATATTACTGAAATCCGCGGCTTCGGCAGACAAAAAGGACATAGCGAAGTATATCGTGGTTCGGAATACAAACTTGACTTCCTCCCCAAAATAAAAATTGAAGTCGTTGTTCCCGATGATAAAGTAGAAAAAACTGTTGCCGTCATCATTAAAAATGCAAAAACAGATACCGTTGGCGATGGAAAAATTTTCATTCTTCCGGTTCTTGATGCTATCCGCGTTCGCACAGAAGAAGCCGGCGAAGCGGCTTTGTAAAATTTCACATTTCTTACAACTATAGAAGGAACAAAAAATGAATTCTAAATTATTAATTGCAGCATTTTTTTTAATGATAGCATGCAGTTCTACTACGTTCGCACAAGATTCATCTGCGTCGCAGAAGAAGATTGCCATCAGTGGTTTCGCTGATTTTTATTACAGTAAAAATTTCAGCACTCCGGATTCTCGTACAAATAAATTCCGTAATTTTGATATTGCAGAAAATCAATTTACACTCGGCTTGGCTGAACTTACTTTTCAACAAGCCGCAGCTCCTGTCGGTTTTCGTATTGATGCAGATTTCGGCGCTGTGAATGATATTGTTCAAACCGGAAACGGTGGAACGTCGAATATCCTTCAGCAAGCATATCTTACAACTGTTGTTCCGGTTGGTAATGGATTGACGGTTGATATTGGTAAGTTTGTAACACACATGGGCTATGAAGTTATCGAAGCAAAAGACAATGCGAATTACAGCCGCTCGTTATTGTTCGCATGGGCTATTCCATACTTTCATGTTGGTGCTCGCGTAAGTTACCCTGTGTTAAGCAATCTTACATTGACTGCGCATCTTGTCAACGGTTGGAATAATATTGTTGATAATAATTCAAAAAAATCATTCGGTCTTACTGCTAATTACGCTCTTTCATCTTCAACATCTATTATAGTGAATGTCATGGACGGCAATGAACAACCGGACACACTCTCATTCGGTAAAAAAGATGTGTACGATATTGTTGTTACTCATCAACTTTCTGAGAATGTAGCACTCGGACTTAACTTCGATTACGGTGATGAACGTCTCTCAAACGGATTGGCAACGTGGAAAGGTGAAGCGCTCTACGGCAAATATACAATCAGTCCTAAATCAGCAATCGCCTTGCGTGCAGAAATGTTCAGCGATCCGAACGGCTATGCTACCGGTGTCGCACAAGATTTAAATGAAGTAACAGCAACATACGAATACAAATTTGCCGAACAGCTTTTGGTGCGTGCAGAATTCCGACATGATTTTTCGAACCAAACAGTGTTCGATAAAAAATCAACACTCAATGCAGAAAAAAATCAAGATACGATTGTGATTGGTACGATTATCACTTTCTAAAAAAATTGAATCATCTCTACATTTCATATTTTATATAGGAGACACATAATGAAAAAATATTTTTTCTCGAAACGCAGTGTGATGTTATTCTTATTTGTTCTTTTGGGAATATCTGCGTTCTCATCAACAGTTGCATGTGCAGCGCCTGATCCTTCAGGAACAAAAACCGGAACAATAGCCGATGTTCCGGCAGCAAAACCCGGCGAGCCAACACTCGCCGAAGTTGCTGACGCTGTCGGTCATACAAGAATTTCTCTTAACTTCGTTTGGACTCTCATTGCAGGATTTTTAGTGATGTTCATGCAAGCCGGTTTTGCGATGGTAGAAACCGGTTTCACTCGCGCAAAAAATGTTGCACATACAATGGGAATGAATTTTCTCGTTTACGCAATCGGTATGCTCGGCTTTTGGATATGCGGTTTTGCAATTATGTTTGGCGGTGTTGGTGCAGTTGCAACATTAGGCGGCACACCGGGATTAACAAGTGAATTCACTATTTCATTGCTGGGCAAAACATTTGGCTTATTTGGAACGACTGGATTTTTTCTTGGTAATTCTGTGTACGATGTCGGCGTGTTCACACTCTTTTTATTTCAAATGGTGTTCATGGATACAACGGCAACAATTCCAACAGGCTCCATGGCTGAGCGTTGGAAATTTAGTTCATTTATACTTTTTGCATTTTTTATTTCCATGTTCGTCTATCCAATATATGGAAATTGGGTATGGGGCGGCGGATGGTTAGCAATGCTTGGACAAAATTTCGGACTTGGACATGGGCACGTAGATTTTGCCGGTTCATCTGTTGTTCACTTGGTTGGCGGAGTCAGCGCACTCGCCGGTGCAATCGTTCTCGGTCCTCGTATCGGAAAATACAACAAAGATGGAACATCAAATGGAATTCCCGGACATAATCTTCCTATGGCAATCATCGGAACATTTATTCTTGCATTTGGCTGGTTCGGATTTAATGCAGGTTCATCATTAGCCGGAAATGATCTTCGCATCGGAGTTGCGGCAGTTAATACAATGTTAGCATCTGCTGCGGGCGCATTTTCCGCAACAATGTATATGTGGGCACGATATAAAAAACCTGATCCGAGTATGATGGCAAACGGAATGCTTGCAGGTCTCGTTGCTATTACAGCTCCCTGTGCATTTGTAACAGCTCCGGTGGCTGTGCTCATCGGCGCAATTTCCGGTGTTCTTGTTATCATCGCAGTATTTTTTATTGATCAAAAACTTCACATTGATGATCCTGTTGGTGCAATTGCTGTGCATGGTGTCAACGGATTGTGGGGCGTTCTTGCACTCGGTTTATTTGCCGATGGAACGTATGGTGATGGATGGAACGGTGTTCCCGGTACTGTGACAGGTTTGTTGTACGGAAATGCAAATCAATTTTATGCTGAACTGATTGGCGGTGTAACATGTATTCTATTTGTTTTTCCAGTGATGTATGGTTTTTTCAAACTGACTGACAAGATAGTTGGCAATCGTGTAGCAGCAAAAGATGAAATTGAAGGATTAGATATTCCTGAAATGGGTATTAAAGGTTACGAACACGCTGCATAAAATATTTTGTTTTTCAATTGTGCAAGTGGATGTCTGACGATGTGCCGTCGTACGGTTCCGCTTTTTTGAATCCCGCATAGGAAGAATTTTTGCATAGGCGGAAT
>CAYHZL010000022.1:0-28284 GCA_964361075.1 uncultured Chitinophagaceae bacterium
GTGAAAGCATGAATCATACTGCAACACCGGAATATTTATTATGGCTGGTACATGTTTTGTACAAAAAAAATATTACTGCATGGATCGTAAAAATTCCGGCACCGAACATGGAATTTGGCGAGCGATTTTCCTCTGTTACACATCAGGCAAGAGACAGTGCGTTGGATTTTTTTACAATCGTACGTAAGCAGGGTAATCACGCCGATGGCATGGTGCTAAATCTTTCCTCTCTTCCCGATGAAAGGTTGCTCAAATAGTATTTTGATGGAAACATATATTGCCGTATTTTTACTTTCAGAAAAAAACTATGAGAGCAAGGCAACTCCTAAGTAACTCGTTGTAACCTCAAATAAATCAAGAGGTTAAAAATTGAAGATTTCGAGTTACTCTATTTGAAAAAAGTTCGCCGCAGGCGCACTGAACGCGCTACTCAGCCTGATACTTGTTTCAATTGATTTTTTATAAAAACTCAAAGAAAAATCATAGCCACAGATTCACAGATTAAACTTTTAAAAATTTTTCTGTCTAAAATCTGTGAATCAGTGGCTTAAATTTTTTTGGGTGAGTAGTTACAGAGCAAGTATGATTAAAATCCGTCCATATCTTTTACGAAATACTATTCAACACTATGCATGGGGCATGCGCGGAAAGGATGCGTTCATTCCAAAGTTTATTGGCGCGGATGGTGAAGATGAAAAGCCGTACGCCGAATTATGGATTGGTGCACATCCCAAAGCACCTTCACACATAGAAATTGATGGTGCATGGCAATCGCTGCATGATGTACTTGCCCGTTATCCAAATCAATTTCTTGGCGAAAGAGTTGCGAAAAAATTTTCAAATCAATTGCCGTTTCTTTTCAAGGTGCTTTCTGCCGCAGAGCCGCTCTCGATTCAGACACATCCAAATACACAACAAGCAAAAATATTACACGACAAAAACGCAATCAATTATCCTGATGATAACCACAAACCGGAAATTGCCATTGCGCTTGATGGGCTGACGGCATTGGTCGGTTTTAAATCGTATCGAAAAATTATTGATGTGTTTGAAACGTATCCAATGCTAGTTGCTTGTATCGGTGAGGAATTATTTTTTCGCCTGCATTCTGCAATAAACGCGGACGAAGATACACAACGTGCGTTGATGAAAGAAATGTATTCAACATTGATGCACCGCGCATTGTGTGAAGAAAAATTACTTGCTGAAGTAATTGCCGCAATAGAACATTCCATTCTGATTACAAGCAAAGGGCGAAACGAAACGGAACAACTTTTTCTTGATGCAAAAAAAATCTATGGTGTGGATGTTGGCTTGATTTCGATTTTCTTATTGAATCTGATTCATCTAAAAGAAGGAGAAGGAATTTTTACGGAAGCAGGCGTTCCACATGCATACATCAAAGGCAACATTGTTGAGTGCATGGCAAATTCCGATAACGTAGTGCGTGCAGGTTTAACACAAAAATTTAAAGATGTTGAAACGCTCACAGAAATTTTAACCTACAGATTAGGCGAGGTAGCTGCTGTGCATAAGGATATTGCAGAGTACGAAACCAGCTATCGCACACCGGCTGATGAATTTCAAATTTCTAAATTGAAATTATCAAAAAATACTTTGAATACTATTTCGGAAAATGACACAGTGCAAATATTTTTAGTTGCTGAAGGCGCTATTGAATTGCAGTGGAAGGATCATGTTCAACAATTTCAAAAAGGGAACGCACTACTTCTTCCCGCAATGCTGTCAACCTATTCTATTCGCACTCTTTCTGATGCAATGTTATTTAAGGTTACAGTTCCATAGTACACAAGAAAAAATATGCTATCAAAACAAAACGCCTCTTTTTTCAAGAGGCGTTTTTGTATGTGCCCGGGACTGGGGACGATGCGATTGCGATTTTCGTATCATGAATAAATCACGACTACTTATAACTTTAGATTTCGAATCTTAATGTCTAAACACAACCCCCCAAATGTATATTGGGGTTCTGTGTTTTAAAGCATGCAAGTATTACTAACCGATGTTACGCAAAACACAAAATAGACCACTGATGACACAGATTAAACTGATTTGCCGCGGCGAACAGATTTAAATCCGTGAAAATCTGTCAACATCAGCGTTATCCGTGTTCTATTATTCTTTAAATCGTTCTTTTTTCTCATAAAAGTTGAACTTTGCGTAACATCAGTTACTAAAACGTACAAGTATAGGTTTTCTAATAAACTTTTTAAAAAATAAAAATAAATCCTTGACAAAGAGAAATATTTAGCTTATTTTTATCGAAACGTTTCGATGAAAATATTCAATAAAGATTAATAAAAATTGATTGTTGTATTTATATTCGCGCTTTTTAATAAAAACGTTTCGATATGAATAAAAAACATAATATTAAAGATGTTGCTAAAAAGGCCGGGCTTTCTTTATCTACCGTTTCACTGGTGATTAATAATAAGTCTCATGTTAGTAAAGAAACAAGGGATAGAGTTAAAAAAATTATAGCAGAATTGAATTATCATCCACAAAGAAGTGGAAGATCCCTTGCTTCAAAACTCAGTGGGAACATTGGGTTTATTCTTACCGAAGACCACTTTTCAAAATCAGAACCATTTTACACACGAATTTTTCTTGGGACTGAATTCGAAGCACGCAAAAGTAATTATTATGTCCTTCTTACCACCGTAAATTTTAACGTGAAGGATACGAAAGAAATTCCACGGTTTCTTCTTGAATCGAATGTCGACGGTGTCATAATTGCTGGTAAAATTGGTTCGTCATGGGTTGATTATATTCGAGAAAAGAATCTTCCGCTGTTGCTTGTTGATTTTGAAAAAGCCGATAAAGGAGTTTCAACTATATTGATAGATAATTTTGCGGGTGCTAGACTTGCCGTTACTCACTTAGCAAAAGGAGGACATAACAAAATCGGTTTTATCGGTGGTGATCTTGAACATCCAAGTATTTCTGAACGGTATGCTGGTTTCCGTCATACGGTCAATACTCTTAGTGTTCCGTTGTCGGAAAATTGGATCAGCATATCAGAACCGGAGACACAATTGGCAAACGGATATCGAGCGGCGAAAAAAATATTTCAAAATAAATCCGATATACCCTCCGCATTATTTGTTGCCAACGATGCGATGGCAGTTGGGTGTATTCGTTACCTGAAAGAAATCGGCAAACGAATTCCTGAAGACGTGGCGATTATTGGTTTCGACAACGTTGAGATTGGATTTTTGTCTGAACCGAGACTGACGACGATCAATGTGCATCGTGAAGAAATGGGAAGTCTTGCCGTGCGCCGGATAGTGGAAATGGTTAAAGAAAAAAACGGTGTCGTAACAAAAACGATCACTCCGGTGGATCTGGTTGTCAGGGATTCATGCGGCATACGAACGGATTAGGAATGCATGGCACGATCATTCCTGTGCCGCATCGAAGCATTGTTTTTTCCGAATCCAGAAATCCGAAATAATTTTTTGAATAACTTCATGCAGCATATTTTTTTTCTCAATGTAAAAACAAAAGGAGGGCGCAACGACATTTATGATCGAAGCACGAACGATTTTATTTTGCATTACATCAATCCATTAAACACACTACATCAATCCATTTAACGATAGGAGATATTGTTATGAATTTGCGTACAACGTTTCTTTGGTGCATTTCATTTATAGTGGTAACTGCTATAAGTGCATTTGCACAGAATACAAATTTGCTGTCTATGGGAGGTTTTGAAAGTGGAAAGCCATCATTATACGGTGCGGAAGCGGGAACAAGCGGAGCGACATTAACATGGGCAGAAGACCAGAAACACAGCGGGACGAGATCGTTGAAGATCGTGAAAGCGGCGACAACGGGAAGCGCGCGCTGGGTATCAGGCAACAACGTACGATACTGGGTCGATAAGGTTGGCAAGGGAGTGGATATCAAGATCGGTGCATGGGTAAAGACCAACGGAGTTAATATCTCAACGGCAGTCGATGCACGATGGACGGTGAAGTTTGCATTCTATGATACCAACATGGTGATCATCGGTGCACCGGTCGCATTGGATGTCGATCAAAGCGTAGCAACAAAAGATTGGTATGCCGATACGAACGGAGTCGGTTCGGTGATTTTGCCGAAAGATGCGTACAAAGTAATCATCTCCGCGGAAGCGGGAGCGAATGCAACCGGAACAGTCTGGTTCGATGATTTTATTTTCGTTGGCCGGGGCGGTGCATGGGCAGGACAGAACTGGAATGGATTTGTGGATGCAAGCGAAGGCTGGCAATATTGGCTGCCACCCAATGGAGGAAATGATGGATTGACGTATTTCCCGGCATCAGGTGTAACCACTGATCAAAAACGTACGGGTGATTATTCGCTAAAAATTGCTGCATTTGATGGACATAATTCTCAGGATGGTGTATTCTTTACTGAAACCGTTCCGGTAACAGGGGGAAAGAACTATGCAGCGAGTGTTTGGATAAAGACTAGCCAGATTAAAAAAGACTCCGTATTTAAACAACAATGGGGATTAAAATTTGTTGTAACGTGGCATAGTAAATTATTTACCGATGGTGGGGGATGGAACCAAGAAGCAGGAACGGATTATTTTATTCCGTTGAAGGATACAGCTTCTGATTGGACTCAATATTCGTGGATACTATCTGCGCCGACTGGTAAAAACATTGTAGGAGCTTCTCTCCGCGCCGGAGCTTGGAATAATTTCCAGGGCATTTCGTATTGGGATGATATGGAACTACAACCACTGAGTGATGTGAATCTTACAAGTAGTATGGGTGGAATTGAAAGTGGAAAGCCATCATTATACGGTGCGGAAGCGGGAACAAGCGGAGCGACATTAACATGGGCAGAAGACCAGAAACACAGCGGGACGAGATCGTTGAAGATCGTGAAAGCGGCGACAACGGGAAGCGCGCGCTGGGTATCAGGCAACAACGTACGATACTGGGTCGATAAGGTTGGCAAGGGAGTGGATATCAAGATCGGTGCATGGGTAAAGACCAACGGAGTTAATATCTCAACGGCAGTCGATGCACGATGGACGGTGAAGTTTGCATTCTATGATACCAACATGGTGATCATCGGTGCACCGGTCGCATTGGATGTCGATCAAAGCGTAGCAACAAAAGATTGGTATGCCGATACGAACGGAGTCGGTTCGGTGATTTTGCCGAAAGATGCGTACAAAGTAATCATCTCCGCGGAAGCGGGAGCGAATGCAACCGGAACAGTCTGGTTCGATGATTTTATTTTCGTTGGCCGGGGCGGTGCATGGGCAGGACAGAACTGGAATGGATTTGTGGATGCAAGCGAAGGCTGGCAATATTGGCTGCCACCCAATGGAGGAAATGATGGATTGACGTATTTCCCGGCATCAGGTGTAACCACTGATCAAAAACGTACGGGTGATTATTCGCTAAAAATTGCTGCATTTGATGGACATAATTCTCAGGATGGTGTATTCTTTACTGAAACCGTTCCGGTAACAGGGGGAAAGAACTATGCAGCGAGTGTTTGGATAAAGACTAGCCAGATTAAAAAAGACTCCGTATTTAAACAACAATGGGGATTAAAATTTGTTGTAACGTGGCATAGTAAATTATTTACCGATGGTGGGGGATGGAACCAAGAAGCAGGAACGGATTATTTTATTCCGTTGAAGGATACAGCTTCTGATTGGACTCAATATTCGTGGATACTATCTGCGCCGACTGGTAAAAACATTGTAGGAGCTTCTCTCCGCGCCGGAGCTTGGAATAATTTCCAGGGCATTTCGTATTGGGATGACTTAGTGCTGAACGAAATAGTAACAGGCTTTGTAGCGACCTATAGTTATACACTGTCCGGGAAAATTTTCTCACTTGGAATAGTGAAGGTTGGAACAATCAAAGACACCACATTCACAATTTCGAATACCGGTAATCAACCGCTCGTGATATCAGAGTTCAAATCAAACTCACCTACATTTGTAGTGAAGCCAGCGCAACAGACTATTGCACTAGGAGGAACACAAAAAGATACAATACGATTCAGTCCTACTGCGGTCGGCAATATCACTGCAAAAATAGTGATTATTAGTAATAGCGTTCCAGATACTATTTCGGTATCAGGTAATGCCACTCTCACCGGTGTTGCAGAAGATCTGCCGTTACCAACAGTCTATAGTATTGCACAGAATTTCCCGAATCCGTTCAACCCGACGACAATGATCAATTATCAGTTGCCAATGACCAATCATGTATCATTAAAAGTGTATGATGCGATTGGAAGAGAAGTTGCAACATTGGTGAACGAAGTGAAAGAAGCAGGAAGTTACTCTGCACAATTTGATGCATCAAAATTTTCCAGTGGAATATATTTCTACATGATTAAAGCTGGAAACTTTACGGCAACAAAGAAGTTAGTGCTGATTAAGTAACGTCTTCATTTTTTGGTGTGACGGTCCTCAGAAACAGGAGAGACCGTTGCACCAAATCTTTTTTCATAATCCGGTTCACATAACAAATAATGAAACAAACGCTCAACGTACTGATTGTATGGTCTGTTTTTGTTGGTAATATTTTTGCGGGGTCGACAGGAAAAATTGCCGGTAAAGCGATCGATGCAAAAACAAAAGAAGCTCTTGTTGGCGTCAATATTATTATTGATGGAACCAAGTCCGGTGCTTCAACGGATGTTGACGGTAATTATAATATTTTAAATGTTCCTCCCGGTGTGTATACTCTTCGTGCATCTGCGATCGGTTATCGTTCGGTAACGGTGACGCAAATACAAGTGTCGGTCGATCTGACAACACGAATCGATTTTACATTATCGGATGAGACAGTCCAGCTCAATCAGGAAGTTCTTATCATCGCGCAGCGTCCCATCGTCCAAAAAGATTTAACGTCAACTTCGTCCAAAGTCAGTGCTGATCAGATCAAAGCATTTCCGGTGGAGGATGTTGCAGGACTTGTTAATTTGCAAGCGGGAGTTGTGGAAGGACATTTTCGCGGGGGACGTTCCGGAGAAGTTCTCTATTTAATAGATGGTATTCCAGTTACAGATTCCTACTCCGGCGGTGCGGGTGTTACTGCTGAAAACCATACGATTCAAGAACTCGAAATTATCAGCGGTACATTTAATGCTGAATACGGACAGGCTATGTCCGGTGTTGTCAATCAAATTACAAAAGATGGATCGGATAAATATTCTGCAAGTATTTCTGCGTATGGTGGTGATTATATAAGTAAACGAAAGAACATGTTCCTCAATCCGAATGCTGTTCGTAATGGAGACCTTACAACTCCTTTACAGCCGACGGATGAGTACAATCATATCAGCCCGACAGATATTTATGATTTGCAAGGAACAATCAGCGGTCCGTTGATCGGCTCCGATGTTACATTCATTTTGTCCGGGAGAAATTATACTAACGCAGGTTATTTGTATGGTAGAAGAATTTTTAATCCCACTGATTCTGCAAACTTTAGTTCTAACAATCCGTTGCAATGGTACAGAGGTGCAACGGGGGATAATAGTTATGTTTCAATGAATAACGAGCGGCGATATACGCTGCAGGGTAAAATTTCCATTCGGTTGTTTGGTACTGACAAATTGCGTTTTTCATACGTTGGACAAAATCGAGAATGGAGAAACTACGATCATCAATACAAATATGATCCTGATGGCGCTTACAAGAATTTCTCAAAAGGAACTCTTGCAAGCGTCAACTATGTCAATGTTATCAGTTCACAAACATTTTGGGAAACAAGTGCAGCGTATTATAAAACTACAGAACAATCATTTGTCTATGAGAATCCTTATGATTCTCATTTCCCGGTGTACACACGCAAACGTCAGTCCAGCGGTTCGGCATTTCTTACCGGCGGAGCTGAAGATGTGCACCAGAATAGAGAGCTTCGGAATTGGCTGATAAAGGGGGATTATATCAGTCAGATCGATAATCACCATCAGGTAAAAATAGGATTCGATGGGAAGCAATATCGTTTATGGATCAATAATTTTGGAATCCAGAACGATCAAACAACCAATTATATTCCGCAGCCTGTGTACTATGGGCGATCAGATTTTGCCAGCACCATTATTCGCCCGGTACAAGGTGCGCTGTATGCACAGGATAAAATGGAGTATGAAAGTTTTATTGTGAATATAGGAATGCGGTTTGATTATTTTGATTCAAAAGCAAACGTGTTGACCGAGCAGTTAAAATTAAATAGAGTGGCTAGTCAAAAATCTGCCGATCCGGAATTTCAGATGAGTCCTCGATTCGGTCTTGCATTTCCGATCACCGATCAAGGTGCTTTGCATTTATCGTATGGTCATTTTTTTCAAATACCACAATTTGATCTCTTATATCTGAATCCCTCTTACAACATCAATGCCACAGAAGCATTTCAGGTTGGAAATCCTGGACTTCGTTCAGAACGAACTGTTGCGTATGAACTTGGTTTACAACAGCAGGTTGCAGAAGATATCGGTGTGGATGTTACAATTTTTTATAAAGACGTTCGCAATCTTATCGGCACGCAAATCTTTGATATCGGCAACGGTAATAAGTATGCTCAATACGTAAATCAAGATTACGGCAACACACGTGGATTTATTCTCTCACTGGAAAAACGATTGCGCGATGGTTTTGGTGCAACATTGGATTATACTTTTCAGATAGTAAAAGGAAATGCTTCCGATCCTAATTCAGTGTACCTTGACAATCAATCAGATCCGCCGCGAGAGAGCCAACGTCAACTCGCTCCGCTTGATTGGGATAGACGTCATTCACTCAATGTTTCGTTGACTTTTGGTCAACAAGATAATAATACAATCACTGCGATTGGCAAACTCGGCAGCGGATTACCGTACACACCGTCAATCCAAAATCAGAGAACAGGTTTGGTCAACAGCGAAAACCGTCCGATGATGTATACTGTTGATCTCTACGCAACGAAATATTTAAAAGCGATGGGATACTCTGTTAGTATCTTTGCAAAAGTATATAATCTTTTTGATACAGAAAATGAACTGAATATTTTTACTGATACTGGTCGGGCAAATTACAGTATCCAGTCCGGGTATTCAGGTCGGCCGCGAGGTGTGAATTCAATTGAGGAATACTATACGCGTCCTGATTTTTATTCTGCTCCTCGTCAGATAGTTGCAGGATTTGAACTCAATATCAATTAAAGAACTTTTATGAAAAATTGTATTTCAGTATGTCGGCACTGTTTTATCTTGCTGACTATTTTTACAAGTTCGATTTTCGCTCAACAAAAATTTATTGATCCGAGCAAGGGCAGCATCAATTATACCAAAAAAGGGATTATGGATGGCAATCTCGTTCGTACCATTTTTCTTAATCATGGTGAAGTTGGTCATTGGCCTGACAGTCCCTCGGGTGAATGGCCGAAAGGAAGTGGGCATCAATACGTAGACGGTATTTCTGTCATAGTACAGGCAGAGACAAAAGACAACACGAATGCAACCATTCATCCGCTTGAAACAAATTATCGCGAATTTATCAGAAAAGATCCTGTCTCAAAAATACCGTGGGGTTGGGAGCCGCTTCCCGGATATGCAAATCCTACGCAGGATGAACCGGCGATGAGCAATAAACCTTCAACGTGGCCTTCGTTTTGGCCCGATCGTTCCACCGAGTGGAATGGATTATGGAATGGTTTTTTTGGTCGTGGAATTCAGAATGCAGATCTTGAAACATACTTTAGAATGGATGATGCCGCAGATAAACAGTATCGCTATTTTCCAATTGCCTCGGATACAACACGCGGTGGTTTAGGTTTGCAGGTTGCGGTACGAGGATTTCAATGGTCTCAAGTTCTTGCTGCGGATGTAATATTTTGGTATTACGAAATAACAAATATCTCTGATCGTGATTACACCAAAGTTGTCTTCGCACAATATGTCGATTGGGGAATTGGCGGAACAGACGATTCAAGTGATGATAGAGGACTCTTTGATAAAGAATTAGATATCGCGTATGCATTTGATGGTGACGGAGTCGGCTCTCCAGGTAGATGGTCGCCTGTTGGGTACGCGGGATACGCATTTCTTGAAAGTCCAGGTATCACAAAAGATTCTCTCGGAAATCCGCAAAATGTTGATGATGATGATGATGGAATTGTTGATGAGAGCAGAGACAACGATGCCGGTACAAAAATTGTCGGCAAAGCGAATGTTATTTCAGAACTCAATGCGCGGTGCAACATTCCTAAGTTTTTACGTTTTTATAATTATTCAAAGATAGAAGACATTCCTGCTGTTCAACAAGGTTACTGGTGGACCGGCGATGAAAATGCAAATTGGCGCGGCTACACCGACCTTAACAATAATGGACACTGGGATGAAGGTGAGCCACTGAATGATGATGTTGGAGGCGATGGTTTATCTCCATTCGATCCGAATTATCCCGGTCCGGATCCGGATGGAAGCCAGGGAGATGGAAAACCAGAACAAGGCGAACCGAATTTCGGTGCCCTTGATAAAGATGAATCCGATCAAATTGGTTTGACAGGATTCAGTATTTTTCACGTGCACTTTTACGAACTTCAGGACGACGAACAAAACTGGAATGTGCTTACAACTCCGATTGATACCACGGGCTTTCAACAACTTAATGATGTGAATCTTGGAATGTATTTTTCTGCCGGCGCACGAGCAGATAAAAAGACCGGATTTCCCGGCAATCTTTTCCCGCTTCGAAAATTACAGACAGAACGATTTTCAATGGCAATGTTGTTCGGGAATGATCGCAATGATCTGTTACGACGGAAGAAGACAGTTCAACAAATTTATAATGCGAATTATCGTTTTGCGAAACCGCCCGACAAACCAATTCTCACTGCTGTTCCGGGCGATCATAAAGTTACACTCTACTGGGACAGCCATGCAGAACGATCATACGATCCGTTTCTTCAGAAATTTGATTTTGAGGGATACAAAATTTATCGAAGTACGGAACCGAGTTTTCTAGAAAATTTAACAATCACTGATGCGTACGGCAAAGTAACATTTCGTAAACCGATCGCCCAATTTGATCTTGTTGATAGTATAAAAGGTTTACATCCGATCGACATTAATGGTGTGAAATTCGATCTTGGTTCTGAAACCGGTCTTCGACACACCTACGTCGATATTGATGTTCAAAATGGACAAACGTACTATTATGCCGTTGTTTCATACGATCAAGGTTTTTACACAAGAACCACTGATGGGAAAGAAGATGGCATTGCGCCGTCAGAATGTACGAGCATCATTCGTGCAGATCTGAGTGGTAATACAAAACCCGATATCAATACTGCTGTTGTTACTCCTCGCGCCCCATCTTCGGGATACGTTGAACCTGGTATTGATGGAGGAATACTTCATAATGGTCCGGGGACAGGAAGTTTTTCAATCGCGGTCTTGAATCCCGACTCTATACAAAACGGACATACCTATCGAGTAACATTTGAAAATTCCTCGCCATTTCAAAATAACAGTAAGCCGTATTTTATTGTTCGAGATGAAACAGCGGGAAAAACTTTCGGCGATAAAAAACAAGTTGTTAGTAATCCGGAAGAAACTTCTATCGTAGATGGATTTATTGGTTATGTGAAAAATGATGCAAGCATTAGTGTAGTAAGCGATAAATCCGGATGGAAAACCGGTTCGTCAAATGTTATTGTGAAAATCAATTCTCTTGAAACCGATCCTGCATATTCGACAGTGGCGGTGAAGTATCCCGCTGATTTCGAGATTCGATTTTTCAATCAGGTCGTTGATACTTCCACGCAGACAGGATTTTTTGATCCGCAGATTCCGACTAAGTTTACGATTTGGAATAGTACGGAAAACAGAAAAGCACAATTTGTTCTTCAGGACAACCGAAATGATTCATCATTAGCTCCGGGAAATTCTGCAGTCATAGTTGTCGGTGATAGTTTGGGTAAACCGGCGCAAAGCGGTAATTATCGTGCAGTGTGGAAAATCAAAATGTTTATTGATACTCTTGCAGGCACATTAAAATTACCTCAGTCGAATGATGTCTATAATTTTGTGGTCACAAAACCTTTCCGCAGCGGAGAGTCTTTCCAATTTAAAATGAAAAGCTCTCTTGTTGATCCGAAAAAAGCAAAATCTGATCTGGATAAAGTTGCTGTTGTTCCAAATCCGTATGTCGGGGCAGCGTCGTGGGAACCGCAAAATCTTTTCAGAACTGGAAGAGGAGAGCGGCGCGTACAGTTTATTAATCTTCCGGCACGGTGTACGATTCGTATTTATTCCGTGAGCGGAAATTTAGTGCACACATTAATCCACGATAGTAATATTGACAATGGACAAGAGCCGTGGAATCTCGTTTCCAAAGACGGAATGGATATCAGCTATGGCGTATATATTTTTCACGTTGATGCACCGGGCATTGGCGAAAAAATTGGAAAGTTTGCGGTCGTTAAATAGTTCTCATTGTTATTTGTAGGACAGACATTCCTGCAATGCAGTCAGGTTAGCGAATAGTCACACTGAGCGACGTTCCGACAGTGCTTCGACTCATCCTAAAAAACAGGATTCGCTCAGCATGACTGTCGGAACGGAGTCGAAGTGCATCCTTAACCTGACAACATTGGACATTCCTGTCTATCAAAAAATTTTAGAAAAACGTCAGACAAGCCACAAAGTGTCCCAAAGGGATCCCTTCGGGAATGACTTCGCCAAATGTCTGACCCACATTGTTTTTCGCGTTTTTCCGAGATTTCTAAAAAGGAAAGGAATATGAAGAAACGATCATTAATACTTACAATATTTTTCCTTTGCGTGGTTATCAATCTCTATTCGCAAGCTGTAAATAAAAATGTTTCAAAATCGGGAACAACAGCCGGAACGTTTTTAGAAATTCCTATTGGCGCGCGCGCGGTATCACTTGGTTCAGCATATTCGGGTATTGCTGATGATGCATCAAGTTTATATTGGAATCCTGCCGGAGCTGCACGATTGACGCAATCCGATGTTCTCTTTTCACATTCCAACTGGATTGCTGATATCGGTTTTGATTATGCTGCTGTTGCTGTTCCGGTTGGCTCGTTCGGGACATTAGGATTAAGCATTACTGCGTTGACAATGGCTGATATGGCCGTGCGAACAATCGAAAAACCTGAAGGCACAGGCGAAATCTTTAGTGCATCAAGCGTTGCTGTCGGGGCTCATTATGCAAGAAATTTATCTGATCGATTTTCAATCGGTTTCACCGCGAAGTATATTCAAGAAACAATTTGGCATATGAGCGCACAAGCTTTTGCTCTTGATATTGGAGTGTTATACACAACAGAATTTTTTAATAACATGAAAATTGGTGCACGCATTTCCAATTTTGGTACAGATCTAAAAATGTCCGGCCGCGATGCGAGAATGTTCGAACGTGTTGATGCCCAAAAAATGGGAAGCAACGACCGCATCCCCGTGAACATAGAAATGGATACATGGTCGCTTCCGCTCAACTTTCAATTTGGTATCGCTACTGATATCTTTCGTTCCGACATACATCAGTTGACCATCGCTGTCGATGCTTTGCATCCTAGCGATAACTATGAAAGCATCAATGTCGGAATGGAATATCGATTCTTTGATGCGTTTGCTGTGCGCGGCGGATTTCGTTCGTTGGGTCTTGCAGATCGCGAAGGAGGGCTTTCTCTCGGTGCAGGTATTAAAGGCAACTTGTTCGGCGGAGGAACCGATGCACGACTCGATTACGCATATTCTGATTACGGACGGTTGAAAGCAACAAGTGTTATTACTCTTTCTGTTTCATTCTGATGAGAACATTATTTTTTGCACTGTCATACTTTTTATTTTTTTTTACAGGATGTTCGAAAGAACGTACTCAAGAGACTTCCACATCCACTGAAATTGTAACCCTTACCTATTGGCCCGCCCCGAATCCACAGGAAGTTCAACTTGCCGATTCAATCGTAAAAGAATGGAACCGCGTGCATCCGAAGATACAAGTGAGAATGCAGCCGATTCCCGTCAGTCAATCCAGCGAAGAAGTCTTGCTTGCCGCAATTGCGGGAAGAACTACGCCCGATGTCTGTTCCAACATTTGGCCTGGTGCGCTTGCCGAGTTCACTCGTCTTGGAGGATTAATCGATCTTGATCGCTTCTCTGATTTTGATTCTATGATCATTAGTAGAACACCGAAAGAAGTGGTCGAATCATTGCGTGACCCGAACGGTCATTTCTATCAGATGCCGTGGAAAACGAATCCGGTGATGATGTTCTATAATAAAAGATTATTTGAGGTAAGCGGAGTGTTGAACGTTCCGCGAACGTACTCCGAATTTTTTGAATCGGCAAAAAAAGTTACGCGCGATACAGACGGCGATGGGCAGACAGACATTTGGATGGGAGAACGGGATATCCGTCCGATCTGGTGGCAGCGTTGGTTTGACTATTATTGTTTTTATATCGCCGCATCCAATGGAAAAACATTTTTCGTGAATGGTGAACCGAGTCTGGATCAGGAAGCGTCGTCAAAGGTGTTGGAATTTTTCAGAACCTGTTATTCGGAAAATTATTTCCCGCATACATTTTTTCAGGGAGGCGATCCATTCTTGTTGGAACGGAAAGCAACAAATTTTGCAGGTCCGTGGCAGATAGCAACACTTCAAACATTAGCGCCGAACCTTCGATATGGTGTTGCACCAATCCCTGTTCCCGATAACCATCAAGGTCCTGTGCATACGTACGGTGATTACAAGAATATCGCAATTTTCAGTACAACGAAACATCCGAAAGAGGCATGGGAGTTTGTAAAATATCTTGTTCAGGCAAAATACGATCTGATGCTTCTGCAAATCGCAAATCAAATCCCGATACGGTACGATCTGTTGTCGAATCCTGTGTTCGCGGACTATTTCAAAAAAAATCCAACGATGATCGAATTTGCACAGCAGGCGGTCTACACACGAAGTGTTGATGCCGCCCCAGATCTGAAAGAAATCTTTGATGCAATCTCACAGGAATATGAAGCGAGTGCGGTTTATGGCAGAAAATCTCCGATTGAAGCAACTCGGTCGGCTCAAAAACGGATCAAAGTGATTGTTGATTGGAACAAATGAAAAAAAATAAATCATCCCCACAGCAAGCTGCGGGGTATTTGCTACGTCACCCTGAACTTGTTTCAGGGTCTACGTTATAGATGCCGAAACAAGTTCGGCATGACGATCCATAATACGACGCAAGCGTCGTGGTATTATATCCAAGAGAGAATAAAGTGAAATATGATCGGTCAGCGTATCTGTTAGTACTGCCATACATCATATTCTTTTTGATGTTTGTTGCGTATCCGTTGATTTTTTCACTCGTCCTAATTTTTCACCGCTGGGATATTGTTACTCCGATGCAGTGGGTCGGGTTGAAAAATTTTGAACGATTGATCCACGATCCGCTTTTTTTTAAATCAATTCTTAACACGCTGACGTTTCTTTTCATTCACATCCCGCTTCAGATCGTCGTCGCGCTCGGTTTCGCATTGATCCTGAATTCAAAGATAAAATTCCGTTCGCTTTTTAGGACGTTGTATTTTCTTCCCGTCGTTGTTTCGGGAGTTGTCGTAACAATTTTGTGGCAGCAATTATATTCGTTCGATTCGGGATTACTCAATAAATTAATAATGATGTTTGGAATTCCGAAAATTCCTTGGATCGTCAGCCCTGAGATGGCAATGCCTTCCGTTGCGATAATGGCAACGTGGAAGAATGTCGGTATCTACATCATAATGTTTTTAGTCGGATTGCAAAACATACCGATCGAATTATACGAAAGTTCAAATCTCGATGGTGCGTCAAAAACTCAACAATTTTTTTCAATCACCTTGCCGCTGCTGAATCCAACAGTGGTTGTTGTGTTGGTGCTATCAACAATCGGAGGATTCTCTTTATTCATCGAGCCGTATGTGTTAACCGGTGGCGGACCGATGCAAAGTACGTTATCGGCGGTTCTCTATATTTACAATCAAGCATTCTATTTTAATCACATGGGTTATGCCGCAACGCTCGGTTTTGTTTTTGCCATCGTCATCTTCGCCGTTATTATGATTCAGAAAATAACTATTGAAACGGAATCAACGGTATGAAACAAATAATAAAATATACTTTGCTGATGATCGGTGCGGTTGCATTTGCCTATCCGTTCTTATGGATGTTCGCGGCATCGCTCAAACCGGAGATCGAGATTGGCGGATTCAGTGTATGGTCATCCAATTTCAGTTTCAAGAATTATGAACAGGTGTTCGCACGTATTCCGATCGCGCGCGCATTCTTCAACAGTATTGTCGTTTCGTGCAGCACAACTCTTTCGGTGATCGTTTTCGGTTCGATGATTGGATATGCGTTGGCTCGTTTGAACTTTCGCGGACGCAATATTCTCTATTATATAATTTTGTTCACAATGATGATCCCGTTTCAAATAACCCTCATCCCGCAATATGTATTGATGGTGAAACTGGGAATTACCGATTCCTATTTGGCATTAATCGCGCCGACAATGATCAGCACACTTGGCATCGTGATGTTTCGGCAATTCTTTATGAGCATCCCGCAGGCATTGATCGATGCTGCGCGCATTGACGGTTGTTCGGATTTCAGAATTATCTTCGCCGTTATCTGGCCTCTTTCTCGTCCGGTTGTAATCACCGTTGCGATCCTTTCATTTATGGCAAGCTGGAACGAAGTGTTGTGGCCCATTATTGTCGTCCGCGAACGGACGTTGATGACGCTGCCGCAGATCGTTACGCTCTTCACCATCGGCGGGCAGGCGGAAGCATTGCTCGGATTACAACTTGCAGCGGCAACATTACTTGCGCTGCCGATCATCATTGCGTATTCATTCTTCCAGCGGTACTTCATTGATAGTATGGTTTCATCGGGAGTAAAAGGTTGAAAAAGTTTTCATTGATTTTCCTCCTCGCGTTTGGCATTCTTAACGCTCACAATGATTCACTCGTTGTGGCAACAGTTGCTTCTTATCAAATTTCTGCTGATGATCTGCTCACGAGTTTTGAATTCGGTCCCGCTTTTGTAAAACGTCACTCTGATCCGCTCCGCGAACATCTTAAGTATATGATCTACGAACGTCTGCTTGCACTTGAAGCCAAACGAAATAAATTGAACACAGCGGAGTTTGTGCAGGAACGAATAAAAGCGTTGGAAGAAGATGGTGTGGTTGAACAATTATACAGACAGGATATTCTTTCGCAGGTGAAGTTGGCTGAAGAACAGATCGAACAAGATACAAGGAAGGCGAAGGTTGTCATTTCATTACGGTGGATTTACAAACCGACAAAAAATGAAGCGGAACAAACAGAAAAAATGTTAGTTGCTGGTTCCTCGTTCGATTCACTTTTTGCATTACAATTTGATTCAACGATCAGTGCGGATAGCAGATCGGTGGAAACGACATTGTTGAAACTTGAACGGGATAATGAAGAGATTGCAAAAACTATTTCAACATTGAGGGTTGGAGAAAATCTACAACCGGTTCCGGGCAAAGATGGTTTTTATATTTTTCACTTGGACAAAGCAGAGCAAAATCCGATCACTACTGAAAGTGAATATGCAGAATTAAAGAACCAAGCGATTGAGATTCGTACAAAGATTTTGTCTGATCAGTTAGCAGACCAGTATGTGAAAAATATTATGAAGCTACATACTCCCGTCATCAAAGCGGAGGGATTCAATATTCTCCGCGCCTATCTCGCGGATAAAGGACTTTCACGCGACACGAAAGTGAAATGGGATATTCCTTCCACATTTATGACGGAAGCGGGTCCGCAGCCGATCAGGAATTCCGGAAAATATTTAAACAAGTCATTGGTAACATTTGGCAGTCGGAGTATGACCATTCGTGATTATATTCGGTGGTACGATATTCGTCAGTTTCAATTCGATACACACTCGCTCTCGGCATTTAACTTCAGTGTGAAGAAGACGATTTGGAAAATGGTGCAGGATAAATTATTGAGTGAAGAGGCGTATAGAAGAGGATTGAATCAGCTTCCGTATGTTGCCAATGAAACGAAAAAGTGGGAGGCGAAACTATTGTATCTTGCACAACGTTCGGCAATTGCTCGCTCGATCAATACTTCCGATAGTGTTGTTCGATCATATTACAACAATCATACAAGAGAATATGCAACAGCGACAAAAAAAGCACCGAACTTTGCACAGGTGAGAGAAGCGGTCGCGAGCGATTACTCTTACGCACAGGAATCACTTGTGCTTCTTCAAACAATTGAAGAACTGAAAAAAAAATATCCTGTTTTAATCAATGAACAATTATTGTTGCAACTGTCAATGCACTTACCAACCGATCCGCGTGCAATTGAAATGATGTTTTACAAAACGGGTGGTACATTTCCACGTGTGGCATTTCCCACCATTGATGAAGCATGGAGTAGAGTGCGATGAAGCGGTTATCTGTTGTGATATTGTTTTTTCTTGCTGTGCAAAAAATAACAGCGCAAACCGAGAATCCACTTTTATTTTCCTTCGATAAAAAGTATGGGCAGGTGGAAGTTGGTGGACCGTTTGCCGGAGCGGAATTTCACAACAGCCGCCCGCTTCCGTCGCGCATTAGTTTGTATTATCCGGTTGCAAACAGCATTGATGTAAGCAAAGAGTATTGGAAGAGAGATGAATCAAGACCAATGGCAATTGGTGTGAAGATCGGTGATGGAAAGAAAAAATGGATTGGCAGAGAAGCGTGGAAGTATGTTCTTAGTCCACATACGGTTACCTTTAGCAATAAAGATTCTATGTTCTCGTATCAAGTGAAATATGAATTTTGCTCTCGTGAACCGGCAATGGTTGTTTCGTTCGTACTTAAGAACGAAACAAAACAACCGCAACGCATCACAACATATTCACACTTGCTTCTCGCATTGCGAACCTGTCAAACGTACACGCGAAAAGATTCTGCGCAGATGATGTACACATCTGACGGTCAAACAATTGTTGCTCAATTCACGGATACAGATACGAAGTCAGCTTCCGTGTACGTCATGAATGCAGGTGAAAAAGCGGTACAGAGTTGGTGCGATGCAAATGATCTTTCTGTAACCGATGACGGGGAAAGTTCGTGGATGGATAGTTCATTCACATTCAATGCGCGAAACATTCTTAACCAAAAATGGACTCGTGCAGTTGCTGCCTTTGAATATTCTAAAGAACTTCAGTCTGATGAAACGATGAAGATGGTTCTCGTTATTGGAAGTGCGAAGGGGAATGAAGTAAAAGAAAAAATCGCCAATCTCTCAAAGAACTGGATGAATGAAATTCAATCGTACGACAAATACGTGAAAGCAAAGTCATTAACGGAAACTCACTTCGTTACGGGAAATTATCAACTTGATCGTTCTCTGCAATGGGCAAAAGCGATATTGGCGACTAATGCCCATTATCTTGACGGGCAGATTGTTCCTATGCCATGTCCAGCAGAATATAATTTTTTCTTCACACACGACCTGCTAATGACAAATCTCGGTGCGGTGAATTATGATTTGAACCGTGTGAAAAAGAATTTGCTCTATATCGTATCGCTCGCGAAAGATTCAATCATTCCCCACGCTTATTATTGGAGAGATGACGGATTTAAAACCGAGTATTGTACGCCGTCAAATTGGAATCATCTTTGGTTTATCGAAGTCTCCGCAAGTTATCTCCGGCATTCTCTTGATACAGTAACGATCCGTCATTTGTATCCGTTAATCACCAAAAGTCTTACTGAGGTAATGACGCAATTGAGAGACGATCATCTTATGCACGCCTTTCGTCCTGACTGGTGGGACATCGGATGGAAAGAAGGACAGAGAACATATATCACCGCTTTAGGAATTAGGGAGATAGAGAATTATTTATTTATTGCTTCGATGATTGATCGAGATAACTCGTCATTGAAGAACTTGGAACGTAGAGCGGATGCAATGCGCTCTGCGCTTGTTGGTAAACTATGGGATGATTCGTTGAATTATTTGATCAACTATAACGGAAAAGATAAAGACGAACATAAATATATGGGATCGCTTCTTGCGCCTGCATTTCATCTGTTGGAAAAAAAGCGATCGGAGAAGATGATCGAATCCGTAAAAAATGATTTGCTTGCTCCTGGTGTAGGGATTCGAGCAGTGATGCCGATGGATTTCCATAAAGATTCGGTCATCAAATATTTCAACATTGCAGGAAATGAGGCAGGAAATGAATACACATACATCAACGGCGGAGTGTGGCCTCACAACAATGCATGGTACGCGCTTGCACTCCATTCAGTTGGGAAATTCGCTGAAGCAATTAATTTCGTGAAGCAGACGATGACGATTGATGGTGTTGCACAAAGCCCAAACGGAATTCCTGCAATGTATGAGTACCGATATTCAAATCAGTCGTCGCCGCGATATGGTGAAATTGATAAGCCATCTTTTCTGTGGGCTGGTGGTTTTTATCTCTACACCATGTACACGCTTGTAGGGATGAACGATAATGTTTGGAATCTTTCCGTATCAGAAAATCGTGCACGTTTCGATTCGACCGTTCATTTCAGTTATACATTTGCAACGACAAAAGATGTGGAGATTACAGGGAATGGAAATATGTTGACATCCTTTTCTGCTGAAGGAAAAATGGTGTCGTCGCTCGTTCTTCCGTTGGAAATACAAGCATCGCGTTCGCTTTCAGTACAGTTCGGTGAATTTTCGACTCCATATTTGATTGATGCAACGGCAATTGTGCACTCGGTTCAATACGCAACAGCAAAGAGATATCTTGAATGTAAAGTCTCTTCCTTTCAGGGACATTCAACAACAGTACGTATTTTGTCAAAAAAGAAACCATATCAGATACTACTTAATGGAAAAATAAAAAAGAATTTTGCTACAGCAGATACTTCGGATGCAAGCGCTCTCTCGACGATAACGTTTGACGCCGGGAAATCTATTGATATTATTCAAGTTCAATGGTAACACTATGAAAGCCGCTTTGTTTGAAAAACCTCATAAATTTATTTCTTCGGAGAGATTAATGAAGTTCACAATTGTAATTTTGATAACATTCGTTGTCGGTTTGAATTTGTATTCACAGCAATCGTTGGTGAATTTTTCCCACATCGAACATTTGTCAGAACGAATCTATCTGAATGGCGATTCAGTGAACATTATCCGTATCTATGCTGATTATCCTTCTTATAATTGGGTCGATGCGAATAACGAAGGGATCACGTGTGTGGATGATGCTGCACGCATAGCAGTAGCGTATCTACGTCATTATGAATTAACAAAAAACAGTATAAGCAAAACGAAAGCAAAAGAATTTTTGAAATTCGTTCTCAAACTTCAAGCGAATGACGGGCAATTCTATAATTTTATTTATGCAGATCATTCGATCAATCGCGACGGAAAGACAAGTTACAAATCGCTTGGCTGGTGGGCGGCACGGGGTATCTGGAGTTTTGGATTGGGCTATAGAATTTTTAAAAAGGAAGATCCGCAATTCGCCTCGCTTTTAGGTAAAGGAATTCAAAAAACATTTTTTCATATTGATACACTGCTTCAACACTACGGCAAGAAAAGAAAGATCGCCGATTACACTATTCCTCAATGGTTATTGTATGAATCAGGTTCCGATGCGACAACGGAACTCGTTCTCGGGTTGATAGAATATTATAAAGCAACAAAAGATGAAAAAGTGAAAACGTATATCGAAAAATTTTGTGACGGTATGATGGAAATGCAAAACGGCGATGCAAGAACATTTCCGTACGGTCTACATCGTTCGTGGGAAACAATGTGGCACGCGTGGGGAAACAGTCAGACGCAGGCTTTGACAGAAGCGGGAAGAGTACTGGAAAACAAAAAAATGATCGCTTCGGCACAACGTGAAGCTGATGGTTTCTACAGCCGATTATTGATACAGGGATTCAAACGTGAAATTAATATTGCGGATTCATCAATGCAACGAGAGTATGAACAGATCGCTTATGATATCCGACCTATCACCGTAGGATTGATCCGATTGTATGAAGTGACAAATGAAAAAAAATATCTGACGATGGCAGAACTTGCCGCATCGTGGTTCTTCGGGAATAATGCCGCACATGCCAGCATGTATGATCCTGCAACGGGACGATGTTTTGATGGTATCCACAGTGATACGGAATACAACAAAAACTCCGGTGCAGAATCAACGATCGAAGCATTGAACGCAATCATTGAACTTGAACAGTACGATACAACAAGAGAATTTACTAAATACAAACGTGTGAAAAACGGTGAAACCCAAAAATTCCTTTTCGCACTATTTTCAACCGGCAGCGGTGAAATCGGATTAGTTATTGATAAAGAACTCGGTACAGTTTCTGTGCTACAAACGAATGAGCTTTCCGAATTTGTGAAGAAAAATTTAAAGTGAAACAAAAAACACTACAAACTATTTCAGAAACAAGTAAAGTCATTGCGAGGGAGCATAGCGACCAAAGCAATCTCAAGAATATGAGATCAAAAAAACAAGATTGCTTCGTCCCGATAAACAACATCGGGACTCGCAATGACAGTGATTTTATTTTTTTAAGATTACTTCTATTGCTCATCGTATTTTTTTCTGAAATGCTTGCGCAACAAATAACAATTCCGCGAATTGAGCAAATGCCGAATCTTCCGCAGCCGTACGCAATGCGCGATTGGAAATCAGTTGCGAAAGGATATGATTCACTTGTCTTCAATGACAGTGCAAGCGGACAATATTTGCCGTTGAGTTCACGGTATTCTAGTACTGTGAATTATCCAACAGAAAGTTTTCTCCTGAAGTCATACGTTGGTTCGCCGAGTTTTGGAGGAGAAGGAATCAATTGTCTTCCTGCCGTCATCGGCGGTGAACTTGTCGGAATCAACAAACGAAATCAAAATGGAATTGATTGGGTTGCAATGTGTAAAGAATGGTTCAATACACTTCCTGCAGAAAATGTCTATTTGAATTCTCCCCGAGCATCAAGCGGCGATGATTGGTGGTACGAAACAATGCCGAATGTTTTTTTCTATCAATTATATGATCTGCATCCGGAAATTCCTGAATTCAAATCACAATTCACGATTGTTCCCGATCGCTGGTTGAAGGCAACGAAAGCAATGGGAGGAAGCTCTACTCCATGGCATCTTCCCAATATGGATCATCGTGCGTGGAAACTTTCTACGATGACGCCGAATGATGTTGGTGTTCACGAACCGGAAGCGGCAGGTGCCATTGCATGGTTGATGTATCAAGCGCATGTGAAAACAGGAGAAAAAAAATACCGCATTGCAGCGGAATGGTCAATGGAATTTCTCAATTCGCTTTCAATCAATCCTTCGTACGAATTGCAGCTTGTGTACGGAACATACATCGCTGCACGAATGAATGCTGAACTTGGAACATCTTATGATCTTCAAAAAATTTTCAATTGGTGTTTCGATGTCGGACCGCTTCGCTCGTGGGGCGCAACGCTCGGTACATGGGGAAATTATGATTGTTACGGATTGATTGGAGAAGTTCAGCAGTTTGAACCGAGTTATGCTTTTTTGATGAATACATTACAGCACGTCGCAACACTTGCACCTATTGCCCGTTACGATGATCGTTACGCACGCGCAATTGGAAAATGGGTTTTGAATGCAGCAAACGCCACTCGACTTTTTTATCCGAGCAGTCTGCCCGACACGAATCAAGATGGTGAAAGTTGGTCGAAAGCGAATGATCCGCATTCCTACATCGGATACGAAGCGATGAAGCAAACAGAAAATAATATCAGTCCGTTTGCGACAGGGGACGCGCTCAAAAATAGTTGGGCAGCTACAAACTTCGCGCTCTATGGTTCATCACATGTCGGATATTTAGCTGCTGTGGTTGATACGACCAATGTTCCAAAAGTATTGCAATTAGATCTGTTGAAAACAGATTTCGGACATTCACCGGCATATCCGACGTATCTTTATTTTAATCCATTCGAATCAACAGTTTCAGTTTCGATTGAAGTCGGAAATGCGGCAACGGACATCTATGATGCGGTATCAAATTCTTTCGTAAAAAATAATATTTCGCATCAAACATCATTCATTATTCCGGCGAACAGTGCAAAAGTATTGGTGCTGGTCCCGTCCGGCGGAACGGTTTCATATTCCGATGAAAAAATGTCGGTCAATGGAATCGTCGTTGATTATCGTTCTTCGCAATCAGTTACAAATCATTCACCGAGAATAAAATCGGTTGCGGCATCGCACGATACTGTTATCATAAAAAATTTTGTAGAATTATTTTGTACAGCGGTGGACATTGACGGTGATTTACTTTCATTTCAGTGGTCATCAACGCGAGGAACATTTTTTGGAAACGGTTCACAAGTAACGTGGAAAGCGCCTGATACATCCGGTCTCTATTCAATTATTTGCACAGTAACAGATTCGAAAAATGCCGTTGCTGCTGACACGGTTAACATTCTCGTTGTTGTTGGAATCAATCATATTCCTTCAATCAACAAGATTCGGGTTACGCCGCGCAAAATAAATTTAAATTCATCGGCAACAGTAAAATGTTTTGCGACAGATATTGATGGTGATACACTAAGTTATTTTTGGTCTTCAAATGCCGGAACGATCACAGGCTCTGGAGAAACAATATCGTGGAAGAGTCCGTTGAAGGAAGGAAATTATTGGCTCTATTGCATCGTGAATGATGGACACGGCGGAATCGCGAAAGACAGTATTTCAGTTGAAGTTCGTGATTTCTCAAAGTATGTGAAAGGAAATCTCCTCGCGTATTATCCGTTCAACGGCAACGCCAATGATCTTTCCGGAAACAACAGAAACGGAATTTTGAGTACTACGCAATCAGTTGCCGACAGGAATGGAAATCCGAACAGCGCATTTTATTTTGACGGTCTTTCAAGTTCAATCCGGATTACAAATGACAACGGATTGAATACGCAGAATGCTTTTGCCGCAAATTTCTGGATAACTGTTGGCGCATTTTATAATCGGGAACAGTATCCAATCTCACACGGCAATTATTCCAACCGCTGGAAAGTTTCGATCTCCAACAAGCGGCTTCGCTGGACAATCAAAACGTCTGTAGGAATAAAGGATATAGATTCGGAATCGGAGTTGATTCTCGATTCACTGTATAATGTTTCCGTGATCTATAATGGTTCAGAGATGGAAATATTCTTGAATGGTGAACTTGATGCGTTTGTGCCGTGGAATGGCGCGATTCAGCAAACCGGCATTGATCTCACGATCGGTCAGGTGTTGCCGAACGACAATAATTATAACTTCAACGGTGTGTTGGATGATGTTCGTCTCTTTGATTACGGGTTATCCGTTGATGAAATAGCAGCGTTTTCTTCGCGGCTGACTTCGGTAAAAAATAATGTGCCGATTTCAATTCCACAAACAATGGAGTTGGATGTGTATCCGAATCCGTTCAATCCATCAACCATCATCCGATTGTCGCTTCCCTCAAGTGGCCACGTCACGGTAAAAATCTTTGACGTGCTAGGAAGAGAAGTCTCAAAACTTGTTGATGAATTTATACCAAGCGGTACCGTTGAACGGCAATGGAATGCGGAAGGAACTGCAAGCGGTATTTATTTTTGTGTTATGACCACTAAGACTCAAACGTTTATAAAAAAACTTGTACTAATGAGATAAGTTGAATGAAGCGAATAGAATTAAATGGTTCCTGGAATGTTAAAGCAAATGATGCGTATACATTATTGCCCGCGGACCATCAACGTGTGTTGGAATGGTTACCGGCACAGGTTCCCGGAACAATTCACACCGATCTGCTTGCTCAAAAAATAATTCCCGATCCGTTCTATCGGATGAATGAAAACGATGTTCAGTGGATTGAAAATCTTCAATGGCTGTATCGTCGTGAGTTTCACGTTGATGCTGCCTCATTGAAAGAACAACACATTATTCTTGTTGCAGAAGGATTGGATACGTATGCGAATATTAGTATCAACGGCAAACCTGTTGCGACGACAGAAGATATGTATGTTGAACATCGCTTTGATGTGAAGAAATATTTAAAAGCAGGAATCAATACCATACAAATTCATTTTGATTCACCCGTTGTCCGCTCGAAACAATTGGAAAAGAAATACGGAGCGCTTCATGTTGCTTTGGAATCTCACCGCGTGTACGTGCGGAAAGCGCAATATTCATTCAGTTGGGATTGGGGACCGAAACTTACTACGTCTGGAATATGGAGATCGATCTATATTGAAGCATCGTCTGGTCCCATGCTTTGCAATCCGTTCGTAAGAACTGTGGAGCTGAAGAAAAACTCAGCGACGATCGAAATTTCTGTTGATCTTGAACATTTCAAATCTCCGGTAAAAGTAATTACTAAAATTGAAGGAATAAATTTTTCAGAAGAAATTGTCAAACGAGCAACTTCATCTTCGTTGAGATTCAAATTAAAGATCGCAGACCCGAACGTCTGGTGGCCGAACGGATACGGCGAGCAGTCGCTCTACAAAGCGACATGTATCCTACAGAATAATGATGGAGCAACATCTGAAGTTGCTACGACGTTCGGAATCCGCACCATAAAACTTTTACAGGAAAAAGACAGTGAGGGAAAATCATTCATCATTGTTGTGAACGGAGAAAAAATATTCTGCAAAGGAGCCGATTGGATCCCGAGCGATAATTTCATTCCCCAAATTCCCGATTCAACATATACACGATTACTGACGATGGCACGCGATGCGAATATGAATATGATGCGCGTGTGGGGAGGTGGAATTTATGAACAGGAAATATTTTACAACCTCTGCGATACACTCGGATTGTTAGTCTGGCAGGATTTTATGTTTGCTTGCGGTGAATATCCTCAAACGCCGTGGTTCGTGAAGCTTGTGAAGGATGAAGCAACAAAAGCAGTTATGAGATTGCGTAATCATCCGAGTCTTGCTTTGTGGTGCGGCAACAACGAATGTGAATGGTTGTTCTGTACGGAAAACCCAGATAAAACTGCGGACGATATGACCGGTGCAGTAATTTTCAAAAAGGTACTTCCTGACATTGTGAAAAAACTTGACAGGAGCAGACCTTATTGGCGCAGTTCGCCGTTCGGTGCTGGATTTCCGAATGATGAATTGAACGGGACACATCATCAATGGAACGTTTGGAGTTTTTGGAAAGACTATAAGGAGTATGAAAATGTCAATGCTCGCTTCGTTTCCGAGTTCGGATTTCAAGCGCCTGCGAATATCAGAACGTGGGAGGAAGCAACGCTTCCGGAAGACAGAACACCTCAGCATCCGGTGATCGAACATCACAACAAACAGGTCGAAGGTCAGGAACGATTGTTCCGTTTTCAAGCCGCACATTATACGGTCGGAAAGAATTTCAACGATTTCGTCTATCGCGGACAACTTGTTCAAGCCAACGCACTCAAGACAGCGGTTGAACATTGGCGGCGCAGGAAATTCAATACTGCCGGTGCGTTATATTGGCAATTGAACGATTGCTGGACCGTAAGCAGTTGGGCGGTGATCGATAGCGGACTCCGGCCGAAAGCATCATATTTCTATACGAAAAGATTCTTTGCGAAAGTGTTGGTCTCGATCAAAATGAGCGGTAACAAAATTGAAGTATGGGGAACAAATGATTCACTCGAGCGATTCAACGGAATATTGCAAGTGAAAGTACTTTCATTTAAAGGGGAAAAATATTCCGGGACCGAAATTGAAGTGTGGTTAAAGCCGAACAGTTCAGCCAAGGTTTTCGAAATCCCTCATTTCCCGAATGATAGTGTGGAGAGATATAATTCATATATTGTCGCGCATTTACTGTCTGACAGTAAAGTGATCAGTGAGAACAGATTCTTTTTTGCCGAACCGAAACATTTATATTTTCCAAGTTCTATTCTCACGAGTACAATTATCGAAAAGAAAGAAAAGGCATATCAATTAAGTATTCACACCGATCTGTTTGCGAAAGATGTTCGGATAGAGATTGACGGATGCGACTCAGAGTTCAGCGACAATTACTTTGATCTGGATGCCGGGACATCGAAAATAATTCAATGTAAAGTTCCTGAATCAGTACAAAATATTGAAGGAAAGATTACAATAACATCGTTACAGAATAATTAGTTCTCACTGAAAAAGTCATTGCGAGTGAATGTTTTTTATGAGCGAAGCAATCTTTTCCTTAAATTTAGAAGATTGCTTCGGCAAAAAACGCCTCGCAATGAC
>CAYHZL010000023.1:0-28179 GCA_964361075.1 uncultured Chitinophagaceae bacterium
TGAAAGCATTGCGCACAACAATTGTTGACGGATTGA
The DNA here is from genome assembly GCA_964361075.1 of uncultured Chitinophagaceae bacterium. Classification (GTDB taxonomy): domain Bacteria; phylum Bacteroidota; class Ignavibacteria; order UBA10030; family UBA8401; genus CAYHZL01. The sequence goes on from CAYHZL010000023.1 coordinate 37, forward strand.
GACACATCGGGTGATGAATCGGTATTAAGTTGAACCTTATCAAGTCTTATTTACAAAGTGATGCCATGAGTTTGTTTATCAAGAACGTGAAAATTTGAATTATTTCTGAATCATTTTATTACACTCATGGCATCACTCGCATTTTTTAAGAGACGACTAAGTAAGAAATTTTTTGAAAAAAAATAATGTGTCATGCCTGCGAAAGCAGGCATCCAAAAAAAATTAATGGATTCCCGCTTTCGCGGGAATGACAGGTTCGATATTCAGATGTTTACGGAGAAAATATTTTAGCATAGGTGAACAATGAAAATTCCAATTAAATATACTATTCGAAATTTTGTCAGCCGTAAACTTACAACAGGTATTACTGTTGTTGGTGTGGCGCTGGTGGTCTTTGTGTTTTCTGCTGTGTTGATGATGGCGTACGGTGTGAAGAAGACGCTGGTGAAAACTGGTTCCGATGACAACGTACTCGTCTCACGCAAATCTGCGAACGGAGAAATTTCCAGCATCATCCTTCAGGAAACGGCTAACATTATTTCAACGCTGCCGCACATTGCCAAGAACGCAGAGGGAAAACCGATTGCATCCGGTGAGGTAGTCGTTGTGATCAATCTGACTAAAGTAGAAGGTGAGGGTGTCAGCAATGTTACTGTGCGCGGAGTTTCTGATCAGGTATTCACGCTTCGTCCGCGTGTGCAATTAGTTGAAGGGCGAATGTTTTCATTTGGAAAACGCGAACTGATTGTCGGTTCGTCAATTGCAAAACGATTTAGCGGTGCAACGATCGGCGACAAGGTACGGTTTGCCGGAGATGATTGGACGATTGTCGGGCAATTTGATACTGACGGCAGCGGTTTCGATTCTGAAATGTGGGGCGACACGCAGCAATTGCAAGATGCGTTTTCAAGGCAGGGCGGATTTTCAACGTTCACATTCAAATTAGACAGCAAAGAAAATTTTGATAATTTCAAAACTACATTTAACCGCGAACCGCGCTTGCAGCAATTTGAGCCAAAGATCGAACAGCGTTTCTTTGAAGAGCAGTCCGAAGTGATGGCAATGTTTATTCGCATTCTCGGAATTTTCGTTACTGTCATCTTCAGTCTCGGAGCCACAATCGGCGCAATGATTACCATGTACGCTGCAGTTGCAAGTCGAACAGTAGAAATCGGCACGCTACGCGCACTCGGTTTTCATCGCCGAAGTATTCTCAGCGCATTTATGATGGAATCATTGTTGCTTTCATTAGTCGGCGGATTCTTCGGAATACTCTTGGCATCATTCCTTCAATTTTTTAAAATCTCGACGCTCAACTTCGGCTCGTTTTCAGAATTGGAATTTTCGTTTGCGCTTTCGCCGGAAATTGTTTTCTCGTCGCTGGCGTTTGCGTTGGTGATGGGAATAGTCGGCGGATTTTTACCGGCAGTGCGTGCAGCGCGGTTGAATATTATCAGCGCACTGCGAGCGAGTTAGGGAATGCAGGGGGAGTTTACGAAGTGTGTGCTGGAGCATTGGATTGTTGGAAGTTTGATTACAACAATTTTATTTAATCATTGTCCAAATATCATCGAACAGTAAATGGTCAAAAGTTTTGATATGATCTTTTACTATTGCTTCCGTTAGCATATTAGGTCTTATGTCGCAGTAATAAACTCCATCTAAAGGATTTAGTTTTACTGTATACCCTTTGAAATGTCCCGGGAGAAATGTTGCGCTAACTCCATATTTGCCTTTTGACTTTGTATTTTTTCTTTGAACATCATTAAGAAAAACGGCAAAATGCGGAGTAGTTTTATCGGTTAGTTTATTGTAGAGAAATTTATCAATAAATATTTTATCTATTCGATCTTTACTTGAAGTTTTAACAGAACCGATTGCTTTTAATTCACCATTTTTATTGATAATTAAGTCATGCTGATAATTGAAATCAAATTCTCGTTTACCATCTACCACAACAGGAATTTTGACTACACCAGAAGTGCAATCAATTCCTCTCTCACTTAATATAGTTCTGATTAATCTTTCAAATAAATCACCCGCAACTTTTCGCGCAATATTTGATTTGGTTGCTGGTAACGCATCTAATGTTGCGCCAATTGATTGTTGAATTGTATAGACTGAATTATTCAAAACACTTCTTAATGCTGGTGTGTCTATATCGGTATCTTTTAATATTCCTTTAAATTTTTTTTTGGTTTTTTCAAAACTATTTGCATCATACATCAAATTAGAATTTATTGGTCTCGTAACATTATAGTTTCCATCTTTTTTATATTGGTAAAACGTATAATGATTCTCGTTTTGCGAAACTATAACCGCTTGTAAATTGTCTTCAATAAATTCTAAATATTCACTACAAAAGTCGATGAAATTTTGAATTGTTATAAACTTTTCTTTATCAGTCGCTTTGTTCAATAATTTCTTGAGTATCATCTTATTGATTCCCGTTGTTCAGCAATTCTTCTGTCGTACTCAATCCATTCTTCTTTTGTTCGTCTAATTACATTCTCTAATCTTTTAATAGCCCACTTATTGTATTGAATATTATTATCACATCCCAACCACTGTCGGTGTAATTGTTCTGCAACTACTATTGTAGTTCCCGAACCAGAAAATGGATCTAAAACAAGATCGCCTTCATTCGAACTTGCTAAAACAAATCTTCTTACTAGTTCTTCCGGTTTCTGTGTAGGATGTGGTGTAGTTTCCCCTGAACCGTTGCAAGTTGTTGGAATATCAAATACATCTTTTGCTTTTGCACCTTGTGGGTGCGGTTTCCAAATATGTTGTTTACCATTTCCGTATTGACTTGTCTCGGCTTGTGGGTGATGCGGGTATTTCAATGTATGTTTTCCGTAAGGAATACGAACATCATTTATATTTAAAGTAAATTCTTTCCCTTTACGGAAATGCAAAATACTTTCGTGTGATCGTCCCCAATCTTTACCCATATTTGCTTTATTCTTGTAATGCCAAACAATCCATCTACAACCTTTGAAGAATTTCATTGATGGTCTTTTAAGGTCTGCAAGTATTTCAGAAAATCCGCAAATATATAACGTGCCATTTTTCTTTAACGCTTTTGAGGCGTGTTCAATCCAATTAACCGACCACTCTATATAAGAATCTTGGTCCTTAAAATTATCCCAGTCCGCTTTGTTAATGTTGTAAGGTGGGTCTGCAAAAATGAGGTCAACGCTTTCTTTGGGTATTTCAGAAAGCCATTTGATTGAATCACCTAAAAATAGTTTTCCGTGTTTCTTTTCGTAGTGAAGTTGAATTTTATCCGAATTTATTTCTACCGGATACGTTTTGCCTTCAAGACCTTGTTCAAATAAAGTCGAATCCCTATGTCTTTTAGTAAATATCACTGCTGTCCTAAATAATTTTGAAGTTGTATAAGAACACCTGTTTTTTCATTGTTTTGGACGATTTAGTTCAGTTTTCGTAAAGCAGCCCCCCAGTAAAATTTTATGCTGTCCTAAATAAACTTGCTCAAAAAAGCCTGTTTGACAAAGGTTTTATCGTGCAGGAGAAGCTTCTGCCGAATTTTGTATTTTTATTTAGGACAGGTCTGAGTAAATATCATAACCAAATATACAAAAAGAGATGGTAAGGTTGAAGTGACAATTGAATTTCTTTGACTTTTTTTACACTACCATTTCCACAGGAATGACATGGGCTAATTATTTTGTAGCAGCCCGTGTAATTCTGTCCATCACCGCAATTCCAAGACCGCGCTCATCAACTCGCTGGCAGTAAATTGTTGAAACACCTTCCTGATCGCACGCACGAAAAAAAGCAAATAGTGAATGCGCATATTCTTCGATTGAACCGCATATCTTTTGCATTGCTGTCGTTTTACTTTTTTCTTTCAATCCTGTTTTCAATCCGATATAGCCGGCATTTTCTTTTTTCACATCAAGCAATGAATCTACAATCACAATAGTTGCGCGCGGCGAGTAATGCCGGTATCGTGTTCCGGGACTTTTCAAATTTGCCTTCGCATGTTTTGACGCGAAATGAATAGACGAAACAATTTTTCGTAATTCATCAATGGTAATTGCACCGGCACGTAAAATAAGTGGTGTTGCCTCTGTGCAATCAACAACTGTTGATTCTAATCCGACACGAGATTGTTTTCCTTTAAGAATGCAACTGATGCGTCCGAATAAATCGTATTGAACAGCCTGCCATGTGGTAGGGCTTGGTTTGCCCGAAAGATTTGCTGAAGGTGCAGCGATAGGGACACCGCATTCATGTAAAAATTTTTCTGCAATCGGATGGTGCGGCATACGTATTCCAATTGTTGATAAACCGGCAGACACAACGGAAGAAATATTTTTTCGTTTCGGCAGTACAAGCGTTAATGCACCGGGAAAAAATGCAGTGATAAATTGTTGTGCATACTCCGGAATGTTGTGCGCAAGAAGTTCAATCTGCTGCAGATCGGCAATGTGAACAATCAGCGGATTATCAGACGGTCTTCCTTTGGCGATGAAAATTTTTTTCAGTGCTGATTCGGAAAAAATATTTGCGCCGAGTCCGTACACTGTTTCAGTCGGAAAGGCAACAAGTTCATTCTGCTGAATGAAGTGCGCTGCTTTCCGTACAGATTGTGTGATGATGGTTTCCATACATCAATATACGAAAAAGAGAGGAATGAATAAGACAGTACGTAGTTGTCACTGGCAAAGTCATTGCGAGCGAATGTTTTTTATGAGCGAAGCAATCTTTTTCTTCAAATTTAGAAGATTGCTTCGGCAAAAAACGCCTCGCAATGACTGCCCAAAGAATATTTCAATGAGAACTACGTAATTGTCTCTTAAAAAAGTATTTTTTGTGTGTCATTTTGATCCACCGAAGGCGGAGAAGAATCTCATTCTTGAATTAGAAATGAAAAGCGATCACGCTTTCAGCGTGATTCGTCGGTACGCTGAAGCGTACCTCCTCAGAATGACATTGGTTGAGATTTTTTAAGGTTTAACTTTGCACCAACTCTCTTTTTCATCCTCAAAAAAATAATCGTATATTCTGCACCATGATACTGAACATTCCGAACGGTTCCAAAGGAATCTGGCGAAGTCCCGAAGGGATGGCTTCGCCACCATCCCTTCGGAACCTTCGGGACTCATTTCAATTTGTGGTGATGGAAACGTGCGGGCATTTTCCGTGGTTAGATGAGCGGGAGAAATTTCTCTCAACAATGCAAATTTTCTTACACACATAATAAATGCAAATCAAAAAATTTCTTACATCGTTTTCTATTGTCTGTCTAGTCTCGCAGTCGCTTGTTCACGCGCAGCCTTCTGCACGTATGCTTCGCTATGATGTGAAAGCGGAAATCAACGATCGCAGAAGCGAAATGAAAGCGGAAGCTCGCGTGTGGGTGCAATTGCTTCGCGATTCTGTTGACCGCATTGTCTTTACATTTCCGGAAAATTTTGATTTTGATGCAGCGCGCGACAGCACTGGAAAAAAGTACGAGCGAAAAAAAATATCTTCACCTCGCGGAAAAAAATTTCAGGATATCGCGTTTCTTCTTCCTGATACACTTCATGTGCGCGATTCCGTTTTTATTGCGATGACTTATGAAGAGGAATTAGACACAGCTTCTACGGCTGAAATATTTGTGAATGAACGTGAAATTCTCTTGCAGGCAGATGCATCATCGTCGTGGGTGCCGCTGCTTTCTTCTTCGATGAATGCTTTACAGAATGATACCATCACTTCGCATATTGATCTCACGCTGTCTTCCGCATGGCGCGTGTTCGCGAATGGCGCAGTTGATACACTTCACAAAGAAGATGAAAAAATTTCTTTTCGTATTCACAACGATACACCAACAAGAATTGATGCTGCACTTTTGGTGTATGCTTCAAAACAAGCGGTCACAAAAAAATATTATTCACCGGACAGCGCTTTTTCTGTTTCCATTGTGTCGGATACAATCCGATTTCAACCGGAGTTTCGCGCTGCTCTTGGCGCATTGATGAACAGTTCGCAACAATATTTTTCTGCACTCTTTCCTTTTCTGCAGAAGAATAAAACGATTCAGTTTATTTTTGCAGGAAGTGATGATGGTTCACATCATCATAAACGATGTGCTGCAAATATTATTGTGCGCTCAACACCACAGTTTGCGTATTTTGATTCAACAGTTTTTCGTTCCTCTTTACTTGCGTCGTGGGTTCAGGATGTTGCATCCGGTGTGCTTCCTTCAGATAATGATTCTCTTGCGTGGTTTCGCAAAGGACTTACGGAATATCTTGCTGCCCGGTTTTATTTCGATTCAGTGTTGACAACACATGAGCAACAACAGCAAGAACGTTCTATGATGATGGCGAAAACTCTCGACTTTTATTCGCTCCCGTCTTCACTTGAGTTGTATGCCGCACGCACACTTGAAGATCGCATCACGCAAAAATTACGGTACGTTTTTCTGATGTTAGAATATGTAATGAGTAGAGATATGTTTGACAGTGCATTGCGGAATTGCATCAAACGTGCGAATGTTCCCTTTAGCCCGTACACTTTTCAACAAGAATGTGAACAGGTGTACGGTTCTTCGCTTGGTTGGTTTTTTCAAGAATGGATTGCGCAAACAAGTTTTCCGGAATTTCTTTGTACATGGCAGAGCAGCACATCAAAGCGCGGCGAAACATCCGTGAGTGTTTCTGTATCGCAACGCGGCAACATTTTTACAATGCCGTTAGATATTCTTTTCACATTTGAAAACAAAACAATAGTAAAAAGAGTTTTCGTCGAAAACCAAAACCAAAATTTTCTATTTTCTTTTTCAACAAAGCCCATCAATGCACACCTTGATCCAAATTATGCAGCATTGCGATGGATTCCCGAATTGCGCATTCGCGCACACGCACGCACAGCGTTATTGTTTCTCTCCATTAACCGCGATAGTAGTGCAGCGGCGCAAGAGGCATTGTTGACATTGCAGTTGGATCCGGATAATGTGTCGGGTTCAAACGGGCTGGCGTTGTATGCGTTAGGAAAAATCTCAGCACTGAAAAAAGATTATGCGCAAGCGGAAGAATATTTTCGTACAGCAGCGAATGTTTTGTATATCAAAGAATTTTCTGCGTTAGCTCTTTTCAGCAAGGTGCGTTTAGGAAATGTGCTTGAACTTGAAGACAAAAGAAGTGAGGCGCTTGCATTGTATAACGAAGTGCTACATGAAGCCCATCAAAATATTCTCGACTATGCAGACGTAGAATTTGACGTGCAAAAATATATTCGCAATAAAAACGAAGTGAATGATAGTGTCTGGTGGGAAAAATAAATTGTATTACCACTTTTGTGTGAGCGCCCACGTACCATGTGCTTTTGAAAAAGAGAGCGCAAGCAAACAGGCAAGAAGCAGCAGTGCATACGGGTCAGAAAAAAACGTCAACGAAAAAAACTTTCCGTTTGTAATATGAAAATTGACTACGAGCAGTGTCGCAATGCTGAGTGTTGTTCGTGTCAGCACGCCGAGAATAAGTGCAATGCCGATCAGCATTTCTCCCATAGGAATGGCACGCGCCCAGATTTCAACGCCCGGTTTTGCAACGCGTTCTTGATACCACTGTGCTGCGGGATGCGCATTGAGAGCGTAACGATCTAAATTTGTTTTCAAAAATTCCGACGAGGTGAGCCATTCAATTTTATTGATGCCTTGTCCGAGAAAAAATATTCCGACAGCAATACGCAGAAAAGCAATCCATGTAGCATTCATACAGGTTCACAAGAATTTTGTTGAAAAATATTTTTAACAAAATACGCACAAGAACAGACTTTTGCAATTATCGTATCTATGAAAACAACACTCACACTTTCGCTTCCAAAATATTTTGATTTCCGAAGAACCATTTTTAGTCACGGTTGGTACGCACTGCCGCCGTTTCGCGTTACCGATGTTGTTGGACAGCCGCTTGCATTGTGTACTGCTTTTGCATTGGATACAAAGAAAAGTGCCGCCGTAACTCTTTCGCAACAAGACCATCAATTGAAAATTGAAGTCGAACATGCTTCGAGACTAACGCAAGCACATAACTTGCGCATCGTTGCAGTGGTTGCAGAGATAGTGCGGCTGAATGAATCATTCGATGAATTTTATTCAGCGGCAAATGAACATGAAGGATTCCGATGGGTGAAAAAAATCGGTGCAGGAAGAATGCTTCGTTCGCCATCGGTGTTTGAAGATGTCGTGAAAATGATGTTCACAACAAATTGCAGTTGGTCGTTAACAGAAAGCATGGTCGGCAATCTTACTTCCAAATTAGGAAAAAAATTTAAGGAAGAGATTTTTTTGTTTCCAACGGCAGAAGCAATTGCAGAGTGTTCGGAAAAATATTTACGCAGGGAAATTCGCTGTGGATATCGCGCTCCGTATGTGTTGGAATTATCAAAAAATATAACGCAAGGAAAAACTTCGCTGGAACATTTGCGTTCTTCCGAACAAACCACCGAAGAGTTGTATTGGGAGCTTCGTTCCATTAAAGGTATCGGACATTACGCCGCAGGTAATCTTTTAAAACTGCTTGGACGATATGACTATCTTGGAATTGACTCGTGGGTGAGGATGAAATTTTCCGAGTTACATAAACGCGGACGAAAAACAAGTGATGCAGTGATCGAAAAGCATTACGATCATTTTGGAAAATGGCGCGGCTTATTCTGCTGGATGGATGTAACAAAAGAATGGCATGATAAATTTTTGAACGAATTGAAAAAATAATGTTGAGCAGTATTCTATTCCAGTGTATAGTTCATTCTGTAATCATCCATTACATATCCGTCTCCGAATTCATTCACCACTGATTCGCTGATTGTGAAACCGAAACGTGTGTATGCAGTAATAGCTTTTGTATTTTGTTTATTCACAAATAAATATATTTTTTTAGCCCCTTGCTGTAATGCACGCTCTTTCAAATGTTCCAACGCCGTGTTGCCAATTCCTTTTCCGTGATACTCTTGAAGCACATATAGCTTGGAAAGTTTCACAGTTGCATTTTCTTCAAACACAAATGAAAGATATCCCGTCGTGTCACCGTCTGTCTTAATAAATTCATACACCACGCCGTTTTCTATTTCCTGTTGAATCGTTTCTGTTGCATACATTTTAGAAAGCATGTACTCAATTTGCGCACGAGAAATAATGCCCGGATAATGGGCATGCCAAATTTCGTGAGATAGTTGCTGAATGGCAGGAATGTCGCTTGTGTGTGCTGTAATAAATTCTATCATGTGTGAAATGTAACTACACTTTTCCGTTTTTGCAATTTGCTTCTTGCACCTGATGGATTGTTGCGCTACCTTTTTGCGTTCAAGTACTATTGAGTTTACTCTAAAAAGTCAAAATGAAAGAACATTGATTATCTCTCGTTCCAAAGGGATGGCTTAGCCACAAAGTCGCCAAGAACGCAAAGTCCCGAAGGGATTCCCTTGGAATGTTTATTTTCAATAATTTAATTTTTTTTCTTTGCGTCTTTGCGAGAGACAAATACATTTTTTTAGAGCAGACTCACTATTCATTAAAATCTTTACAGATAGGAGTTGGTATGAGAAAAATTCTTTTTCTTCTTTGTTGTTGCGTTGTTTTTACATCAGCACAAAAAAAACCATTTGCCATTGCAGATCTCTACAAAATAAAAAGTGTTTCCGAAGCCACCATTTCTCCCGATGGTAAACGTATTGCGTTCACAGTTTCCGAAAGCTTTTTGGAAACAGGCAAATCAAATGCTGATATTTATGTTGTTAATGCTGATGGCAGTGAACTTCGCAAGTTGACTAATAATGTTGCGCGTGATGCAAGTCCGCGTTGGTCTTCAGATGGATCATCGCTGTATTTTCTTTCTTCGCGCAAAGATGGAATGCAAGTGTGGAAACTTTCTCTCAATGGCGGCGAAGCGGAACAGATAACAAAAATTTCTACCGGTATTGGCGATCCGCAGTTGTTGCCGGATGGAAAATCGTTTGTTTTCGCAAGCGATGTGTATCCTGAATGCGGGGCTGATGATGCGTGCAATAAAAAAATATCTGACGCAAAAGAAAATGGAGCGATTCAAGCACATATAGCAGATAGATTATTGTATCGTCATTGGACTTCATGGAAAGACGGCACGCGCACGCATACATTTCTTTTCAATCTCGACACAAAAAAATATTCCGATCTTTCTCCCGGTGATTTTGATGCGCCGGCATTTTCTCTCGGCAGCGGCGGATATGCCGTTTCTCCTGATGGAAAAGAAATTTGTTTTGTTTCGAACCATGATGTGAATGAAGAAGAGACAACGAATAAAGATTTATTTCTTGTTTCAACCAACGAAGGTGAGCCGAAAAATATTACTGCAAGCAATCTTGCGTACGATGGCGATCCGGCGTATTCACCCGATGGAAAATATATCGCATCTAAAATGCAAAAAATTCCAACGTACGAATCTGATCGCTTTCGCATTGCGTTGTATGAACGGGCAACAGGAAAAATCGAAATGATCACCGAAGATAATTTTGATAATTGGGTGAATGCAATTCAATGGGCGCCGGATTCGAAATCAATTTATTTTACCGGCGATGTGCAAGGGAATGTGCCGTTGTATACCATTGATATTAAATCGAAAAAAATTGTTCAAGTATTGAATGCAAAATATATTGATGCGTTTGATATTTCTTCAGATGGAAAATTTATTGCTTACACACGACGTTCTGTTGGCGAGCCGGTGGAATTATGGAAAGCAACACTTGAAAAAGGTGTGGCAAAAAATCCGACGCGGCTGACATTCTTCAACAAACCGGTGGAAGATTCCGTTGATATTCGACCGGCAGAAGAATTGTGGATTCAATCGCCGACCGGAAAAAAAATTCACACATTTCTTGTGAAGCCGCATAATTTTGATCCGAAGAAAAAATATCCGCTCATTTTAAATGTGCACGGCGGACCGCAGTCGCAATGGGCAGATGCATTCCGCGGCGATTGGCAAGTGTATCCGGGCAGCGGATATATTGTTGCATTTGCAAATCCGCACGGCTCGACAGGGTATGGACAAGAATTTACTGCAGAGATTTCAAAAGACTGGGGCGGCAAAGTGTACGAAGATGTCATGGCGGTTGCCGATTCGCTTTCAAAAATTTCTTTTGTTGATGCCGAACGCATGGGTGCGATGGGTTGGAGCTACGGCGGCTACATGATGATGTGGCTGGAAGGACACACGACAAAATTTAAAGCAATTGCTGCGATGATGGGCGTGTATGATTTACGAGCGATGCACGGAACAACAGAAGAGTTGTGGTTTCCGCAGTGGGATTTGAACGGTGCGCCGTACGGAAATGAAATGTATCAACAATGGTCTCCTAATAATTTTGTGGAAAAATTCAAAACTCCTTGTTTAGTAATTACCGGCGAAAAAGATTACCGCGTTTCGTATACGCAAAGTTTGGAATTCTTTACCGACTTGCAAAAAATGAAAGTGCCATCGCGATTGATTGTGTTTCCGAATGATGGACATTGGCCCAACGGAATTAAATCCATGCCGTTATACTACAACGCGCATTTGGATTGGTTCCACAAATATCTTGGCGGCGATCCTGCGCCGTATGATATGACGAAGATGGTAAGAAATCAGGCGTTTGAAAAATAAACGAAACATGTTCTTCATAACAACAATATTTTTCGGTGGAACGACGACAAGTGTTAACAAAATGATTTTGTTCGCGCTTGTCATCACTATTAGCTTGTTAATTGTTGTGATGCTTATTGAGTGGCTGAAGAAGCAGCCATGGAAAGGAAACAAGAAAATGCGGGCTTCACTTGATGCGTGGAAGATTGCTATTACACAAACATCTGCGGAGTTGCTTCGTATGTCAGACGTGGAAAGCAGTGTGCGTTCTTCAACAGAAAAATGGTCGAAGAAAGAAATTCTCGGACATCTTATTGATTCAGCCGCGAACAATCACCAGCGCTTCGTCCGCGCACAATTGAGCGGTGAAGTAAAACTTCCCGCGTACGATCAGCGCGCATGGGTGCAAACACAGAAGTATCAGGAGGAGTCGTGGGAAGAGCTTGTTGCGTTTTGGAAGCAGTATAATTTTTTCTTGCTGCATCTTGTACAAAAAATTCCTACGGAAAAATTAAAAAACTTCTGTTTTATCGGTGAACAGGAACCTGTAACATTGGAATTTTTGGTAACCGATTACGTGAGCCATCTGCGGCATCACCTCGATCAAATTATTGAGTAGAAAACAGATGCGTAGTTGGAAAAAAAAATCAACTACGCATTTTTTTCTGCCCTTGTCAGCAAGGCAACAATCTTTTTATTAAAGTCCTTCGTTTTGCCGCCAAGTGGTTCAAAGAATTCTCCGTCAAATTTCTCAATTGTTTTTACTGCGAATCTTGCCATTTTTTTTCCATCGGCTGTAAGTTCAACTGTCTTTGCTCTTGTATCTGTGGAATGTTCCTGTCGTTGCAACAGTCCTTTTTTTTGCAATGTCCGCAATACTGTTGAAGTTGTCATCGGATCAATTTTGGTGTGGGTAGAAAGCAGTATCTGAGTTACACTTTCTTTTTGTTGTGACAACCAAAGTATACTTGCAAGCAAGACAAATTGCGAATGAGTCAAATCGTATTGTTCAAGAGCTTTTTTAATTTCTCTTTGCCAAAGGTTGGTTACTTGCCATAATAAAAATCCTGTGCTTTCTTCTGGAGTTTCTACGCTGAATATTTTTTCATTGGTTTTCATCACGAAATATTTTTTGATATGATAAAATTAAAATCGTTTTTTTTGATTTTCCATTTATAATTTACTTGCTAATTTCACTTGTTCAACCATTTCAACTGGTAAACCATTTACAATTTTTTGAGCAACAATTTTAATCCATAAAAACGCAAGCACCCCTTCAACCGTCATTGTTGTTGTAATTTTTAGTCCATTCGGTGTTTCTTCAAATGTATGTTCTCCATACATTGTAGCGAACGGAAATCTTGTAAGATCAACAAACTTTTTGTTTTCGATTGTCTCTACCAATTGGATTTTTACTGTAGGTCCGCCTTTGGGTTTTAATAGAAAATTATTCCCTTTTTCAAATTTTCCATCCATCTTAGCATACTCTATTTCTGTGTCCCACGTGTGCCAATTGTTTACATCCGCAAATAATTTCCACATTTGTTCTTTTGTTGCTTCTTTAGTTACGATTGAATAAGATTTTGTCCACATACGTTGCTCCTTTCGAATGAGTAATTAAATTTATTGTCAGTGTAAATATAATATGTGAACATATAATAAGCAAGTAGTATTTTAACACATTGGTTTGAATTGCCAAAGCGAAGCTGAATTTGTCTAGAAATATCTGTGAATGAGTGTAAAAACGGGGAGGTTGGTTAATGCGAAAAATAACTCAAGAAAATTCATAACGTTCATTTATTTTCTTTTCAATAAACTCTTTCATCTTTTGTTTGTACACCTCGCGTGTAAAACTGAGCGAGTGTGTGCGGATTGCCTCCGGCGAGAATTGTATTGTTGCCGCGCGTTCAATTGCAGAATGAAGTGCTGATGAAGTGTGTTCGTAAAAAAATGTTCCGGTTGTACCTTCAACAACAGTTTCTAACGCACCTCCTTTGCCGTACGCAATAACCGGTTTGCCGCTTGCCATTGCTTCCAACGGTACAATGCCAAAATCTTCTTCACCTGGAAAGACAAGAGCAATGCAGCGCGCGTACAACTTAGCAAGATCGTCATCATTTCTCCAGCCGAGAAATTCAATATTATTTTTTGCCATTGCACGAAGTTTATCTTCTTCCGGTCCTTTGCCGACAACAAGTAATTTTTTCTCATTCTGATTAAACACTTCAATTGCCAGATCAACTTTTTTATATGGAACCAGCGCGCTGACAATTAAATAATATCCGTCATGTTCCGTAGAAAGTTGAAACTGGTCTGTATCCACAGGCGGATAAATCACATCGGCATCCGTGTTGTAATGCAATTGAATTCTTTTTCGGATGTATTCAGAAATTGCAATATACTGATGCACACGTTTTGACGTGTGCACATCCCACACACGCAACAGCGGTGCGATAATTTTCATCGCACTGCGCGTTACAAAACTTGCTTGCCCTTTTCCGAAATATTGATCATACATTTCCCAAATATACCGCATGGGTGTGTAGGTGTAACAAATATGCAGCGCGTCCGGACGAACTTTTGCCGCTTTGGCGACACAGTGGCTTGATGAAATGACAACATCATATTCGGAAAAATCGAACGATTCAATCGCAAAGGGAAAAAGCGGAAGATACATGCGATAGTTTTTTTCGAGCGAAGGAAAATTTTGAATGAAGGATGTATAAATTGTTTTCGATTCGATGAGCGGCGACATGGCGCCTTTCACATGGAGCAACGTATAAATCGGGGCTTCGGGAAAAAGTTCGCACAACACTTCCAAACATTTTTCACCGCCGCGCATGCCGGTCAGCCAATCATGAACAAGAGCGATTTGTAATTTTTTCATGGATGAATATACGAAAAGTGTTCCTCTTTTTGAAACGCGCGAAACTTGCTTCGCTTGCTACTGCTCGTTATATTCATAAAAAACTTGTAACTACTCAACGTTATTGTTTATTCAAAAAATCCCTCCGCCAAAAAGACGGCAGACTTACAGCCTAACCCCCTTTTCAAGGGGGAATAAGAACGAGGAAATCCCCCTTGAAAAGGGGGTGTCCCGATTTGCTTTTTAATCGGGACGGGGGATTCGTTTTTTTTGGAAATACTGAAATTAGAAAATTAACACACTGAGTAATTACAAAAACTTTTATTCTATATTATAGCCGAATGAATCCTTATAATCTTGCACTCTATCGCTCGTGGTTTCCCTTTATCGAAGAAAAAAAAATCTGGTTAAATCATGCCGCTATCAGTCCGCTTTCTACGCGCGTGCGAGCAGCGATTGATCGTTTCCTTGAAGAACAAACGACAGGCGATATTGATATTTTTCTTCCTTCATTGGAAGCGCACAAGCAGCTCAAACACAACATCGCACAATTAATTCACACCACTCCTGACCGCATCGGGTTAGTCGGCAATACTTCGGAAGGAATAAACATTCTTACCAATGGTCTCGAATGGAAAAGCGGCGATAGAATTATTTTGAACGATATCGAATTTCCGACGAACGTCGTTCCATTTTTGAATTTGAAACAACACGGCGTGGAAATAGATTTTGTAAAGAACGAGCGCGGCGAAGTGAGTATTGAAAGTATAGAACGTGCCATTACGCCGAACACAAAATTGCTTTCCATTAGTTTCGTGCAATTTCTAAGCGGCTACCGCGCGGATTTGAAAGCCATTGGTGAATTGTGCAAAGCACGAAAAATTATTTTTTGTGTCGACGGGATTCAGGGAGTCGGTGTGTCGCCGATTGATGTACAGGAAATGAACATTGATTTTCTTTCCAACGGCGGAAATAAATGGTTGATGGGAATGCTGGGACTCGGATTTATTTTTCTCACAGAAGAATTGCAGAAGCGCATTCAGCAGCAGCATATCGGGTGGACGAGCAATAAAAATTTCTTCGGTGATTTTTTTAATTACAGAATTGATCTTGATGAAACAGCGCGCCGTTATGAAAACGGCACACAAAATTTTTGCGGTGTTGTCGCACTGCGTGCATCAACGGAAGCATTGCTCGAAGTTGGAATTCAGAATATCGAATCGCACGTGCGTACGTTGACTGAAAGATTGCTCGCGCATCTTTCCGAACTTGGCTGTGAAATTATCTCACCGCATGATGCGGCGAAACGTGCCGGCATTGTTTCGTTTGCACATTCACGCACGCAAGAAATTTTTCAAGCGCTGACCAAAGAACATATCGGAGTTTCGCAGCGCGAAGGTATGATACGTGTCGCGCCTCATTTTTATAATTCATTGGATGAAATTGAAACTGTCTGCTCACTTGTAAAAAAATTTTCGTGATATGACGCTTCTCGCCGCCTTACTAATTCTTGTTGTGCTTTTTTTACTGATGGCATCAGCGGTGATTTTTGTTATTGGTCCTGTGATGCTCTTGCATCCTCATCGCCGCGGCGATGAATATTACAGTGCGCGAAAACTTCCTACACTCCCGATTTCGTTACATATTCCAAACGTGAAATTTATTTTTAAAGGTGTCAACGATGCAACGATGCGCGGATGGTTTCTTCCTACAAAAAAAAATCCTATCGGAACAATTTTATATTTGCACGGTGTCGGCGATAATAAAATTAGCGGCTTGCTGCTTGCGAAAGTATTGCACGAGAAAAATTTTAATGTGTTGATGTATGATTCGCGTGCGCATGGCGAAAGTGGAGGCGCATACTGCACGTACGGCTACTATGAAAAATACGACGTGCAAAAAGCAATTGATGCTCTCGAAAAACTAGCAAAGGAAAAGCATTACACGCTGGGGAAAATAGGAATCTTCGGCACATCAATGGGTGCGGCGATTGCGATTCAGGCGAAAGAAATTGAAACGCGGATAGCCGCTGTTGTTGTGGAAGGGTGCTTTACCAATCTTCGCACAGTCACGGTTGATTATCAAAAAAGGTTACTCCGTTTACCGTGGCATTTTTTGCGAAACATTGCAATGAAGCGTGCTGAGAGTAAAGCAAATTTTAATCACCGAGACGTATCACCGTTGAAAGCTTTAAATGGAATTTATACGCCGATACTTTTTATTCACGGCACACACGATACATTTATCAAGTATCAGTACAGCGAACAATTATTTGAATACGCGCACGCACCGAAGGAAATATTTCTTGTTGAAGGAGCGCATCACAACGATGTGCACGAGATTGGCGGGAAAGCGTACGAAGAACGGGTAGTGCAATTTTTTGAAAAGTATCTTGCCGATAATTTATAATGAAAAACTTTGCATAGTCATTGCGAGCCGTTTTTTGGCGAAGCAATCTTTTTTTAAGAATAGAAGATTGCTTCGTCGCTTCGCTCCTCGCAATGACTATTCTATTCTTGTAATTTCAGTTTCGCCACGCATTCAATATGGTAGGTGTGCGGAAACATATCGACCGGTTGAACTTTTTCGATGGAGTAGCCAAACTTCGCCAGCATCTGCGTATCGCGTGCAAGCGTTGCGGGATTACAACTGACGTACACTACTCGTTTCACTTTCATCTTTCCTAATTCTTCTACAGCTTTCGGGTGCATGCCGCTGCGCGGCGGATCAACAATCAGCACATCAGGGGTCGAAAATTTTTCTCTCCACGCAGTATCTTTTGTCAGCAACTCTTTTAAATCGCCGCAGAGAAATTCGCAATTCGAAATGCCGTTGATCTGCGCATTCATTTTTGCATCGGCGATGGAGTCTTCTACTAATTCGATTCCGACTACTTGCTTCACCATATCGGAAATATACAGCGAGATTGAACCTGTGCCGCAATACAAATCGTACACGAGATCGGTTGGTTTCAATTCGGCAAATTCTTTTGCGAGCGAATACAACTTTTCCGTTTGCTTTGTATTGGTTTGAAAAAATGAATTTGCAGAAATGTGAAAAACATGCGAGCCGAGTTTCTCACGAATCACGCCGTCGCCGTAATACACTTTTTCAATTTCACCGGTGGAAATATTTGCTTTACGCGATGTGATGTTATTGATGACGGTTGAAATCTCAGGAAAATTTTTTGTCAGCAGTACTGTCAACTGTTCCATTACCTCGGGACGATCATCGAACGTTACCACATTCACCATCACATCGCCGGTATGTTTTCCTTCGCGTATCATCAGGTTGCGGAAGTAACCCCCTTGCGGCTCATCGCTGTATGCCGGAAGATTATTTTCAAGCGCAAACGCACGCACGGTGCGAAGAATCTCGCTGCTTATTTCTGATTGAAGATGACATGCGTTGATGTCGAGAATTTTATCCCATCGTTGCGGAATGTGAAAGCCGAGTGCAAATGCTGTGTTCTGTTGAGTAAGAGCAACAGCCGAAGAATCTGTTGTCAATTCAACATTGAGATTCTTCGCTTCGCTCAGAATGACAGTTGATTTCTCATTTTCTGTAAGCCATGGTTTATTGCCGAATGAAAATTCCAATTTGTTGCGATAGAAATATTCATCTTCTGAAGGAACAATCGGCAAGACATTCACGCCATGAAATCCGCCGATGCGTTCAAGCGCATCAACAACATGCTGACGTTTAAATTCTAATTGTGCTGCATACTGAACGTGTTGCCACTTACATCCGCCGCATATACCGAAATGTTCACAGCGTGGTGTTGTGCGTTGCGGCGATGGCTGCAACACGCCAACAACTTTTGCTTCAACATGTTTCTTTTTTGTTCTGAGTACTTTTGCGCGTACCACATCGCCGGCAACTGCGCCTTCAACAAAAACGACAAGCCCATTATGGCGTGCAATGCTTGTTCCTTCAAATCCCGAAGATTCGATGGTGAGTTCAAGAATGTCGCCGTATTTTGGTTTTGCAATTTCCATGTGTGTTTATAAAAAGTATTTGTACAACTAAGCATTTTTTAAAAATAGAACATTCGCCGCGGCGAAACACCGATAGGACAGATTCTAACCGATAAAAATGTATTTTTTTGCATCATGATGTTACAGATAAAATCTGTGCAAACCAGTCTCATCTGTGTTATCCGTGTTCTATTCAAACCAGATCCACCACTGAACCAAATTCCGGATCGAACAATCGTTTATAGGTGCGGATTGCAAATCCGTCGGTCATGCCGGCGATGTAGTCGCACAAGAGCCGCGCGCGTTGCCTGTCATCTGTTGTTTGCGCAATTGTTTTTTCAACAGGTGCCGGAAGCAGGTGCATTGCAAATTTTTGAACGCCAAGATAATTTTCCGCAAGCACAGAAAAAATTTTTTGCAGAAGGAAATCGCCTTTCTTTTCCAACTGATGTAATTGCGGCGAACGGAATACTAAATCGAGCGACAGCTTTTTATACATCTCGGATTCTTTTTTGATTACCGGATCAATAGCCAGTGCAACACGGTACCGATTTGTTTTCGCGCTCATAAAATTTTCAACTTCAACCAATGAACATGCGGCAATACACTTGCCGATTTTTTTCGACAGTCGTTGTCCGGCAAATCCGCCGGTCATTGCTTCAAGCAATTCTTCAATGCGTTGCTGAATTTCGTCATCCAATTGTTGAGCGCTTGCCCAGCGTTCAATTTTTTCTTTCGTAATAAATCCGGAATGGATTCCGTCGGCAATATCGTTTAATGAATACGCAACATCATCCGACCAATTCATAATCTGGCATTCAATACTGCGGAAACTGTTGCGCGGTTTTCCTGCGGCGTACGTTGCGGGAAAATCACTTCCGTCAAATACAAATTTCACATATTGTCCCTGTTCATCATAGATAAAATGATGGTCAGGATTATCGAGTTGATGATGCGGCGTTTTGTATTTCAGCACGCCATCAACAAATGCGCGTGTCGGGTTCATTCCTGTGCGAGCATCGCCGCTGGAGTAGACTGTTTCAGTCAGCAGGCGCAATGTCTGCGCATTTCCTTCGAAGCCGCCGTAGGTTTTCATCAACACATTTAATGTACGTTCGCCGGCATGACCGAACGGCGGATGTCCGAGATCGTGCGAAAGACAAATTGCTTCAACAAGATTATCATCAATAAAAAATTTTTCAGAAAGAAGCAGATGTGTGCGCTGTAAAAATTTACAAATCGCGCGTCCGATTTGTGCCACTTCGAGCGAGTGCGTCAATCGCGTGCGATAAAAATCATATTCACCGGAAAGAAATACTTGCGTCTTCGCCTGCAGCCTTCGAAATGCAGAGGTGTGAATAATGCGGTCGCGGTCTTGCTCGAACGGCGTGCGATAATCCTGCGGGAGCGGTGCATCGAGCCGCGCTGTATCAAATTCAGAATAGAAAGTATTTCGTTGCATTATTGTGGTAGTCATACTGTCGGCTCATAATTTATTATTTTCCGAATTTGTTCTCGTGCCATAAACAATGTTGTTGGTACTGTAATCAGCACAATGCCGATCACCGTGCCGGCATCGAACGAACGATTCCACAAAAGAATATCAATAAGTGTTGCGAACACAACTTGCGCCAGACCAACGGAGGAATTTAATGTTGGATTTCCCGTTACATACGCGCGTGTCATGGCAAGCTGCGCGACCGTGCCGCTCGCTCCAACGCCGATGAGCGCAATGATAATTGCAGGAGAGTAGTGCGCGTTGTTGAACAACGTTCCAAGTTTTGGCAGCATCACAAAAAAAGTAATAATGCTTGCTACCAGCGTGAAGTGTGCAACAACCGTAGTTGGATGAATATTTTTTGTTCGGTGAAGATTATACATTGCAATCGAAGCAAAGAACGCGCCGCTCAGTCCGATGAGCACGGCAATATTTCCGGAATCGAAATGCGGCTGCTGAATAAAAAAAACTCCGGCAATGCCGCACACTACTGCAATCCAAATTGAGCGCGGCAATGTTTCTTTCGAAACAAACGCAACGAGAAGCGCCATCCACAACGGCATGGTATTAAGGATGGATGTTGCTTCCGGAATCGGCAGTTTTGAAAAAACATAAAATGTTCCGAAGATGGAGAGTGTGCCTGCAACGCTTCTGTTCCACAAACTAGCCGGCGCGGAAAAAAAGATAAGCGGCTTCCCTGTAGAACGCGCCAGCGCAGCAACAAAAATAAAATTGATGGAGGCGCGCGCAAAGGCGATAATTCTCCAGTCGAATGCGCCGCTCAGTCCGTGCGTGAACGCTCCCATCAGCGCAAAACAGAATGCACTGAGAAGCATCCATCCAATTGCAGATATATTTTTTACGTTTACCAACTACGCACCAATTTCTTCTGAAAGCGTTCCCCACAACTCAACGATTTCTTCTAATTTCTTTTTGACATCGACATACTCGGCGCTCATTTTTTTTGAGCGTTCGCTGTTTTTATAAAAATCTCTTTCAGCCATCTGTGCTTCAAGTTCGGTCTTTCGTTTTTCTTTTTGTTCGATTTCTTTTTCGACTGACTCTAATTTCTTTTTCAACTGGTGGAGATTATTCTTTGATTTTATTTCCGCCGGTTTTTCTTTTTCGCGTTTTATTTCTGCCGGTTTATTTTTTTCAGTATTCGAAGTGCGAAGCTCAGTATTCGATATTTTCTTTTGACTGCTTACCGCCTGTCGCTCCCGCTTCTTTGCATCGAGATAGTAGGTAACGTTGCCAAGATATGTGCGCACACCGGTCTTGCTGATTTCCAATACTTTGTTGACGATTTCATCGAGGAATGCACGGTCATGCGATACGATGAGATACGTGCCGTCGAATTCTTTCAGCGCTTCCTGCAAAACTTTTTTCGAACGCATGTCGAGATGGTTCGTCGGTTCATCCATGATAAGAAAATTTGCCGGCGCGAGTAACATCTTTGCCAATGCGAGCCGGCTTTTTTCTCCGCCTGAAAGGACTTTTACTTTTTTAAACACGTCATCGCCGCGAAATAAAAATGAACCAAGAATAGAGCGGAGCTTTGTGCGCACTTCTCCGACGGCAACATCATCCACCGTTTGCAGTACTTCTTTACTCAAATCCAATTCTTCCGCCTGATGCTGTGCGAAGTACGATACAATCACATTGTACCCGGCAACGCATTTTCCGGATTGATATGGTTCGATACCGGCAACAATTTTCGAGAGCGTAGATTTTCCCGCGCCGTTCACGCCGACAATGGCAATGCGGTCGCCGCGTTCGATGGTATAATTCAAATCGTGGTACACCACATTGTCATCGTACGCTTTGTGCAGATTTTGAATATCCATGACGACGCGTCCGCTTTGCTGTGCCTGCGGAAAATGAAAACGAATTTCATTTTCTTCATCTTCAATTTCAATCAGATCAATTTTTTCCATCTGCTTGATGCGGCTTTGCACCTGACGCGCTTTCGTTGATTTGTAGCGGAAGCGTTCGATGAAATCCTGTGTCTGTTTCATTTGCTGCTGCTGGTTGCGCATTGCATTCAAAATTAATTCTTTGCGCAGCACTTTTTCTTTTTCGTAGAATGCATAGTTGCCCGCGTACACATCCATCTTCCCCAAACTCAGCGCGCACGTTGTCTTTGTCAGCGAATCGAGAAAGGCGCGGTCGTGCGAGACGAGCATAATTGCGCCGTTGTAATTTTTCAAATAATCTTCGAGCCATTGCAGCGATTCGATATCAAGATGGTTTGTCGGTTCATCGAGCAGCAGCACGGATGGTTCGCGCAATAATAATTTTGCAAGCGCAATACGCATTTGCCAGCCGCCGCTAAATGCACGCACGGAGCGTTCGAAATCGGGAACAGAAAATCCCAAACCCATCAGCACCGTTTCAATTTTCGATTTCAATCGGAACGCATCGGCATCTTCCTGTTTGTGCTGAAGTTCGCCGATGATTTCCAACAGTTCCACATATTCTTCCGTTGTGTGATCCACTGTGCCGAGTTTTTCGTACGCTTCGTTCAGCTCTTGTTCAATAAGCAAAATATCTTCGAAGGCAGATTCGACTTCTTTATAGAGCGTGAGATCGGAATCCACAACGGCATCCTGCGGCAAATAACCGACTGTAACAAAATGCGCTTTGTTGATGGAACCTTCCATCGGCGGAGTGATGCCGGCAATAATTTTGAGGAGCGTGGATTTTCCTGCGCCGTTACTGCCAACAAGCCCAATGCGGTCGTGCGGATTAATGGTGAATGAAAGATCATCGAACAAATATCGTTCGCCGTAGTTTACTGAAAGGTTGTTTACTGCAAGCATGTAATAAGGATGAATTATGTTCCGAAGGAATGCCTTCGGCAAAATATGAATTATGAATTATGAATTATGAATTATGAAGTGATAATTATGGAGCGGATTACAGTAACACTATTCATCCTTTTTAAATCATCTTCATATTTTTATGTAATATACGAAAAATTTGGATGGGAGTGAAGAAGGGAGATGCGCGTTAAGTATTAGAATGATTCCAATTCATCTTTCTGAATTACAAACTGCTTCCAAAAATTATACAGATATTCAAAGTACTGTTCAAAATTATATTGATCTTCTCTCTCATGGCATTCGTTTAGTTTATCCAAAAATTTATTTTTCTTTGTTTGCTCTAACTTTGCCCATTGAACATAATACCCGTGGTATCGCAAATAAATGGTAATAATTAATCGTGCGATGCGTCCATTTGCATCATAGAAAGGATGAATTCTAACAAACTTTTGATAGAAGAGAATGGATGTTCGTAACGGATTACTATCTTTATCGCTAAGAAGAGCAAATGCTTGTTGCAGTTCTTCATAAATAAAATCGGGATTGGTGCCATGAAATTTTTGTCCCGATGAATGACGAGCATACTCTCCTCCAAAATATACAACTCCATTATTCGGGTCAGTCTTTTTTCTATACTCACCTGCGTTCGATACTATTTTATCAAAGAGGAATTTGTGAATACCGAGAGTTAACCCTAAGAACTGCGACGAAAATTCCGAAGGCAGAAGTATTTTTACAAATTCAGGTAAAAATTCGGACAGACCTATAAAACGTGATTCTATTTGTTTTAAAGCGGCGTCAATATCAATGTGTTGGACCGGAGGAAAGTCTTTGATCAACCCTTGAAGCAACTCTTTTTCAACACTGGAAGTATGCAATGTTCGTCAGAAAACAAAATTTGTTTTTATTTCTTTTTGAACGGTACTGATTGTATCCTTGTATTCCTTATACGAAGAAAATTTATTGAACAATAGAATATCTTGCTCTGTCATATCAAAGATAAAGGCATAGTGGAGATCGGTTTGGAGAGGAAAAAATTTATTCTCGGAACTAAAAGGAAAATTTTTAGCAAACGGCATTTTGCTGTAATAGTGTAACAGACTCTCTTCTGAAATAGCAGTATTGGCTGAAGTTTTTTTCCACGGATCATCTTCGTGGCTCATTGCCGAAAGAGTAATCGCATCGTATGGCGCGTAGCAATCCAAAACAAAATCTATCACTTGTTGCTGATCTGTCTGAGCAACAACCGGTGCATCCATTACTTTTGGGAGTGAATTGCTGCCGTACTTTTTGTATGAGTCGTACGCCTCTTTATTGACGGGACCGTGTTTCCATTTATAGAAATTTCCCTCAATGGTGTACTGCGATGAAACAACACTCCACACCTTGAGATAGTACAACAATTTTTGCAGTTTAAGGGGTGTAATATCTTGGTGCTTATGCAAGATGTATTTTGAGGCTTCTAATGTATTCATAACTCTCCTGTTTCAAAGTACCTAATTGCAGAGACAATTTCAATTTTCTGACGCATAAAGTTTGGAATAATAAAATTACTGTGCAATATTTGAAATTGGGATGGGAGTGAAGAAGGGAGATGCGCACAAACAAATCCAACACGTAAGGAGTGGTGTACATCAACCACTTGTAGTTGGTTATGATTATGTGGATACTATATAGTCGAGCCTTAAAAAGTCATTTTTTCATTCAACCCTCGAAGGGTTTATACTTTTTAAGGGACGACTTTATATTATATAGAAGGAGCAGTTATGTCACAAGTTACATTTGTCGGAGAGTCAGGGAAGAGATACAGTTTCGTCATTCAACCAATTACAACATTGTTCAAGGAAGTCGGCGCCGTGTACTTTATTACGAAACGTACCATCGATGCCGTGCACACTGTAACCCACAACCGAATCTTTGTTGGTGCAACAGAGAATCTTGCCAAACAATTTAATTCTCCAAAGGACCCGATGCTCTTGCGCTTTGGAGCTAATTGCATCTGCATTCATCTGGAAGAAGATAAAAAGAAACGGCTGAAAATCGAATCCGATCTTGTCGGAAATTACAACCCTCCCGGAAATAGTTAAGAGTTTTTTATTTTTGTTGCCAACGTCCTCGTCACGAAGTGATCCTCCAAAGGAGTCCTTCGGACATTTGGGATTGGTAGCGAAATGTATTACGAGCAAGATGCTTGTCAACTTTCAGAGCATCTCAATACCAACTTGCCCTGAACATCGCCTCGCTCTAACATCTCATGAGCTTTCGTTGCTTCCGAAAGCGGAAGAACTGCTGCAACAACCGGCTTTATCTTTCCCTCCGCCAACAATTGAAACAACTTCACCAAATCCTCGCGAAATGGTTTTGGATCTTTCCGGTATAATCGTGTGATGCCGTAGAATGTTGCACGCTTGCCGTCCGGCAGTACATTTAAAATTGCCGGGGTGATGTAACTGACGAAAGACGAGAATTTATTTGCTTTGTTGTTTTTTATAGCTCCTGTTACTCCAAACGAAACCAGAATACCTCCACGTTGCAGAGCCCGGTATCCGCGCACAGCAAAATTACCGCCGATGCCTTCGAAGACCGCATCAATTCCATGCAGTTCTCGAGAGCGTACGAAATCCAGAAAATCCGTTGTTGCATATTCAATCGGGACGCCGCCTAATTGTATAACAAGATCGCGCTTTTTCTTTGATGTCAAACCATACATTGTTTTCAATCCAGCCAACTGTCCCAGTTGCAACAACGCATTGCCAACACCGCCGGAGGCGCCGGTAATTAGAATTGTCTGTCCCTCTTGAACATGAGCCACGCGATGCAACATTTGATATGCAGTAACATAATTCAAGATCAAGCTCACCGCTTCAAATGCCTCCACACCTTCGGGAACAGGGATAAGTTTTTCCGGCGGCAAATAGATATACTCGGCATATCCACCATGCACAGTCAACGCTGCTACACGCTGTCCGACGGAAATGCCGGTTACGCTTTTACCAACTGCATCTACAACTCCAACAATTTCGTATCCGGGTGCGAAAGGAATTTTGGGAGCGTAGAGGTAATTGCCGTAACGCATAAGAATATCAGTGAAGCCGACACCGGTGTAGAGAATCCTGATTCGCGTTTCATTGTCGGCAGGTGCATGAAGCGGAGTATGGACAATCTGCAGGACATTGGGTCCGCCAATTTTTGTGATGAGAACATTCTTATAATTCATAGGGCACCTTTTTTATTTTCGACAGCGATATCTTCACTCAATGCATGTTCAATTAATAGTGTAGCAAATTTTTCTGGTTCATCATAATGAGGCATGTGTGCTGAATGTTCAAATGTTGTGAACTTTTTTTGCTCTGCTTGCAGATGATTGTAAAACGAGAATGCAATCTCGTAAGGAGAAACGCCATCACGCTTCCCGTGAATAAAATGAACCGGCACATCAACTGCCGATATTATCTTGAACAGGTTGAGAGTATCCAATTCATTCAGCAAAGCATTCTGGCAGAATTCCATTCCTTGTATTGTCTTTACAATATCTCCGAAGGTATATGATTTACAGAAGAGCATATTCTTAATTGACGATAATACCAACTGAGTATAGTTGCTTCCGACTTTTATTCCTCCGAGGTCAGTGAGTATTTTTGCTCGCTGTTGAAATCTCTTTGTGTCAATAATTGGCATCCTCCGCAATTCTTCGAGACGCTTCATCATCTTCGTGTTATTTTTTTCGCGTGCTCTCTTCATTGCAAAGTCGATGGCAAAAACATTAGCGGCTGGCATGTCAACATCCATTCCCACAAGAAAGAGATTGCTGAAAAGATTATTTTGTTTGACAGCCGCCATTACACTTGCTGTTGCGCCAATGGAATATCCAACGACGATCGCAGTATGCTTTTCATATTTTTCCAAAAGATAGTTCGTGCATGAGATGATATCATCAGACAATTGCGAAAAGTTGATCGAGTTCGGGTCAATCTCTGTGCTGAACGACTTGCCGCATCCTCGTTGGTCCCAATACGCTACCAAGAAATGATCTTCGAGGTGAAGCAGTTTTTCCATAGCATCAGCTTCAGGAATAATCGGCAAGCCGGGTCCTGCCTGTACATGAATGAGAAGAGGATCGTCAGCAGTTTTCCCTCGGACTAACACCCATTGCTCGGTATTGTTGATGTTGATTTTTTCTAAGTGATGTATATTCATAACGTCAATAAAAGAAAGTAGTAACGAAGCGGATTTATTTTCTTGTTCTAATTCGGCTGAGATGCTGCGGACTTATTCCCAGATATGATGCGATGTGATGCTGAGCCACTCTCTGAAGAATATCCGGTCTTGATGAAACAAGTCGGTCGTATCGCTCTTTTGGCGTCTCCATAACGAATGATACGGCGCGATCGTTAAAAAAAAGAAAAGTAATTTCTATGATTAACCTGTGGAGGTGTTCAAGACGTGGAGAAGCATTACATAGTTCAATAAAGTTGTCGTAGGAGAAAGTAATCAACGATGACTCCTGCATTGCAACAATGCTAGCGACCGAAGGCGACGTGCTCAAGATAGATGGCAGATCGGCGCTGAAGTCATTTTCAAAATAAAAGCAGTCGGTAATCTCGTCCCCATCTTTCAAATAATATTTCCTGAGATATCCTGCATCAAGAAATCCGATGTGCCTGTTGTTCTTTCCCGCTTCGATCCAATACTCGCCTTTCGCAAGTTTTCTGGTTTTCGTTATGCGCAGGAAGCTGACGATATCTTCATTCGTCAGCGGTGCGATCTTTTGTAATGCTTGAACGATTCTTTCCATGGTTTTTCGCTCTCTTATAATGCATTGTGATGATGTTACAAATATATTCTATGCAGTATAGAATAGCATTAACATTTGCGAAGAAATAGATGGTCTTCCTTTCCCTCGTTCACCGCCGTCGAATAGTTCCCCGATTTGTCAAACGACTGAATTCTATCTTTGCCAAGAAACAACAAAGAATTCGCTTTGACCTTTACGGGTATAAAGTCAACCAAGTGTGTCGCTTTCCCCTTCTGAAACCAGATGACATGATAGAAGCGTGTTCTGTGCGGAACAGTAGCAATGTTCTTGTGGTGAGTGTAGAGTTTTGAAAGAGGGATCACTTCGACTTCAAGTGGAAAACCCTCTTTGAAGCCGTATGTGTTTATTATAGTATCTGTCCTCATATAGTTTGGTTATTAACTTCTCTCTGCATGTAAAACAATGACGCCTAACGGTTTGCGGGCTGGCGAAGGTGGCGGTTTTCGGAGCCGGAACTGTCAACCTACCACTAAAGTTTATTAGAAGCACATGTTATGCTTCAGTTGGAATATGACTTTTGATAAAACTAGATTAGTGGAAAAA
>CAYHZL010000024.1:0-28141 GCA_964361075.1 uncultured Chitinophagaceae bacterium
TATCGGGCTCATAATTCGCCGCGGCGAATTGTAGGCTGTAAGTTCGCTGTGGCGAGTTCAAGTCCTGCCCCCGCTACAAAGAAACACAAACGCCAACTTTCGGGTTGGCGTTTGTGTTTTAAAGCTTCTCGCAACAATTAAGACGAACAAAACACTTCCCAGAATTTCCTTTTTATTGTCTAATAATAGCCACCTGTACCCCAAAATTGTGTTTAAAAACCACGCGATCGCGTGATTGCGGATGTGGTTGAATGTTCGTACTATAATTTCAAGTTTGAGTATACATTAAGGGCATCTCTAAAAACAGTGTCGTCATTGCGAGCGAAGCGAAGCAATCTTCGTTTCTGTGTGATAGAAAAGGATTGCTTCGGTCGTTCCTCCCTCGCAATGACAATGTGTTTATGTTTTTTAGAGACGTCCTTAAGAAATTTTTTTGTGATATTTACAACTGTAATTATGTTTCGTAATAATTAAAGTTAGAGGAGGTCTTTATGAAAAAAGTATTCGTACTATTTACTTTACTTCTTTGTTCATCTTTAACCGCACAAGTAAAAATCTGGAAACAGACCACCACAACAGATTTTTCGGCTGGTACATTTGATCGTGTTGTCTCTACAACTGTCTCGGACGGTGAACTGCAACTGAGCCATCCTTTGACTCAAGTCGGTAAGGATACACTTGATTCTTCCATACCGCGTTTTGTCAGTTACGACGATGCCGGAAATTATCTTCAAGGGTGGATTTCTTCAAAAAAAGTATTCGTTCAGAAATTCAATGGTCAACGACAGCCAATTAGCAATGCAATCAACGTGAATGAAAATGCTCGCGCTGAAGGATCGATGGTTGGTGTGGCATTGTTGAATGACGGCCGTTTTGCTGTTGGCTGGGTTGAATTGATTGATTCGACTGGAAATAGTTTGAGGTATTGCCAATTCTATGACGCCTTGAATGCGAAGGTGGGAAATAATATTCGCATCTTTAACGTATATAACGCAACCCATAGCATCGCACGTCCCATCGCCGATCAAATCAATCAGCGTTTCCTTTTCATCGGGACGGAAGGAAATTCGATGAAAGAATTTCAATCGTATGCGTGGCTGTACAGTCCATCGGGTATTAAACTACGGGATTCTATAAAGATTGTTCCTTCTATCGTAACGAAAAACGAATTTCAAATTTACGGAATATGTCACAACGGGAAATTTGCATTCGTATGGTCCGGCGGTGATGTTAATTATGGTCCATACGATTCGTACTTCATGATTTCCGATTCAAATGGTAAACCTTTAATGACACCCGTTATAGCAAATGAAAATTCATCCAAAGGCGATTCTCCTATCGCAACGTTTGACGATTCGGGAAATTGCTGTGTTATCTGGTCCATACATGCGTATGTCATACCTGGTCCTCCGGGGAAGATACACGGACAAGGATTCGATTTCTCGGGAAGAAAGATCGGCGGTCTTATCCAATTGACAAATTTTCAATCTGGAGATGCAAACTGGAAAGATATTTCATGGGTGAACGGTATGTTTAGAATGACGTACGGTTTGGATTTTCACAACGGCCAACCAGAACAACAATGGGCATCATACTGGAAAATTATGTCCATCACTTCCGGGAATTTTATTTCGGGAATATTCGATGCGGGAAGTCAGCAGACAAATTATCAAAAGATATCGTGGAACGGAAATACTCCGTCCGGTACACGCTTGAAATTTCAATTACGATCTTCGACAACAAAAGAGGATATTCAATCTGCTTCATGGATCGGTCCGTCGTCAGTTTCGGATTATTATACGAATGCTTCGGGAGAAAATATTAATGCCACAATAAATGTTAAAAGATTTCTCCAGATGAAAGCATTTTTCGAAACCGACACGAATGGAATGACACCTGTCTTGAACGATGTCGGCATTTCGTATATGTCTACAGATACTAGTGCCCCGGCTCCTGTTTCAAATGTTACTATGCGCGGAGAACATCGCCGAATCGTGATCGACTGGAAAAAAAGTCCGTCATCGGATGTAAAAACGTACCGCATCTATCGTGCGGTTGGTGTGAAAAATTTTGATTCAGAACCATTTATTGCACTTCCGGCACAAACGGTTTCATACATCGATTCATCTGTTTCGTATGATTCAACGTACCGATATGGCATCACCGCAGTGGACAGTACGTTCAACGAGAGTATGATGATGCAGACCGAGCATATTTTTCCAAAGACCATGAAAATATTTGTGTCACCGTCGGGATCGGCACAGGGAGACGGGACATCATCCAAACCGTTTTCAAAAATCAAAGAAGGAATTGATTTTTCATTCAAGGGAGATACCGTTTTTGTTCTGCCAGGTGAATACACCGAAGATGTAGTGATGAAAGAGGGAATTGCATTGATTGGCAGTGGCGCTTCGACAACAAAAATTATTTCTTCCAATTCCAACGGAGCCGTGTTGACAGCATCGCATACCACTGTGCAAGGATTTACGTTTCAGGTTGCGCGTGGTATTGTTGTCAAAGGAAGTTATTCTACTATTAGTGAAAATATTCTTATTCATCAAGGTTCAGGGTTCGATGTCGGAATTTTTCCTGGATCATACGAGCATATTGTCATCAGTAAAAATATCCTGATGAATTTTTCGATTGGTATTCAGGCTGTCGGTATGCCGAATCCGCCGCTGTCTCCGATCATGATTCGCAACAATATCATTTATGGCTCAACGGGTGTGCAAAATGTCTTTAGTAATTTAAACTTCGTCAACAATACCTTTATTGTTGCGGGTTCGGGTGTTGCGATTTCCGTTGGCATCGGTTCTACGGCAATTATGAATAATTGTTTTGCTGGTTATCCTTCGCAGGGAGGCTATGTACGCTCGGTGTTAAAACCACAATTGGGTTCATTTCAACTTGAATACAATAATCGGTGGAATTTTAACGGAGACATGGCAGATACGCTTTCGTCCACCAACATTTCTGTCGATCCATTGTTCATAAACGTTGCGAAAAACAATTACCATCTCGGAAACGGTTCGCTTTGCATTAATGCGGGAAATTCTTTGCCGGAATACAACGATAAAGATGGAACGCGGAACGACATCGGTGCGTACGGAGGTCCCGATCCTTTACCGGAGTACATGACGTTTGCACTGGCGACCGAACTTTCATTGAAAGGGAGAACGGGATTTCCCGGCGATACGGTTTCTGTTGATGTTATTCTCTCGAAAGCGGCGGGGGTAAAGAAAGCAGATATCGAAATTCAATTTGATAAGAATGTTACGACATTTATTGATGCAGCAACCACATCGTTGACGAACGGTTTTTCTGTTACGGTTCACGGTTCGCAAGCCGGTAAGCGTAGTATCCATCTTGAAGGTGCATCGGAGATTTCATCGGGAAGCGGAACTATTGCGACGCTCCGATTCAAACTCAACCCTTCAGTTTCCGGTGAGCTGCACAGTGCTGTTGAAATTGGTGGTGCAGAGATATTGGATGGAGGAAATAATCGTATCGTTCTTTCTTCGATCGCAAGTGGACTGATCGTCATAAAATCACCTGCGTCATTTCCTCACCGGATTTTTGTTGATGGCAGTTATTCAGGAATATCAGACGGAACAATTTTTCATCCCTATACGACCATTCAACTAGGAATAAGCAACGCGAAAGATAGTGATACAGTTTTTGTTGCAGCAGGAATGTACATAGGACCAATTTCGATGAAGAGCAATGTGTATGTTAAAGGCTCAGGCGCAGCTGTTACGACCATTATCTGCCCGAACGATCCGCTCATCAGTATTCCGACAGTGGTACGATTCAAGAATGTACAAAACACCGGCATCTACGGGTGTACTCTCATCAATGAAACCATTGGAAGTGTTGTCGAAGTGATGTCGTCGGATGCTGATATTGCCATGAACAAGATCGATCAATCGGGTATGGCGATTGTTTCGGTGATGGTTTCTTCCGGTTCGCGTGTTACCATCCGCGATAATTATTTTATTGAATCGAAGTACGGCGGCTTTGTTATGATCAGTCTTGGATCTGACAGTGCAATAATATTCCGTAACATTTTTTCTCCCACTTCCGCACAAGAAGTGATTTCGCTAGGTGCCAATGCCCGCGCGACGATCACGAACAACGGATTCCATCTTTCGAAGGAAATGATGACGGGGATAACCGGTCTAAAATCAAAACGGTCGTTAGTAGCAAACAATCTTTTTGTTGGGAGTGCATCTGCCGGATTCGGGATGAAACTTTTTGATGCCGAGAGCACTTATGTTCTTAATAATATCTTTGATGTACGGAAAACGGGGATTGACGAGAAAAGTGGTTCGCAGTTTATCCTCAACAATGTGTTTCTCGGCAGTGCCGTTGGTGTGAATGTTGCATCGTCAACAACACATCGCTACAATCTTTTCTCGAAAAATTCCATTGATGTAAATAACGGAAATCTTGATGCAACGGAAATCTCAAGCGATCCTCAGTTCATCGATCAGGAAAAAGGAAATTACCATCCAGCGGCGATGTCCATTTTGCGAGATGCGGGAGATCCAGCATCGCAGTGGAATGATAAGAACGGTACACGGAACGACATCGGTATCTTTGGCGGACCATACGCCGACACATCAATGTTTGTTTCTGCGAATATTCGATTACGCATCGGCAGCGTTTCTGGAACTCCCGGAGATACAGTGACAATTCCCATCATCGCTTCTGGTATCCTTGGAATGTCCGGAATGCAGCTGATGATTGAGTTTGATTCTCAACGATTGCAATTGCTAAATGTTCATACAACAGCGTCGACAAGATCGTTCTCCATGGTGCAAAAGAATATCGGGCAGTCTATTGTCACCGTGGAAATGAACGGCTCAGGTTCAGTGGTGATCGATAGTGCGGCTGTGATGGAATTGACGATGCTTGTTTTGCCTCAGGCAACTGGTAGTGCTTTCGTGAAGTTCCAAAACGTGTATGTGATGTCAGGAGTTGCACAGATGATCTCTGTTCAAAACGCAGAAAATGGAATTGTCGATCTTACACCATTATCGATGAGAGGTGAAGGTGTTTCTGTTCCCGAAGCCTTCTCGCTTGCGCAAAATTATCCCAATCCTTTTAATCCGACTACAACGATTGAGTATCAATTATCGGTGAATACACGAGTAACATTAAAAGTATATAATATTCTTGGACAAGAAGTAGCAACACTTGTTGACGGAGAACAAAAGGCAGGATATTATAATATGCGTTGGGATGCAACGCGATTTGCATCAGGTGTTTACATTTATCGAATAGCAACGAAAGATTTTGTGCGAACAAAAAAAATGCTTCTTTTAAAATGACATCAACCCGCTTCGGAGGGATTTTGTATGGGGACCAAAATGAGCAATGCTGTCAGGTTAGTAAATAGTCACACTGAGCGACGTTCCGACAGTGCTTCGACTCATCCTAAAAAACAGGATTCGCTCAGCATGACTGTCGGAACGGAGTCGAAGTGTTTCCTTAACCTGACAGCATTGTCCAAAATGAGTCTCTATCTTTTAAGCGTTACATAGAGGCTCAAACATTTTTCTGTTTCAATAAACCTCGATGGATCGAAACACCGAACAGGTTTCTAAAGACAAGGCATTCCGTTCGCCACAGCGAACGGGATGCTTTTTTTATTCTACAAAAACAATACATACGCTCCCATACTTTTTTCACATCATTCCTTGCTTCACTTTTTCAAATGAAGTATATTAACAAAAAGAAAATATTCACTTTCCATCAGTTTCGCTATGCTTAATTACGTGTGGATTTCTCTTATCGTCATCGGTATCCTAACCGCCATCGGAAAGGATATTAATGATGAAGTCCGCAACACATATCGCCACAACATTCCTCTCAGCGCAACATTCACTATTGCGCCAGAGGCGCATCAGCCTTTGGCTGAAAAAAAAACTCCGGCATCGCTTCGCACAACATACAAAGGCGAAATTATTATTTCTGCCGAATCATTTAATCACTTCTATAATAGAACAACTGTACACAATGAAGTCAGACAATCGGCAATAATTACTACGTCAGCACGTGGTGAAATCACAATCACACTTCCGATCAATGATGCGACACCGGCACTGTGGAAAGAAATGGCGAAAGGCGGCAGCGGAAAAGATAAGCTTGAAGGGAAAGTGGAGTCCCTTACTTTTTCTGAAGATAAAAGTACAGCCGCCGTTTCTTTTGTGATTGAAAAAATCAGTTACATAAAAATTAAAGCTATTACAAAAGCTGCGCTGGAATATGCAGACATCGCCGTAACTATTTCACTCGGATTAATCGGCGTGATGGCGCTGTGGTTAGGCGTGATGAAAGTTGCCGATGAAGCAGGTTTGCTGAAAGTGCTGACAAAATTATTAACGCCGCTTACGAAAAAATTATTTCCCGAAGTACCTCCGGATCATCCCGCCGTTGCGGCGATGATTATGAATATTGCCGCCAACATGCTTGGCTTGAATAATGCAGCAACTCCGCTCGGACTAAAAGCAATGGAAGAATTAAACAAGCTCAATCCGAAAATTGGCACTGCAACAAATGCAATGGTTACATTTCTTGTTATCAATACATCGGGATTAACACTGATACCTGCCACCGCAATTGCAATTCGAGCGGCACAAGGTTCGGCTGATCCGGGAATCATCATCGGTACATCAATGTTTGGCGCCGGCTGCGCAACAGTTGCCGGACTTATTGCCGTGAAAATTTTACAACGATTATCTATCTACAAAACATCCGATGTTTTAGAGAAGAAAAATTAATGGCTGATCTCTTTCGTTCTCTTATCAATATTATTTCTGTTTTTGCTATTCCATTATTCATACTTATTTTTTTAGGATGGGGATTTGCGAAAAAAGTAAAAGTGTATGAAGTATTTGTTGAAGGTGCGAAAGAAGGTTTTCAGGTTTCAGTGAAGATTATTCCATACTTAGTTGCAATGCTTTTTGCAATTGGTATTTTTCGTGCGAGCGGCGCTATGGATTTTGTCGTTGCAGCGTTATCGCCTGTAACAACACTTATCGGCATGCCGGCAGATGTTCTTCCCCTTGCATTATTGCGCCCACTTTCCGGCAGCGGTTCAATGGGATTGATGACGGAGTTAATGAAAACGCATGGACCAGATTCGTTTGTCGGTGTGCTTGCTTCAACAATGTATGGAAGTTCGGAAACAACTTTTTATATTGTCGCTGTCTATTTCGGTTCAGTAGGAATTAAAAACACTCGCCATGCAATTCCGGCAGGATTGATTGCAGATCTTTTTGGAATGCTCGGCGCATTGTTTATTGTTCGAATGTTATTCAGAATATAATTTAAGGAGCGTCTCATCATGAATAAAAATAAAATAACAGCAATTCTTTTTCTCTCACTTTTTTTCCTCCAATTTTCTTCCGCACAAAAAGGTGCGGCAAAACCTGCCGGGGACGAAAAAGTAGATCCAAGTTCCATAACAGGCGGCGTTGGTCTTACGTGGATAGACGGTAAAGCGTACTATTTAGTAAGCATTGCACCGGAACTTGCGTTTGGAAAATTTGGTGTTGGTTTAGATCTGAATTTGCGTATCAGCAGCGAAGATCAGAAAGTGCGTCCGGGCGATTTTGATGGTGGGCGATTTGTTCGGTACGTGCGATGGGGACACAAAGGCGATGATGTTTACGCGCGCGTTGGTATTTTGGATTATTCAAAACTTGGTCACGGTTCTATTATGTATCAATATAAAAATAGTCCGAGTTACGATGACCGCCGTTTGGGTTCTGAGTTTGATTTGAATTTTGAAAAATACGGTTTCGAAACTGTGTATGGAGATTTTGCGCGTGCCGGAGTTGTCGGTCTTCGTGGTTACGTGAAGCCGATGCAATTCTTGCCGGCAGTGGCAAGCATTCCGATTATCGGCGGTTTGGAAGTTGGCGCGACATGGGCAAGCGATTTGCGCAGTGATTCGCGCGATACCGATATTGTAAGGACACCGACAGTTCCTGCAACTTTTTCTAAAAAACAAGATCTTGGTGCGATGAGCATTGTTGGTTTCGATCTTGGTTTGCCGTTGCTTCGCATTCCAACAGTTAGTTCTACACTGTATTTTGATTATGCAAATATCGTGAATTTTGGAAGCGGAACATCACTTGGCTTGGAAACAAAATTTTCCGGAATAGGCATTCTGACTATCGATACTAAACTTGAACGACGATGGAATGGTGACCAATACGCACCAAACTATTTTAATACATTTTATGAATTAGAACGATATCAGTTGAACGGGATTGCACTTCAAAGCAAAGCTCGACAACTTGCGAATACAATTTCGCCTGGTCCAGGAATTTTTGGCGATTTGCTCGTTGATGTACTTGGCACAGTGCAAGTACGAGGTACATATTCTAAACTTGATAATATAGATACCAGCGGCGTGCTTCACCTTGGCACATCGCTCGGCGATAAAATTCCTCTTGTTGTTGTTGATGCAGGATATGACAAGCGAAATATTAAAGACAGCAAAGATATTTTTACTCTCGACGAGCGTTCATTGCTGTATGCTAATGTTGGCTACAAACCGTACCCATTTATGATTGTGTCTATATTATACACGTGGACATTTAAACCTGTAGCCGATGCAAGCGGCAATTCGCATTACGAATCGCAAAAGCAAGTAACGCCAAAAGTTTCATTTGTATTTCCACTATAGTAGTGAAGAAGTCGGACATTTTCTGAATGTCCGACTTTTTTAAAATTAAAAAATATTTCTATGAAAATATTGTGTAGAGTTTTACTCGTCATCTTTTTTCTCAATTCCATTTTGTTCCACACACATGCAGAAACTAAAAATGTTGCATCGTCAATCAAATCGGTAACGGTGTACGGCGATCGTGCGTTGGTAAGTCGTACGGCATCCGCTTCGTTACAGGCAGGGAATCACGTCATAGTCTTTCCAAATATCCCGCTCAATATTGATGACCGTTCTGTAAAAATTTCCGGCGAAGCGATGAGCGCGAAGATAGTTGATGTACGAGTTGAAACCTCTTTCCTTGATACAATTCCGGAAGAGCGTATCAAAGTGCTGCAACAAAAAATTGAAGAGTTGCAATCGCACATTAATGCATTGAACGACCAAATGAGAGATATGTATAATGAACGCGAATTTTTAAATCAAATTAAAATTCAGTCAGCGGATAATATCGGAAAAGAGTTGAAAGTGCAGCGCCCAACAATTGACGATTGGCAGAAAATACTGTTGTTCTTAAAACAGAATCACAATAGAATTTCAGTTGAATACCGCGATGAAGAAAAAAAACGGAATGCAATGCAGCACGCGCTTGATGCGGCACAACGACAGTTGAATGCAATCAATCCCAATGCGCGCCGTGCTGCTAAAAATATTGTTGTTGAAATTGAAGTGGCAAAAGCGAGTGATGTAAAATTTGTTGCAACGTATGTTGTGTTTGGCACGCGATGGTTTCCGCAATACGATGTGCGTGTTGCGCGTGAAGCGAATGAAGTGCAGTTGGAATATCGCGGCATGGTTCAGCAAAGTACCGGCGAAGATTGGACGAATGTTGATCTTGCGCTTTCCACCGCACGTCCGGATGTTGGCGGTGTGAAACCCGAATTATATCGGTGGTATGTGAATTTTGCGGAAGCGGATATTGCACAAAGAGAGAGAATGGAAAAGTTTGGGAATGTTGTTACTGCAGAAAGACCAATGATAAACAAGAGTACTACAAGCGCCGTTACAATTGCAACACAAACTGAAATGGCAGCAGTAGGTGCGATGGAAGAGCCGACTGCCGCTGTCGAATCTCAAGCAACATCAGTGCTGTTCAATATTCCGACGAAAGCTACAATTCCATCCGATAATGTTGCACATAAAGTTACGATTGGTATTGAAAAACTTGCTGCTGAATTTTCTTACGCCAGCACGCCAAAGCTTTCGCCGTTTGTATTTCTGAAAGCGAAAGTAAAGAATACAACAGAGTTGCCGTTGCTTGCCGGCGCAATGAATGTGTTTACGGAAAAAGAATATGTGTCGCAATCGTCCATCAAAACAATTTTACCCAACGAAACATTCGATGCCTATCTTGGTGTTGATCAATCAATAAAAATTGAGCGGAAGTTCATCAACAAAACAACGGAGTACACCGGAACGTTTTCAAAGAACAACAAAGTTGTGTACGAATTTTCTTACACACTTGAAAACACAAAAAAGAATGATGTTACAGTTGTTGTGAGCGATCATCTCCCGCTGTCGCAAAATGAAAAAATAGTTGTCGAGCAGATTGAGCCATCGGAAAAGGAATTGAAAAAAAACGAACGTGGTGAATTGCTCTGGAGTATTTCTTTAAAGCCATCAGAAAAGAAAAATTGGAAACTAAAATTTAGCATTGAATATCCGCAGGGAGCGAATATTATCGGAATCGAATAAGCAAATATTTCTTTTCTAAAAACTGATACAACTATGTCATTCTTCAACACTGCGATTGTTACAACTCTTCCGTTCGTTCCTAAACCTATCGTTGCCCAGTTCGCAAAAAAATACATTGCAGGAGAAACACTTTCCGATGCAGTTGCAACGGTGCGGCAGTTAAATTCTGTTCAGGCAATGACAACAATTGATGCGCTGGGCGAAGACGTTGTTACGCAGGAACAAGCTATTGTGCACCGCGATCAGTCTATTGCAGTATTAAATACAATTGCAGAACAAAAAATAGATTCCAATCTTTCGGTAAAGTTAACTTCGTTCGGATTAAAAATAGATAAAGATTTTTGCAGAGAAAATTTTGAAGCTATTCTCGCTGTGGCGGCTTCGCATAAAATTTTTGTGCGTATTGATATGGAAGATCACACATGTACAGATGACACGCTTGCACTGTATCGAACGCTTCGGGTGAAGTATCCGAACATAGGAGTCGTTATTCAATCATATTTGCATCGCAGTGAGGATGATGTGAAAAAACTTGCCTCGGAAAATGCAAACGTGCGCATGGTGAAAGGTATTTACAAAGAGCCGGCGAGTGTTGCCATTCACAGCCGGCGGGAGATTCAACAAAATTTTGTACGCTTAACAAAAATATTATTGGAAGCACAATGCTATGTTGCCATCGCAACGCACGACGAGACTTTGTTCGACGCTTCCAATCAAATTATACGTGATATGAAATTGTCGGCTCACCAATATGAATATCAAATGTTGCTTGGTGTGCGCGAAGAACGCCGCAATAGATTAATTAAAGAAGGACACAGAATGCGAATTTATACTCCGTACGGCAAAGATTGGTTTGGATATTCCGTACGCCGCCTGAAAGAAAATCCGCACATGGCGGGGCACGTGTTTAAAGCAATGTTTGGAATTGGACAATAATATTCTTAAAAGAGTAACCACGGATGACACGGAAAAACACGGATCTACACAGAATAGTTAAATAAAATAATCGGTGAATATCGGTGTTTTTCCGTGTCATCCGTGGTTAAGGAATATTTTCTATAAACCTAATCTGAGAATCTGTGGCATAAAAAGTTGTTTTAAATTAACGATTCATAATCAAAAATAAGGAGAACGATGTATGGCAGAAACTTCACAACAATCAGCAAAGTTTGAACCATTTATTTCTGCAACGCAAATAGTTCCGGAGTTTACGGTTAAGTCTGTGTTATTGGGAGCTTTTTTCGGAATTGTTTTCGGTGCGTCCACCGTATATCTTGCGTTAAAAGCAGGTCTCACTGTTTCTGCGTCTATCCCAATCGCAGTTATTGCTATTTCACTTGGGAGAAAAATTTTTAAAACAACAATTCTTGAAAACAACATCATTCAAACTACCGGCTCTGCAGGTGAATCAATCGCTGCCGGCGTTGTGTTCACGCTCCCCGGATTTTTATTTCTTTCGATTGAAAGCGGCGGCGCGAGTTTTTTTAATTACTGGACGATTTTTACTCTTGCCATGTTTGGCGGTCTTCTTGGAACATTGATGATGATCCCGCTGCGTCGCTCGCTTATTGTGGAAGAGCACGGAACACTTCCGTATCCCGAAGGAACGGCATGTGCTTCGGTACTTATTGCCGGTGAAAAAGGTGGAGACTTTTCTAAAACAGCATATCAAGGATTATTTTTTGCATTTGCGTATGCTATTCTGCAAAAAGTTTTTCATATCATTGCAGAAACTCCTGCATGGGTTACTACACAGACAAATAAATATTTTCCCTCAGCAACGGTCAACGGTGAAATTACTCCGGAATATTTGGGCGTGGGATATATAATCGGTCCAAAAATTGCCGGCGTACTTGTTGCCGGTGGTGTATTAGCGTGGCTCGGATTAATTCCTCTTCTTGCTTCACTTGTTCCTGCACATACCATTGCTGAACAATTAGTAAAACTTGGTTATTTAAAAGACGTGCTGACAAATGGAGGACCGGGCGGTTGGGATCCAACAACACAAACATTTGCAAATACTGCAACAGCTGTGTATAAAGCGTATGTTCGACAAATTGGTGCAGGTGCGGTTGCCGCCGGCGGATTTATTACGTTGTTAAAAACCTTTCCGACAATTGTCAGTTCATTTAAAGGAAGTATTGCCTCATTAAAAAATAAACAAGCCGCCGCTTCAATTTCAAGAACTGAAAATGATTTATCCTTTCTCACGGTTATTGGCGGTTCTTTTGCGTTAATAATTTTAATGGGACTTCTTCCGCAAATTCCCGGCGATAATTTATTGAGTAAATTATTAATTGGTATACTCGTCATTGTTTTTGGATTTTTCTTTGTAACAGTTTCCAGCCGCATTGTCGGAATTATTGGTTCATCGTCAAATCCAATTTCAGGAATGACCATTGCAACATTGATGGGAACAAGTTTAATTTTTATCGGCGTGGGCTGGACAGGAACATTTTATGAGCCGATGGCTTTGGTTGTTGGTGGTATGATTTGTATTGCAGCTGCAAATGCGGGTGCAACTTCGCAAGATTTGAAGACAGGATATATTGTTGGGGCGACTCCGAAATATCAACAACTTGCATTGTTTGTTGGAGCGATTGTTTCTTCAGCGGTAATTGGATGGACAGTGCAAATTCTTGATACGCCAACTCCTGAAATGATCTCGCAGGGAATTCATCATGCTATCGGAACTGAAAGTTATCCTGCACCACAAGGAACATTGATGGCTACATTGATCAAAGGATTATTGTCATTCAATCTTGATTGGCAATTTGTACTGGTTGGTGTTTTCATTTCCATTGTGATGGAATTGTGCGGAGTAAAAGCATTATCATTTGCCGTTGGATTATATCTTCCGCTTTCAACAACATTACCGATTTTTGTCGGCGGTGCAATCAAAGGTGTTGCAGATTATGTCCGTTCACGAAAAGGTGAAGGTCAAGAAGATGCTGAACTTGGTAAAGGGAGTTTGTTTGCAACCGGACTTGTAGCCGGTGGGGCACTCTTTGGTGTAATTGTTGCCATTGTTACCGTGAAAGCGAAAGACTTTATGGAATCACTCAGTATTGAAGCGAACATTGAACAGATGCTTGGTGCAAACGGATTTGAGCTGCTCGGTGTTATAGCTTTTTCTATTATGGGATTGACGTTATATAAAGTTGCTATGAAAAAATAATTGTAACTACTCAGCGTGGCAAATTAAAAATTCGTTCGCCGCGGCGAATAACCCCCTCTTTGATTCTCCCCCTTTCAGGGGGAGAAAATTCCCTCCCCTAAAAGGGGAGGGATAAAGGGTGGGGTTGTTTTCGCTGAGGAGTTACAAATAATTAATGATGAACATGGTGTATCTTATCGAAATATATTTTCGACAGGATATTTTTTTTGAAGGATAAATATTATGTCAGAAGCAATTAAAGGATTACAACCCGAACTTGTGTGGAAATACTTTGCCGAGATCAGCAAAATTCCGCGTCCATCAAAACACGAAAAAGCTATTTCCGATTATATTATGGATACAGCAAAGAAACTTGGTCTCAAAGCGAAGCGCGATAAATTCCTGAATGTTGTTGTAAAGAAAAAAGCTTTCGCCGGAAAAGAAAATGCTGCAATGATCTGTCTGCAAGGACATGTCGATATGGTTCCGGAAAAAAATAAAGAAAAAGTTCACGACTTCTTAAAAGATCCGATTGAGTTGGTGCGCAAAGATAATTTTCTAATGGCGAACGGCACCACGCTTGGTGCCGACAACGGCATCGCCGTAGCAACCTATCTTGCTATCATGGAAGATACATCGCTGATGCATGGACCGCTCGAACTTCTCTTCACTGTTGATGAAGAAACCGGATTGACCGGTGCGAATAATTTGCAACCCGGATTTATCGAAAGCAAAACATTGATGAATCTCGATTCGGAAGTAGAAGGTTCGGTTTATGTTGGTTGTTCCGGCGGACGAAATACTGACGGCACGTGGAGTGTTTCATTTGAATCTGTTCCGGCAAAACATACTGCCGTGCGCGTTACGGTGAAAGGATTGAAAGGCGGACATTCCGGACTTGAAATAGATAAAGGCAGAGGTAACTCGCTGAAAATTTTGAATCGAGTGCTGATTGCATTGTCGGAAGTTGGTGCGCGGCTTTCGCACATTGAAGGCGGAAACAAAAGCAATGCTATTCCGCGAGAAGCCGAAGCGTTATTGTTTGTGCCAAGCAAAGTATTGAACGCAGTAGAAGGACTTGTTGCCGAATACAATGCAACAATAAAAGCAGAGCTTGCAACAGTTGAACCGGAGTTTTCAATGACTTGTGCTGTTGTAAAGGAAAAAGGAAAAGTCATCAAGAAGGCACAGCAAAAATTTATTTTAAAAACAATTTCTGCGATGCCGCACGGTGTTATAAAAATGAGCGCTGATATTGCCGACTTGGTAGAAACATCAACGAATGTTGCCATCATTCGCACGGGAAAGAAAAAAATCGTTCTCACAACAAGTCAGCGCAGTTCTGTTGCTTCGGAGATTGTTGAATTGTGCGAAACGGTTGCAAATATTTTTGATCTTGGAGGAGCGAAATATTTTACCGCCGATGGTTACCCGGGATGGAAACCGAATCTCAATTCAAAAATTTTGAAAACAGCAATTGCTTCCTATAAAAATTTATACGGCAAAGAACCTGCGGTGAAAGCAATTCACGCCGGATTAGAATGCGGTATTATCGGTGAAAAATATCCCGGTATGGATATGGTTTCGTTTGGTCCCACATTGGAAGGTGTACATTCACCGGACGAAAAAATTCACATTGATTCCGTTGAAAAATATTGGAAGTTTTTACTGGAAATTTTGAAGAATGTAAATTGAAAAAAAGGAAGAGGTAAGAAGTGAGAAGTAAAAAGATGTTTTTACTTCTCACTTCTTTTTTTATTCCGTAATCTCAAACTCTTTATCTTTCGGACGTTGTTCATCGTACAGCCGCCTCAACGTATAGTATGCAGTTTGGTTTCCTCGCTGTGCGCTCGTTCGATATAACCGTAACGCTTCCGACATTTTTTTCGCCACTCCGATTCCTTTTTCATAACACAACGCGAGCGCAACTTGTGCCAGCACCGAACCATCGTTAAGCGCTTTGGTAAGTTGTGCGATACGCTGCGTGGTGCTGTCAGTTGTTCCCGTTACAGTACTGAATAATAGAACAGATGCAACACGAATACTTGCTTCTCTGTTGCCGGCTATTGCGGCTTGCTGCCAGTATGAAATTGCTTTTGGAATATCTTTCTTTACCCAGCGCCCGGTGTAATAGCACTGTCCGACTTCAACCAGCGATTGGATGTGGTGCATATTTGCGCCGCGGCTTAAAAATTCCAACGCTTGCAGTTCCGTGATGTTCGGATACATTCCTACACTATATAATGCGGACAAAGTGAACATCGCATCGGAATTATTTTTTGCAGCACGTGTTTGGAATTGCGTGAGAATATTTTTTTCCTGACTGAGATTCCACAGCAATTCAATTGCTCGCTGTGAGTCGAGACGAATGGCGCGAATGTAATAGATGGAAGCAAGCAGTACATCTTTTTTTACTCCGATACCTTTTTCGTACCAGCGACCGAGCAGCGTGAGCGCTTCGGGACTTCCTGCTTCGGCAGCGAATTGCACCAATGCGAGACCGCTCAACGAATCAGTGTTAATTGAATTCATTCCCAATGCTTTTCGTACAGCCGCGGTGTTGTGCATAACCGAATCGAAGCTCAATTCATCTTCGGAAGAATGTTGTATCTCACCTTCATTGTTGAAATCCACAAAGAGCGGCTGCCATT
Source organism: uncultured Chitinophagaceae bacterium (assembly GCA_964361075.1). GTDB lineage: Bacteria > Bacteroidota > Ignavibacteria > UBA10030 > UBA8401 > CAYHZL01. The sequence continues at coordinate 16,244 of CAYHZL010000024.1, forward strand.
GAATTGCTTTTGCCGCGCTCTCTTTTTGTGTTGTCGTTGTGTGCATCGAATCCGACCGCAGACCAAGTTGCTTTTTGTCGAGTTCGTTCAACACTTCAATTGCGGGAGCGTACTTTGCTTCTGCAGCGCGTGTAATATAGAAGCGGGCTCTTTCAAAATTACGCGGAACAACAAGATTATCGGTGTAAAACAATCCGACTACGTACAATGCTTCATTCATATTTTTATCGGCAGCACGTCGGAAAAATTGAAACGCTTCGAACGGATTCCAATCAACACCCAATCCGTTGTTCAAGAAAATTCCCATGTTATATTCAGCAAGCATGTACTTTTGTTCGGCAGCTTTTTGCATCCAATACACCGCCTTTATTGTATCCGCCGAAATTCCATGCCCGAGCAGGTAACGAATTCCTAATTCATTCTGTGCAACAACATCGCCGCTGTTTGCTTTCTGAATAAGTTGAAATCCTTCCCACAGGCGTTCGCCGGTTTCATCATATCCTTTACTCAGCGGACGTGGTGCAGGAGGGCGGTACGATTTAAAGACAGGACTTTTTTCCTGTGCGGCGCATTCATTTGTATAATCCAACAAAAAGAGTTGTGAGAAAAAAATGAACAATAAAAAAAGGATAGGTGATTTTTTCATTAGTATGTTTTTTTTGACGAAACGAAACTACAAAGCGTTCCACGAATATGAGTCTATTACTAATCTTACGCAGAACAGCAAAGAATGCCACAAGGGCGCAAAAGATTTTAGGGAAATGACCTTCAACTTTTTTCAAAAAATATTGAAAAGAGTCATTGTAACTGTTCAGCGAAAACAACCCCACCCTTTATCCCCAATGCTGTCAGGTTAAGGAAAAAATTTCTAAAGAATAGGGTGGGACAAGCATTCCTGCTTGTCATTTTAAAATAATTATGGACAGACAAGAATGTCTGTCCTACTAAATCGTTCTTAACCTGACAGCATTGCCCTTTATCCCTCCCCTTTTAGGGGAGGGAATTTTCTCCCACAGAAAGGGGGAGAAGCTGAGCGAAGTCCCGAAGGGATGGCTTCGCCACCATCACTTCGTGAAAAGAGGGGGTGATTCGCCGCGGCGAACGAATTTATTATTTGCCACGCTGAGCAGTTACGAGTCATTATAATTTAGTTTTTGTGGTTAAAAATTATTTTTGCGTAACATCAGTCTACTACTAAAAGTAGCCACAAATTAACAATCATGCAAAACCTTCTTTGTATCTAACTTCCTTTTCTTTATATTCAAAAAAAAATTCACATCATTTTTTTGGAGAAAAGAATGGCAGAAGCAACTCTTCACACCCTTACAGAAAGACCACAACCGCCGCGTTCATACCGATGGATTGTTCTTTTCTTTGTTAGTTTGCCAATGTTGGGTAATTACTACATCTACGATGCAATTAATCCGCTTGTTGATATCTTCACAAAACAACTAGGATTTTCCAATGAGCAGATTGGCTGGCTAAATTCCAGTTACAGTGTTGCCGCAGTTCTTACGCTTCTCATTGGCGGTATTATGATTGACAAGTTAGGAACCGTAAAATCAATTTTCATTTTTTCTACGTTATGTTTAATAGCATCCATCCTCACTGCTTTAGAAGGAAATTTTACTGCAATGGTTATCGGCAGAGTTGTTCTCGGGCTTGGTGCTGAATCGCTAATTGTTGCCGTAACTACTGCATTAGCAAAATGGTTTAAAGGAAAAGAATTAAGTTTTGCATTTGGTGTTAACCTTACCATAGCTCGTCTTGCTTCAGTTGCCGCAGATAATTCTCCTTCGTGGGCTTCATTTGCATTTTATCCTCATGGTGCAGGTTCCGAACCAAGTTGGCAAGGTCCGTTGCATCTTGCTATCGGATTCGGAGTTATTTGCGTAGTTGGTGCAGTAGCATATTGGTGGCTTGAAAAAAGTGCTGAAACAAAATATTCTCTTGGTAAAGCAGGCGATGTAGATAAACTTGAATTCAAAGGATTATTCAGTTTTGGAAAATCGTACTGGTTTATTGTTGGTTTGTGTTTTGCATTTTATTCTGCAATTTTTCCATTCAGAACGTTTGCAATAAAATTTTTTATGGATACACAATTTAATGGTGTTACAGAAAATATAGCACGCGAAAGTTCTGGATTTTTTAATGGTTTGCTTCCTCTTTCTGCGATGATTGCAACTCCGCTTTTTGGATTGCTCGTTGACAAAGTTGGTAAGCGTGCACTGTTTATGGTGTTCGGTTCAATTCTACTTATGCCTGTTTACTTGATTATGATGTATTCTGGAATGACACTTTGGATTCCAGTAATAATGATGGGCGTTGCTTTTTCGTTAATACCGGCAGTGATGTGGCCTTCTGTTGCATACATTGTTGATGAAAAAAAATTGGGTACCAGTTTTGCACTTATGACATTAATTCAACAAATCGGATTTTTTGCATTGAATCTTCTCATCGGAATGGCGAATGATGCATCGTCGGCAAGTTCAACAAACCCCGGTGGCTATGCATTAGGCATGTGGATTTTTTCCACCCTGGGATTTTTAGGAATGGCATTTGCGTTTTTATTGCGGCGAAGTGAAACAGGTCCACACGCACACGGATTGGAAACAATAAAAGCTTAAGAAGGAAGATGGTAGAAGGAAAACGTAAAACGTGAAAAGGTAAAAGGTAGATGGAAGAAGGTAAAAGGTAGATGGAAAAGAGTCACAAAAAATTAAAAGTATGGATGGAAGCAATTGATTTGGTTACTTCTGTTTATAGTATTTCCGAGAAGTTTCCAGACAATGAAAAATTTGGCTTGACCAATCAGATGAGACGTGCTGCTGTTTCAGTCCCATCAAATATTGCTGAAGGTGCTGCAAGACAGGGAACGAAAGATGCAATACAATTTTTTGTGATCGCCCGCGCTTCATTAAGCGAATTAGATACACAACTTGAAATTGTTTCCAGATTACATTTTATCAATAAAGACAATGTTGAAAAAATACAAAACCATATTGATACGGTTGATGCATTATTAAGTGGTTTAATCAGATACAGAAGAACGGTAAACTGAAAAAACCGTTTTCCATTTACCTTTTACCATTTTACGATTATGAACATTTCAAATGAACTTTATGCCGCTTCACAAATTGCTGTGCGCGATTGTATGGGATTGCAGTCTGGAGAAAAAGTTCTTGTTGTTACAGATGAGCCATTGCGAACAATTGGTTATGCGTTGTGGAACGCAGTGAAAGATTTCGGTAACGAAGTATTCATTGTCGAAATTCTTCCACGCAAAACGAACGGCGAAGAGCCGCCGCGCGAAGTTGCCGAATTGATGAAGATGGTTGATGTCGTGTTATGTCCCACTTCCAAATCGTTAACTCATACCGATGCACGACGCGCAGCAAGTGAATGCGGTGTGCGCATTGCAACACTGCCAAATGTAACGGAAGAAATAATGATTCGATGCATGAATGCAGATTATCATGCGATTGCGGAACGCACATTTCGTTTGTGTGCCATGTTGGAAAAAACAAAAATTGTTCGTGTTACCTCTGCGTTGGGAACGGATATTACAATGCCTATCGAAGGAAGAAAAGCACACGCAAGTTCGGGCTTATTTCATAAAAAAGGTGAGTCGGGAAATTTGCCGACAGGCGAAGCGTATCTTGCACCGTTGGAAGGAAAATCAAACGGCATTGTTGTGGTAGATGGTTCGATGGCAAGTGTTGGAATGGTGAAGACACCAATTCGAATTGTTGTGAAAGACGGTTACGCCGAAGAAATTTTCGGCGGTGAAGAAGCTCAACGATTGATTCAATTATTTGAGCCGCATGGAAAAGATGGACGCAATGTTGCAGAGTTTGGCATCGGCACAAACGATAAAGCAATTCTGACAGGAAATATTTTAGAGGATGAAAAAGCAATGCAAACGATTCACATTGCTTTCGGAGATAATAAATCTATGGGCGGAACGGTACGAGTTGCAAGCCACCTTGATGGACTCATCAAAAAACCGACAGTGTACTTTGACGATGTGATGATAATGAAAGATGGAAATATGATTGTGTAAATATTTGGTACTACTCAGCCATCGAAACTGAATCACCGGAATGATGTCTGACGGTGTTTCCCAACCGTCTGACATCTGGTTAGGTAAAACGTCAGACACAAAAAACGTGTCAGATTCGCCGCGGCGAATCCATTAATGAAATTATGCCGAAGGCATCCCTTCGGGACAAAAAACACACTGTGTAGTTACAAATATTTTTACAATTAATTTATCTAATGGAGCGTACAATGTTCAGAACAATAGAAGATTTTTTGGAAACTTGGAATAATGAAACAGAATCAACGCTGAAAATTTTCCGCACATTAACAAGCGATTCGCTTAATCAAAAAGTGTACAGCGAAGGCAGGACTCTCTCTCGTCTGGCGTGGCACATTACTGAAACACTTGCTGAAATGCCGCAACATGCCGGATTACAATGTGCTATTTCAATTGAAGATGGCAAACAGTTTGCGAACATTACGTTACTCATTGAAACGTACATGCGTTTTTCGCAGACTGTTGCTGATGCAGTGAAAGCTCAATGGAACGATGCGATGTTGTTGGAAGAAATTCCGATGTATGGCGAACAATGGAAACGCGGTTTCGTTCTTTCCGTTTTGATTCTTCATCAAACACATCATCGCGCGCAAATGACAGTGCTCATGCGTCAAGCAGGATTGAAAGTGCCCGGCATGTATGGTCCTGCAAAAGAAGAATGGGCGGCGATGGGTATGCAAGCAATGGAATAACAGTGAACAATTATCAATTATCAATTAGCAATGAGCAATGAGCAATAATCAATAATCAATGATCGGTTGATTGTACAAATCATTTTAATATTCACCAGAGAAGTAATTGGAGTATCATCATGTCTGTGGAAATACAAAAACAAAAAAAGTGGTGGCATCTTTCTCTCACCAAACAAATTTTCATCGGATTGCTTTTCGGTGGATTGCTTGGTTGGTTAAAACCGGAGTGGGGAGTTGAGACAGCATTTCTTCGTACCATCTTTTTAAATTTGGTGAAATCAATTATTGCGCCTCTCATTTTTGCTAGCATTGTTTCCGGAATTGCGGGCGGCGGCAATATCAAAAAAGTTGGACGCATGGGCGTGAAAGCTCTTATCTATTTTGAAATAGTTACCTCCTTTGCGCTGTTCATCGGACTTGCAGTTGTGAATATCACGGGACCCGGCTACGGCGTGCAACTGCATGGTGACATGGTCGATCTTGGAAAAATTTCCGAAACTCATCCAATGACATTTTTGGAAACAATCATTCACACATTTCCGGCGAATATTATTGATGCGATGTACCGCAACGATGTGCTGCAGATAGTTGCCTTCTCGGTGTTGTTTGCATTTGCAGTGTCCGCTATCGGAAAAAAAGGAGAACCGATTGTTGCTTTTTGCGATGCGCTTTCGCAAGTGATGTTTAAATTTACAAGTTATGTCATGAAGTTTGCGCCGTTTGGTGTTGGCGCGGCAATGGCAGTAACAATCGGGCACAAAGGAATTGGCGTGCTTGTTAATCTTGGCATGTTAGTAGGTACGTTATATATTGCGCTTGCTGTTTTTGTTCTTCTTGTATTGGGAACAGTTGCGTACCTCATTAAACTTCCGACCAAACAATTTTTAAAAGCAGTGAAAGAACCGTTCACACTCGCGTTCGTTACAACAAGCAGCGAATCTGCATTGCCGAAAGCAATGGAAGTGATGGAACGGCTCGGTGTTCCCAAACGCATCGTCGGATTTGTAATGCCGACCGGTTATAGTTTTAATCTTGATGGAAGCACATTGTATCTTGCCGTTGCATCAGTCTTTGTTGCGCAAGCGGCAGAAACCACAACAGGAATACATTTCGGTTTCGAAAAACAATTATTATTAATGCTGACGTTAATGATTACATCGAAAGGAATTGCTGCAGTGCCGCGCGCATCGCTGGTGGTACTATTCGCCGCGTTGCATTCGTTTGGTTTGCCGGTAGAAGGTGTTGCTGTAATTTTTGCTGTTGATGAGTTGATGGATATGGCGCGCACATCGGTGAATGTGTTGGGCAACTGTCTTGCGTGTGTTGTTGTTGCACGTTGGGAAGGTGAATTTAACGATGAACGTGCGCGTGTGTTCGGCACAAAAGAAGAAATATTCTTAGATACCGCCGAAGGAAATATGGCGTTCGCACAAGACGCAAGAGAAGGTGAATAAGAATTCTATTGATGAAGGATGTTCCGAAGGAATGCCTTCGCAAATTATGAATTATAAACAACTCTGTTTTATTATTAGAGACTTCTGAAAAAGTCATTGCGAGGAGCGAAGCGACGAAGCAATCTCATCAAAATAAACGAAAAACAAGATTGTCCCGCCGTACGGGATTCCGTACAGCGGAACTTCGACAAAAAACGTCTCGCAATGACTATCCGAAGAATATTTCAGTGAAAGTTGAATAAATTACATAAAAATTCCCTGTTCAATTTTCGGTGGAAGAGTTTTCCTTTTAGTAGTATTATTTCTCCGTAATTCTATTCGCAGATAACCGTCGCCGTAAAAAGTGTCGGTTATCTTGCAAAATAATTTTTATCTTAAAGGAGAATGAAACCGATGCCTCTTCCTTCAACAGCCGAAATGCAGCGTGCATATCTTAAAAAAAATTCTTCGTACGACGGAGTTTTCTTTCTTGCTGTTCGTACTACGGGAATTTTCTGCCGCCCTTCTTGCACTGCACGAAAACCACTTCCGAAAAATGTTGAATATTTTTCTACAACCAAAGAAGCAATCTTTGCTGGATTTCGTCCTTGTAAAATTTGTAAACCGATGGAAGCTATTGGCACGCCGCCGGAATGGGTAGGAACATTACTTTCAATGATAGAAAAAAATCCCAGCACACGATATTCCGATTTGTATCTGCGTTCTATAAATATTGAACCTCCACGCGCCCGCAGATTTTTTCTCAAAAATTATGGAATGACATTTCAAGCATACTGCCGTGGACGACGGCTCGGCAAATCGTTCGAACAAATTCGCAATGGTGTTACGTTGGATGATGTTGCTCTTGGGTACGGCTACAATTCGCACAGTGGATTTCGTGATGCGTTCGTGAAAACATTTGGCAAGGCGCCCGGACAAAGCCGTACTGGTGATTGCATTGTTACCGCATGGATCGAAAGTCCATTTGGTCCATTGATTGCGGCGGCAACATCGAAAGGAATTTGTCTGTTGGAATTTACCGATCGAAGAATGCTTGATAATCAATTTAAACGTTTGCGGAAATATTTTAAGTGTGCGATTATTCCCGGAGAGAATAATCATCTCGTGCAGTTGAAGAAAGAATTGAAAGAATATTTTGAAGGTACACGAAAAACATTTTCTGTGAAGCTTGTTTTTCCCGGAAGCCCGTTCGAACAACAAGTGTGGAATGCATTATTGAGAATTCCTTCCGCTACAACTGCTTCATACGAAGATGTCGCAAAGATGATCGGCAAACCGAAAGCATCACGCGCCGTTGGAAGGGCGAACGGATTCAATCGCATTGCGATCGTCATTCCGTGTCATCGTGTTATCAATAAGAGTGGAGAGTTAGGCGGCTATGGCGGCGGAGTGTGGAGGAAGAGAATGTTGCTGGAATTGGAGAAAAAGTGATGTCATAGTTTCCGCAGAAGAATGTATCACAATCAAATAATTATCTTTCAATCAGAAAAAAATATTTAAAGGATTTAAAATTATGAAACATGATTTTCAGTTTGTAGCGCTTCAAGATGCGATGTAACATTATCAAGATGATAAGTTACAACGCAGAAATGTGGCGAAGCCATCACTTCGTGACACTGTGCAGCGGCAAAATGAACCGTTACATCATGGAAATGCGCATTGACAAGAACAAGATGACAGGTTACATCGGCGGGATGTCATGTTACAAGAACGAAATGAAGAGTGGTGAGAAAGAAATGGAGTCTGCGAAAAAGTTTTGGAGTTTGTTTTTGCCGTTTTCGATGATTGCGTTCAAATAAACGATGTTTTTCGATAAATTTTTTTTTGTATTAAAAATAGAGAACCTTCCGAAGGTTTAAAACCTTCGGAAGGTTGGGCAGCATTTTTTTTGCAGAAAAGATGTCAGACGACGTTGTCGTCAGACATCGTGTATAACGTCTGACACGTTTTTTGTGCCTGACGTTGGTAACTCAAAAAACGCGATCGTGTGATAGCGAATGCATTTGAATATCCGTATTATAATTCCAACTATAAATTTATTAAGCGTACCGAACATTGCAAACAGCTTAGTTATAGTTCGTTAACTGCCAAACCTCATGAGGTACACAATGCTCAAAATTAGTTTAGCATTTTTTCTTCTTGTTTTTCTAAACTATTCAAATGCTCAAATTAAAAACTCATATATACGTGAAGGATCTCTTGGGAAACGAATAACCGCGGAAACACCAGAAGTCAAAGAAGCCTTTTCATTCGTACCACTTTCAAAGTGGGTTGGTGAAAGGTTTATTTTTTTGCCACTACCGAAAGAGTTGCAAAGATATGGCTATCAAAATTTTGGCGTAGACTATAAAAATTATGTCGGGCGTATTGCAGTGGTAACATCTGCAGATGAAAGCGGTAATTCTCCACAATTATCTATTAAGATGGAAGATAATGAAGAAAGAATAGAAGCCACCGGCGTTTTTTCTGAGGATATTTATTTTTATGGAATAGGTCTGTTAGCCGACATAGACAGTGCACGTTCTAAGTGGTTAAATAAAACTTTATGGTACAAAAAGGATCAATTAAGCCTTTATGATGAAGCGAACAATAAATTTGAAAATATTAAAATAAAAAAATGTTCTCCCGTTAAGGTGGTAGACATAATTGCTGGTTGGTACAACGATACCCCTGTGCGTTTTATTGTTCAATCGTCTTCGGGTGATGAGGGGTTCGTTGATTTAAATTTGAGTGGAACAAATGTTACAAGTATTTTACGTCAAAATAATAAATTTAATGAGAAATTTTTTACGGAAGACCCTCGGAAAACATTTCAATGGTCTACTAAAGTTTGGTCTGCAATTGAAAGGGGTAAGGTTTTTGTTGGAATGACTTCAGAACAGGCAATATTAAGTTGGGGTAAGCCCAGAGATATTAATAGAACAAACAAAGGTAATATTGTTCACGAAAAATGGGTCTATGCGTCTGGAAGTTATTTATATTTTAAAAATAACGTACTAAAAATTTTTCAAAAATAATTTTATTTTGGCGGCTAACCAGTCACACAAACTGATTTGCAATGACGCGATGGAAAAATTGTATTAGAATCTCAATATATTTTCATACTGTCAGTAATTCACAAGTCAACAAACATTTATACTAACGCACTGAACATTGTAATCAGCATGGTTCCAGTTCGTTAGCCCGCTTGGTGAAATGAACAGAGCAGAACAAAAGAAAAAGGCCGAAAGAATAATTCTTGAAAAATTTATTCGCGCCTATAAAGAAAAAATCGACTCCAATTCATCATTTGAAGTTCTGACAAAGGAAGCGATTCGAATAAATTATCCTAACTACAATGATGAAAACCCTGATTTTGTTTTGCTTTTTAACGACAATTATATAGCTATAGATGTGTTTGAATTGATACGAGAAAATTTAGAACTATTAAATAAAAATCCAAAGGAAAAAGAATTAAATATCAGAAACGCAGCTCATCTATATTCGCTAAGGCAAAAAAAGAACCTTCACTCACTATATTTGATGGAAGACATAGTTTCAGCAGCGTTGGATAGAATAAATGACAAAATTGAAAATAAATTGTCCAATTATATTGATTGTCCTATCTGGCTTATTGGATATGCATCAAAAACTTACAACTTATTTTTACTATCTCCTTATTTTGAAGACAAGATTGAATTGGAAATAGCGTCAGAAATATCGAATGGCATTATTAAATCTGATAGGGTTACATCAATTTGGTTAACTGAATTTTCAAGTCAGGATTTGTTGATAAAAATCAAATAGCGGGACAACCTCTTTATCGTCTTGTTCTCAACATCGCGTTGGAACACAAAACCACGAAGTTATTCTTCAAAGGCAGACAAACACTTCACAAAATAAATTATAACATTGCGTTGCCAACGAGGACGTTGGTAACGAGAAAAAATAGGATGTAAACGTTACATCTTGTTTCTCATGTCGTGTAACGAAGTGATCTTCCAAAGGAGTTCTTCGGATATTTGGATTTGGTTGCGAAAAAAATAAATAGTTAGACAAAACGCTCGAAATCAGAAAATTGAATTCGAGCGTTTTTGTTTTTGCAATTACATTTCAAACAAATTCCTTTCTTGAAACTCTCTAAAATTTTCTGCATTTTCTTTATAAGGGATGTTCTTGGAACATCCCTACTTTTTTTCTTATGGGCATCTCTAAAAATTAGCTACGAAACCTTCAAGGTTTTTGTTTTTGCGATGCACCATACAATTTTAACATCACGAAATTTGATCAAGATAAACCTTGAAGGTTTTTAGAGATGCCTTATGAAGAGACATACTATGCGAACTGCAGCCATTCAACGAAAAACAAAAGAGACCAATATTTCCGCCACCGTAACAATTAACGGCAGCGGCAAATATGACATTCACACCGGCATCGGATTTCTCGACCACATGCTCGAACTGTTTACCAAACATGGAATGTTTGATATCAAACTCACATGCAAAGGCGATTTGCATGTGGATGACCATCACACAACGGAAGATGTTGCCATTGCGTTGGCGCAGGCGTTTACCAAAGCGCTCGGCGATAAAAAAGGTATTGCCCGTTACGGACATGCGTATGTGCCGATGGATGAATCGCTGGCGCGCTGTGTTGTCGATTTAAGCGGGCGGACGGCGTTAGTGTTCCATGCGGAATTTTCCAGAAAAAAAGTTGGCGATCTTTCGACGGAAATGATTCAGCATTTCTTTCAATCGTTTGCAGAAAACTTGAAAGCGAATCTGCACATTGAAGTGTTGTACGGAAAAAACACACATCATAAAATTGAAGCGATGTTCAAAGCGTTTGCACGTGCGTTGCGCGTTGCATGTGAAAATGATCCGCGCGTGAAAGGTGTGCTTTCCACAAAAGGGAAACTGTAATCAATGGACAATTAACAATTAACAATGAACAATTGACAATTATTTCACACAAGCATTGTCAATTGTCAATTGTCCATTATCAATTATTATGATTGGCATTATAGATTATCATTTAAACAATCTTCGTTCTGTTCAAAAAGCATTCGAAGCGGTCGGTGTGCAGGCGTTTATATCCGACGTGCCGCAAGAACTTGCGCGTGCGGAAAAACTTGTATTGCCAGGCGTTGGCGCATTCGGACAGGCGATGGAAAATTTACGTGTGTTAGGTCTCGAACCGATGATTCGAACACACGCAGCACAGCGCAAGCCGCTGCTTGGAATATGTTTGGGTATGCAGTTACTGTTTTCAAAAAGTTTTGAAGGGGGAGAATTTTCCGGACTCGATTTTTTGAAAGGAACGATTGTGCAATTTCCTTCGACTGTGAAAGTACCGCATATCGGATGGAACCAGATTGAACTGAAACGCAGTTCGCCGCTGCTCGTTTCTGTTGAAGAAAAAAGTTTTGTCTATTTTGTTCATTCATATTATGCCGAGCCGCAGGAAGAGGTAACGCTGGCAACAACAGAATATGGTTTTCATTTTCCCTCTATCGTGCAAAAAGAAAATGTCTTCGGTATTCAATTCCACCCGGAAAAAAGCCAGAAGGCAGGTTTGCAGTTATTAAAAAATTTCAGTGAAATTTAATTCTATAAAACCATGTTACTTATTATTCCCGCAATTGATTTAAAGAATGGCAAATGTATCCGGTTGG